>JBOHNC010000303.1:0-13610 GCA_050730415.1 Planctomycetota bacterium
CGGCCAGCGCCAGCGCGGCCAGCGCCGTCGCCAGGGCGCGCGTTGCCGTTGCCGGCGCGTGCGCCGCCGTTGGGTGTTTCCGTCCCCGCCCGTTCATGCTGTCCTTTCCCGGTTGCCGTCGGCGGCGTGGGTTGTTCCGCCGGTCGCGGCCGGCGGCGTTTCCGCGTGCAGCCGCCGCAGCGTCTCCACGATGGTATCCGCTGCCGCGCGAATGTCCCGCATCGCGTCGGCCGGGGCGAGGTCGGCCAGCGCCGGCGGCAGGCTGAAACGGATCGCGCCGCGCGCTTCCGCCTGGGTCGCGCCCATCGCCAGGAGCACATGGGACGGTTCGGGGCGGCTCGAGGAACACGCCGCGCCGCTGGCGGCGTACAGGCCGCGCTGCGACAGGCGCATCAGGGCGGCTTCGGCTTCGATCCCGGGCACCGAAAGGAAGGTGGTGTTGGCCACGCGCGCGGCGGCGGCGCCCCAGACTTGGGCGCCCGGCAGCCCGGCCAGAATCTGGGCTTCCAGCCGATCGCGCAGCACCGCCCAGGCCGGCGCTCGGGCCGCCTGCCGCGCGGCCGCCACCGCCAGGGCCGCGCCGGCGCCCACGATGGCGGCCACGTTTTCGGTGCCGCCGCGAATGCCGGCCTCCTGCGGGCCGCCGACGATCCACGGTTCGAGGGCGGCCGTCCGCCGCGCGACCAGAATTCCCACGCCTTTGGGCCCGCCGCATTTGTGCGGGGCCAGCGTCAGGTAGTCCATCCCCAGCCGGTGGAAATCCAGCGGCAGCTTGCCGAGGCTCTGCACGCCGTCGCAGTGGAAGGGAATGCCGCGCGGGCCGAAAAGTCCGGCGAGGGCTCCCACATCGGTCACCACGCCGGTCTCGTTGTTGGCGTGCATGAAACTGGCCAGGGCCCACCGGCCGGCCGGTGCCGGCGCCGGTGCCGGTGCCGCAGTTGGCGCGGCGGCGGCGGCATCAGCATGCGGGAGCAGGGCGGCATCGAGCGCCTTCATCTCCAACTGCCCGGCGCCATCGAGGCCGATCAGCGTCAGGGCGATTTGCTGCGCCGCCGCCAGGCGTTCGAGCGGTTTCAGCACGCATTCATGTTCCGCGGGCGAACTGAGCACGCGCGGCGGGGCGGCGGGGTGGCGTTCGTCGCCGGCTGCGCCGCCGGCCGCATGCAGCGCCGATTGGATCAGCGCGTTGGTCGCTTCGGTGGCCGAGGAAAAAAAGAACACTTCGTCGGGGTGGCAGTTCACCGCCGCCGCCGTCTGCGCGCGCGCCGCTTCGAGCGCCTTGCGCGCGCGGCGGCCGAGGTCATGGACGCTGGAGGGATTGCCGTATTCGGCGCCGAGCCACGGCTGCATCGCCTGCCAGGCTTCCGGGCACAGCCGGGTGGTGGCGTTGGCGTCGAGGTCCAGCGTTTTTTCTGCGTCGGCCACCTACTTCAGCACCTCCCAGCGGTACAGCGTCGAGAGTTCCGTGCCGTCGGGCGCGGTTTCGATCATCACCAGGGCGTCCTCCGAATTGACTGCGAAGCTGTACAGCCGCACGCGCGCGTTCGCGGCCGCACGCGCCGCGTCGGCCGAAGCGGCATCGGCGGGCGGGGCGTAGGTGGGGCCTGGCGGGTTCGGCGCGGGCGGGGCGTCGGGTACGGGTGCAGGTGCAGGTGCAGGCGCAGGCGCAGGCACAGGTGTGGTTCCCGGCGCCGGCGCGGTGGGATTGCCCGGGTTGGCGGGTGCCGCCGAGCCGCTTGGCGGGGGCGGATTGGGCGCAGCAGGCGGTGGGACACCGGGCAGGCCGTAGGACAAATCCGGCGCCGGGGTTAGATCCGCCGCGGCGCGATCCACCGGCGCCGCGCCGGGAACCCAGGGCAGCGGCAGCACACGGTAGGCCGTGGGCGCGTAGCGATCGAGCACCTGAAAGGCGGCGCCGTCGAAGGTGATGATGCGGCCGGTGCCGAACCAGACCTGTTGCATCTGACTGGGCAGGGGCAGTTGGGCCGGCGGAGATTCAAGCGTGTCGGCCATGGGTCCATCGGGGGTGGTCTGGAAACGCAGAAAGCCGCCTGCCCAGGGCCCCTGGCCGTCGAGGCGGGGAATCAGGCTGCCGTCGGCGCCCAGAAAACTGCCGTTGGCGCAGGCCAGCACGCCGGTGTCTCCGACGCCGACCAACCGCGTCGGGCCGGCGACCGGATTGAAGTCGGGTTCGTCCTGGGGAGCGACCACCGGCATCGCGCCGATCACATGGCCGGTCTGCACGTTCTGAAAATCGTAGAGGTTCCAGACGCCGGGTTCGTCTTGGGAGGCGCCGAAGCCGAAAGCCAGATTGCGCGAGAGAAATTTGATGTGCAGGCCGTCCTGCAGCGGTTTGGCGTGGCCGGTGGCGGGGAGGTAGCGCAGCCAGTCATGCGCCGCGATCGGCCCGGTCAGGTCGCCGCCGATATTTTCCGCCGCCTGCGGGTCGCGTGCAACGCCGGTGCGGAACAGCAGCTGCCCGTTGTCGTCCACGCGGACTTCGACCGGCGCGTCCGGCGCGGCCGCATCGAGCGCGCGCAGGGTGGGGTCGGCGACGCCGAATACGGTGGAAAAATCGGCGAGGTTCACGACACAGTAGCGATACGATCGGCCTGGCGGCGCGGGCGGCGGGGGCGGTGTGGGCGCGGCGCCGTGCGAGCCGTTTGGGGTGGCCGGCAGGAGAGTCGCCACCACGGCCATCGTGCCGCCGGGAGACACCAGCACGCGGCCTTTGCAGCGGAACAGCCGGTGAAATCGATCGCGGTTGGAAATATACCAGTCGGGCGGCTGGGAGGCGCCCGGGGGCAGCGGTTGGTCGGAGGCCTGCGAACCGGCGGCGGCAGCGCCCGTATCGGCGGGATCGGGGGTGGCGGCGGGGTCGCCGGCGGGGGTGGCGGGCCGCTTTTCGTGCCAGCGGCCGCCGCAGCCGGCGGTGCTGCCGCACAGGCTGGCCAGGGCGATCCAACCGGTCAGCACCCACGCGCCGAAGCCCTGTTTCATGCTGGTCCTACCCTTGCGCCGCAACGCTCAGACCGCCGGCCTGCGCTGTCTGGCGCTTTTCGGCCGCCAATTTTTCGACCATTTTTTTCAAGTGCGCCGGTGCTTCGACCGGCGTCGGTTTGTACAGGAATTTGCGGATCAGGAAGTTCTCGGCCAGCCCGTAGGCCATCGACACGTCGAAGTACAGCACCAGGCCCGACGGCGCCGAGTAAAAAATGTACAGCATGAACAGCGGCATCAGCTTGGTCACGAATTTCATCTGCCCCGCGTTGGCGTCGGCGGTGCCCGGCTGCGGCGCGAAAGCCAACTGCAGGTAGTTCAACCCCAGGTACAAAAACGGCAGCAGGTTGAACCAGTGCGTCATGAAGCTCGCGATGTGATCCAGGTAAATCGGGAAGGTGTGGTCCGGTTCGCACATGTCCTGGATGATGCCCAGGAAGCCGACGTGGCGCATCGAGTAGTTGGCCCAGAAGGAATCGTACAGGGCCAGGAAGATCCAGAGCGTGAAGAACATGGGCATGCAACTGCCGAAGGGCGAGGCCTTGTTCATGCGGTACAGGGCCATCATTTCCTGCGACATTTTCTGTTTGGAGGCCTGGTCGTCCTTGCCTTCGTAGAGTTTTTTCAGCGCCGCCATGTACGGCTGCAGCAGTTTCATTTTTTCCATCGAGACCACGGTGCGCTTGGACAGCGGGAACATCAGCATCTTGATCATCACCGTCATCAGGATCACCGACAGGCCGAACGAACCGGTCAGCCAGTGCAGGCCGTCGAGGAACCAGACCAGGCCGCGCGAAAGATAGTCCAGCCAACTGAACCGCGAATATTCGATGTTCTGGTCCAGTTCCAGGGTCTGATCGGCCTTGAGGCCGGCGGGTTTCTGCGTCAGCAGCGGATCGTAGTGTTTCAGATAGGAGTTCCAGAGCGGGCCGACATACAGTGCGTAGGCGTCGGTGGCGGTTTTGCCGTTCTCCAGGCTGCGTTCGCGGATCACGCCGGTTTCCGATTCGAGCACCGGCATTTTGGCATCGCCGCCGTAGCGCAGATTGCGGCCCGTGGGGTCATGGTACAGCCAATTGGTGTGGATCGGGTCGGCGTAGAAGGTGTACTGCCAGTCGGGGTGCTGGGGGTCCTGGCGCGGGTCGTAGGGGATCAGGACGGAGCAGAAAAAGCGGTCCTGCACGCCGGTCCAGAGATTCAGATCGCCGGAAGTAAGGTTGTCGGTGCTTTTGGCTTTTTCGTATCCCAGCAGATCGGCCTGGGTCAGTTTGCGGGTGTCGAAGGCGCCCTTGGTTTCGGTCATGGAAAAAACCCGGCCCATGCTCAGGTTGTAGCGCGAGACCGGTTCGGACTTGGGGCCGTCGGGCAGAATCCCGGCCGGGCCGCTCATTTTGTAGGAAACCCACATTTCCTTGCCGGCGGTGGAGGTGATGGAGATTTCGCTGTCGAGGTGGTCGCGCTGGGTCGGATGGCCGGGGGCCTTCGGGTCCGGCTGGTTGCGGAAGAAGACGAATTTGCGTTGCAGGGTGAACAGCGGCGTGCGGGTTTCCAGCGTCACGATTTTGGCCGGCAGCCCTTTGTAGACGCCGTCTTCAACGGCCTGGCCGTTGAACGGCACCACGCGGTAGGTGCGCAGTTGGAAGTTGGGGATGATGGTCCAATCGTCCTGGGCGGAAAATTTGTAGCGGACCTCGGACACCGACAGCGACATGCGGTCGTAGAGATTGGGGTCGTCCGGGGATTTGCGCTCCAGCGCGTCGAGCAGCGTCAGGCGCGGGTCGTCGCCCGGCAGCGGGCGCGGTTCGGCGATGTTGTAGGAGCGCAGCGCGCCGCCGAGCGTGCTGACGACGGCATCGATCCGCCCGGTCTGGACTTCCACCGGGATGTCGCGCTGCGGCGCGCCGGCGTCCAGATCGGCGGTCAGATCGGTTGCGGTGGGCTCCGCCGGCCCGCCGGCCGGTCCTTCCACCACCGGCCCACCCGCCGGTCCGGCCACGGGCGGAGTGCCGGGCGAGCCGGCGGTGCCGGTGGACCCGTTTGTGGGGGCGCCCGGCGTCGGGGTGGCGCCGCCGTTCGACGAGCCGCTGGTGATCGGCGCGGTGACCAGGCTGGGCGCCTGCTGCACCGGCGGCGGTGCGGTGGTTTTTTGGATCCACGGATTGATCCAGGTGTACCAAGCGAAAATGCCCAAGGCCAACGCCAGCGCCGACATGAGCATGGTCAGGTCGACCATCTTCGTCTTCGAATTGGAGGGTGGCGGGGGATCGTAGGGGGGGTGGCTCACGGGGCGATTCTCTGGCGGTCGGACGGGACAGGCGTCGCGGGTTCAGACGCGGCGCGGGCGGTGGAAGCGGAGTGCAGCACGACCACGGTCGGCGCGGCGTGGTCATGGCCGGCGCAGCCGTGGGCGGCCCAGATGGCGCCGAAATCGTACAGCGGCGGCGGGCCGGCGCGCACCGGGCCGCGCCAGGTCCAGCGGATTTTCTGCGGCACGGGGTCGGGGCCGCCGAGCGCCCAGGGGTTGCAGCGGCAGATGCGCAGGAAGCCCATCACGCAGCCGGCGACGAAGCCGTGGCGCGCGATCGATTGGTAGGTGTAGTGCGAGCACGACGGGCTGTACTTGCAGACCGGGCCGTAGAGGGGCGAAATGAAGCGTTGGTAGGCGCGGATCAGCCACAGGCCGAGGAATTTCATGTTTGCCGGCTCGGCTCCCTTTCCGCTCCGTCCATCGGTTCGCGCTGGGACGGCGCAGCCTGCGTTTCCCGCGCCAGACGCCGAATCTGGCGTTCCAGCCGCGCGAAGTCGTCCTGTAAATCGGCCAGCTTCAGCGCATCCCAACTGTGCGTCTTCGGAATCAACACCACGTCTGCGGCGCAGGCCCAGTCCCTGCGCACGCGTCGAAACCCTTCCCGCAACAGCCGTTTGATCCGGTTGCGCTGGACGGCATTGCCATGCCGTTTGGCGACCCGAAGCCCCAGCCGCGAATCCGCTGCCAGGGGCTCGGCCGACCGGCGATCCGCCGGGGCCGAGTCGCGCAACGCCACTCGCGCCAGGAAATAGCGGGCGTGAATCTTCAGGCCCAGCCGATGCACCCGGTCGAATTCGCGCTGCGTCCGCAGCCGGGCCGACTTCGGAAAATCCGCCGCCCGATCCCTACTCATACTTATATCGGCCCTCGACCGTTTGCCTAGCAGCCGGCGCAAAACCCCGGCTGCTCCTCATACGATACACAAGGCGCGGCGGGTGTCTCTAAAAATTTGGCGGCGCGACGGGGCGGCGGGGGGGCGGCGGGGACGGGATGGGCGGGGACGGGTGGGGCGCAGAGCCGAATGCGCGGTTGGGACGAAGAAGCCGTGTCGGCACGTGGCGCTCCCAGGGTGCGCGCGGCAGCGCGCAAGAACGGAAATGCTGCGCGAGCTTCGCTCGCACTTTTTTTGCATCGGTCAGCGACCGATGCCACAATGCCTCGGGCGGGCGAGGGAATGGGTAGACTTCCGGAGCCGAATTCACGGATCGGACGAAGAAGCCGTGTCGGCACGTGGCGCTCCCAGGAGCGAGAAGGCGGCGGGCGGGGTTTCTCAGGCGGCGGAGGTCACCGGGCGGCGGGCGATCAGCTCCCGCGCCAGCCGCGGATAGGCGCCTTCAAGGCAGGAGCTCAGCGGGGCGGCGTCGGCAAAATTCCGGTCGTGGCCGCAGTTCTCGAGCGCCTGCAACTTTTCGATCACCACCGATTGGCAGAAATACGACAGCGCGCCCTTCAGGCTGTGCGCGCCGCGTTCGAGCGACGGGGCGTCCTGCCCGTCGATCGCCTGCGCGATCTGCGTCATGCGCTTGGGGTATTCCTCGAGCAGCAGATCGACCATTTCGACGAACAGCTTCGGGTCCCCTTCGAGGAACTCCGCCAGCTTCCCATCGTCCAGGCAGTTTTCGATCTTGGGCGTGCCGACTGCGGCGTTGGGGGTTTGCGCACACCCCGCCGGTAGATTTTCCGTCGACATCGAAGCGTCCTCGCGATGGGTTTCCGGATTCGTCGGAGCCTGGGCTTCCGCACGGGAGACCAGCCGCCCCAACACCTGCGTGAGATCCTCCGCCGCCAGCGGTTGCAGCAGCACGTGGTCCATGCCCAGGGCGGTCAGGCTGCGGCGGGTCAGGCCGTCGCCGGGCTCGATCACTCCGACGATCGGCGTGTAGCGGCCGCTGTTCGCTTCGGTTTCGCGCGCCATCCGCGTCACGTCGATGCCGCCGACGATGGGCAGGTGCACGTCCACGACCACCGCCGCGAACCGGCGGCGGCTCAGGCAACTGAGCGCCTGCTGGCCGTCGGCGACCACTTCAACCTCGTAGCCTTGGGTCGCCAACTGGGCGGCCAGTTGCTGGGCTCCTGCTGCGTCGCGATCCGCGATCAGGATCGGAACGGTCGGGTGGCTCATGGCTCGTCTCCTTTTTTCTGTTTTCGTTTCCAGGGTTTCGATTCGACATCCAACGCACCTGCGGCGACGGGCCGCGGGTTCCGGGTCGGGCTGCGCCCGGCCCGGCAGACTTCAGCAGTTGCGAATCCGCAGACCGATCAGCGCCGCGAACAGCACGCCCATCATGGCCAGCAGATTCCAGCCGTTCGAGCTGCCGCAGTTCAGTTCGCAGCCGGATTTCTGGCCCGAGCTGCTGACGGCCACGGCGTTCAGGCTGGAGGGGACGGTGGCGGCGACCGGCGAGCCGGAGGCGGCGCCGGGCTGGGTCGCGGCGCCTTCGGGGGTGGCGTGATTCAGTTCGAAGTCCACCTTCACGTTTTCGCTGTCCACGCCGACGGTGGCGTCGTAGATCGTGCCGTCCGGGGCCATCGCTTCGACGGTGTAGTCGCCGGCGGCGGCAACCGGCAGCGCGTATCCGCCGGTGTCGTAGGCGTCGGTCCAGGCCGGTGCGTCGGCGCTGTTGCCGGCGTTCGCGGAGGAGCCCGCGTCCTGGGCCGATTCATCGGGCGACTGCGCGATCAGCCGGACTTTCCAGTGCGCCTGGCCTTCGGCGGCGTCGTACTGGCCGTTGGCGTTCAGGTCGCGGAAGATCACGCCGGTGACATAGGGGGTAGTCGCGGTGGTGACGCCGAAGTCGGCGGTCCAGTAGGTGCCGTAGTAGCTGCCGTATTTGCTGGAGACCGCGGCGCCGAAGGCGTTGAGGGTCGGGTAGAGCATGTTGGCGCGGTGGCCGCAGCCGATTTCGCCGGCGTCGACCATCCAGCCGCTGTACACCGCGTCGGCCGTGGCGTACTGGCGGCCGGCGCCGAGATTCTGCCCCACCGCGAAGAAGCTCGAATCCACATCCTGGACCTGCGCGAAGGGCGCCTGGCCGGTGGAGTTCACGTGGCCGTAGTAGCCGTTGGCCCACATGTCGGCGTCGTGCGCGACGGAGGCGCTCTGCAAGCCGGCGCTCCAGATGAGCGGCGGCAGGTCGGCCTGGACCGCCTGGGTCATGCCGGTCTGGAAGTCGATGCCCAGCCGTTTCTGCTCGTCGGCCTGGTGCAGGCGGGCGCGGTTGATGCGCTCGAGGAGGACCTGCTCGTCCACCGTCGGCTGCTGCGCGGCGTGCAGTGCACCGAAGGCGGTCACGGCGGCGGCGGCGAGGAAGGTGGCGAGTTTCGTGGCTTTCATGGCGGGTCTCCTGGTGGGCGGCGTCGGCCGCGGATCGTTTTCTCATAAGGAGGTAATACAAGGACCGTGCCAAAGGCCGCGCGGAAAAAAATGGAGCGATTTGCGAGGGTTTTTCCCTCTGGAGGCGGCGTTTTCGAGCTTTGGCGTCTGAACCTGCCAACTGTGTTTGACAGCGGTCGCAAACCGCGCTTGGCACGTGCGTTCCAGGCTATTTTTCATAGGAGAATGCGCGCTGGAGCGCGGCGCTCCCACGGGGCGAGCGCATTTGAATTTGGGTTTGAGTTTCCTTCATCCTTCAGGATTTCATCCTGCCGATTCTGCCGTCCCTTCCGGGACTCCGCGCTGCGTGGGTCCATCGATTCCCAGCACGGCGCTCGGCTTTGCCTCGCTTCGTGCTGGGCTACATTTCTTGGGACCGTCCCTGCCGGGACGAAGAGAAAACCTCCGGCGTCCTGTGACTTCTTCGCGCCTTCTTCACCCTTTCCCCTTCCGCCCTTCATCCTTCAGGCTTCACGCCTCATCCTTCGTTTTTCCCGGAGCCGAATTCACGGTTTGGACGAAGCAGCCGGTCTGATGACCGGTGCTCCCAGGGAAACCAAATAAAAAGGCCGGCGGTGGATGCCGCCGGCCGGGCTGGAGGAACCGCGGAGGTTCGGGGCGGGCTGGTAGGCTGCTTAGGCCTGAGCGGCCGCGCCGTTGCCGGTCTTCGCGTCGTGGGCCTTGAGCGCCCGCAGATTGATGATTTTGCTCGCCCCCGGACGGCTCGCCGGCGCGGGCTTGGCCGCCGCCGCCACCGCCGCCGGCTTTTCGGCCGGGATCGAGACCGGCCCGGAAATCCGCGTGCTGCGGTTCTGGCGGGTCAGCAGCGCGATCTTCTGGCGCAGCACCTGCATCGGGACCGGCTTGACCAGGACTTCGCAGGCGCCGCGATCCAGCGCTTCCTTGTTCACCGTCAGGTCGCTCGAACCGGTCAGCGACAGGATCGGGGTGTTGCGGGCCTTCTTCAGGCACGGATCGTTGCGGATCGCGTCCAGGATCTTCAGGCCGCTGCCGTCGGGCAGGAAGAGATCGAGCAGGATCACGTCGAAGGACATCGTCCGCAGTTTTTCCAGCGCCTCGCGGACCGAGCCCATTTCGACGATCTGCGCCTGGTCTTCCACCGTCGAAGCCAGCAGTTTGCGCATCAGGATGTCGTCCTCGATCACCGCCACGCGCGGCTGCTGACGGTGCGGGGAGTTGAACAGGATGTAGCGGCGCAGGGTGTCGTCGCAGACGTTCGGGTTCGGACGGTAAATGTCCCAGCCGCGGGCGGAGGGCAGCTGGCAGGTGCCGTTGCCGGTCAGCACCAGCACGCGGCGGTCGCGCACTTGCAGGGCGGTCAGCGCATTCCAGTTCGCCGCCGTCAGCACCCGGGTCGATTCGGCCAGCACGACGATCCCGCCGATGGTCTGGGGGAAGCGCTCCGCTTCGATCGGCCGCGCCGCCGGCCACCACAGCAATCCGTGGCCGGTCGAGGACAGCAGTTTGCGCCAGGGGCGGATTTCGGTCGCCGCATCGCCGGTCACCAGCACCAGGTTCTCCTGCGTCGTGCCGGCCTGGAAGGGGTGTTCCAGCATGCCGGTGATCGCCAGCAGGTCGTCGTCCCAGACCACCGGGAAGAGCGCGCCGGCCGCGTCCACTTCGGCTTCGGCGTGCTGCAAGACGTACAGGTGGGTCACCTGCTCGGCGGCGGTGGTCAGCCGGTCGCGCTGGTCGGCGTTCAGGTCCTTCAGGAGGTCGGCGTCGAGGAACAACGTGGGCAGGTAGGCTTTTTCGATCTCGGCCAGCATGTGGTCGAAGTCTGACGCGCGCTGGATCAGCAGCCGATTGGCCACCGCTTCTTCGATCACCCGCGCCAGTTGGCGGTCGGTCCCGAGCACCATCGCGCCCTGGTAGGTGTTGGCCGGCGCGGCCGGCGCGGCGGCCTGGTTCGCGCCGGCGGCTTGCGCCTCGGCGCCGACGGCGTGGCGGATCGCGTCGGCCGGAATCGTGGCGGTGACGACGATTTCGCCGTCCGGCCCGGCGGTGCGCTGATATTCACCGCGCAGCGCCTGAGTCATTTCGGCGACGATCTGCTGATCGAGCGTGCGCGCTGCAAAGCCCGCGCCCGGGGCTCGCACCGTCTGCTCGTGCAGTTCCACCGTCACCTGGGCCTGGCCGTTTTCTTCGTTCAGGTAGACGAACAGCCCGATCGGCGCTTCCCCGCCGGCGTTCAGGGTGTCGAGCATCGCATGGCGGATCAGCGCTTCCAGGCACTGGCTGCTGGTGGCGTCGACCTCCGCCAGTGCATCGGGCGGGACCTGGTTGGAGTACACCAGTTCGCGATCGAACCCTTCGTCCCGGGCGTTGCGGATGGCGTGGTCGATCACCGCTTCCAGTGCGCTATCCTGGTAGCGCACGTCGATTTTGCCTTCGGCCAGGTTCAGGGCTTCGCTGGCGCGGTCGATCGCGGCGACGAACTTTTCGAGCTGCTCGTAGGCCACCAGCAGCATCTGCGCCACCGGCTGGGGGAGCGCCTCGCGGTCGTCGAGAATCAGGCTCAGCAGGCCTTCCATGTTGGCCATCGGAGTGCGCAGGAGGCGCAGCGCGTCGTACAGCGCGTTCGCCTGCGCGGCTTCGGCGGCGGCTTCGGCGGCGCCTTCGACCGGCTCCATCCCCGCGACGATCTGCTGCACGTGGCCCAACTGCATGTTCAGTTCGCTGAGCATCTCCGACTGCAGGATCGGCAGCGCGTCGAGGTCGTCCATCATGAGGTTGAAGAGCTTGGAAAGGTTTTCCATGGGCCCTTCAAGCTTGGCGCGGATCGCCGTGCCGGACACCGCCGCCGCCGCCGGCTCCAGCGCCATCGACACCGGCGCCGCCGTCGGGGTCGTGGAAACGGTCGCCGCCAGGGCGATCCGGGAGGTCGCCGGACGGTCGGTCCGCTTGCGATCCTCCGGCGTCCCGGCCGCAGCGGTTTCGCCATCGATCGCCATCCCTTCGGCGACGTAGATCGCGTTGAACATCTGGGTTTCTTCTTTCCGGCTCATGGCTCTGACTCCGCTTGGTGGTTCTTGTTTCCGTTTCCAGCCCTTCGACACAGGACAGTTAGACAAGGCCCGTGCCAGCGGGAAAAAATAAATTGCGGAGGGGATTTCGAGGCAAAAACGATGGCATTGGGCTGATTTTGGGCCGATTTCGTCGATTTTTCCGCCTGCACGGGGGTGCATTCGCAACCTGAGTTGACGCGGCCGTCAAACGAGGTTGTCATGGCGGAGTTGACGGTCACCCCACGAAATCTCCAGCGATTTGGATGGCCATTGGCTCGAAGAAATGGATTTATATCATTATAACTAATTCAATTAAAATATTTTATAACATTAAATTGGGACAGGAACTCGATTTATACAGAATTGATCCAATTATAATAAACAGTGATTATAAATTATTAAAAATGATTATAATTCCATTGTGAGGAGACCCCATGGACCCTGTTAAAAATCCGTTTTCACCTGGTGCTGGCGCGCCTCCACCGGAATTGGTAGGTCGTGGCCCGATCCTCGAGCAGGCCCGTATTTTGCTTGGGCGAATCATGATCGGACGCCCCGAAAAAAGTCTCCTGTTCAATGGTTTACGCGGTGTTGGCAAAACCGTCCTGCTGAATGAAATTGAACGTAAGGCAAGGTTGATGGGATACCAGGCTGTGAGCTTGGAAGCTCACGAAGCCAAACCGTTGGGCCAGCTTCTAGCACCACATCTGCGATCCCTGCTTTTCCAGTTGGATCGCACTGCCGGCGCAGGCGATAAGGTGCGGAGAGGATTGCGTGTTCTACGCAGTTTCTTGGGTGTGGTTCACCTGCATTATCAAGACTTCGGATTGGATATTGAGCCCGAAGTCGGGGCCGCAGACAGCGGTGATTTGGAAGCCGACCTGCCGAGTCTGTTCCTGGCAGTTGGCGAGGCTGCACAGGAGCGAAAGACTGCGGTCGCCCTTCTGATCGATGAAATTCAATATTTCAGCGCGAAGGAGCTGGGTGCGCTCATTATGGCAATGCACAAAATGCAGCAGCGACAATTGCCTGTTCTATTGCTGGGTGCCGGTTTGCCCATTTTACCGGGTTTGGCCGGCGAGTCGAAATCCTATGCCGAACGCCTCTTCGCATTTCCGGAAATCGGCCCGCTGACCGAGGAGGATAGCGAAAAAGCCCTCTGGGAACCTGCACATACGGCAGGGGTCGAATTCGACCATGAGGCGCTGGTCGCCATTTATCGTCTGACCAGGGGGTATCCCTATTTCCTTCAGGAGTGGGGCTACTGGGCCTGGAATCTCGCGCAATCCACCATAATCACCTTGGAGACTGTTCAGGAAGCGACAACGCGGGTCATTCCCCATCTCGATAAAAATTTCTTTCGCGTCCGATTCGACCGCCTTACGCACAATGAGAGAATCTTCTTGCGGGCCATGGCTGAATTTGGACCGGGACCCTGTCGAACCGGCGAGATTGCAGCAGCGCTCCATCAGAAAATCACCTCACTCGGTCCGGTGCGTTCCCGGTTAATCCAAAAGGGAATGGTTTACAGCCCAGCGCACGGCGACATCGCCTTCACCGCTCCGCTCTTCAATGAGTTCTTGATCCGGGCGATTCCGCCCGGCAAATCCTGAGTACCGCCGCGGCGAACCGGTGGCTTCCGACGATCCCCAGGCCCTTCAGCGCTGAATGCTGTACTTGTTCATCTTCATCTGGACGGCTTGGCGGCTGAGTCCCAACAGGCGCGCGGCCTGCGACTGGTTACCCTGCGCCACTTCTAGCGCCGCCAACAGCAGCGTTTTGTCGGCGAGGTCCAAAAATACCGTGTGGCGGTTTTCCGCCGTGCCGTCCTCGAGCAGTTCCATCGCGACCGCTTTCAGGGTCGCACTGGCGGTGGGCGGCGGCGCGGCCGCGTCCGGCG
>JBOHNC010000304.1:0-2749 GCA_050730415.1 Planctomycetota bacterium
GGACTGGCGACCCGTGCCACGGGGCTTGGGGCGGTTGTGAGGAAGGGATCGGCCCCCGGAGCCGAATGGGCGGATGAAACGAAAAGCGGGCGGGCCCGCCCGCGGTCCCGGCGGAGAGAGAGCGCGAAACGCGCTTTTCAGCGGAAACGCGCGGACTTGTTGAACAGGGGCTGGACACGGGCTGGTCAGCCCGTGCCACATCAGGCGGGGAGGACGCCCAACGCGGCGAGGCCGGCGATGACGCGGTCGGGGCCTTCGCCGGGGACGACCGCGAGGCCCAGTTGGGCGGCGGCGGCGATATTCTCGGGACGGTCATCGACGAACACCACCTGTTCGGGGCGCTTGTTTTCGGCGGCCAGCACCACGCGGTAGATTTCGGGGTCGGGCTTGAAGAGTTCCAGTTCGCAGGAGGCGTAGAGTTCGTCGAGCGCCTGCACGGCGGGCGACAGCCGGTTGACGTAGGCCAAGGTCAGCGGCGCGATGTTGCTCAGGCCGATGACGCGGAACCCGGCGCGCTTGAGCCCCTGCACCAGCGCGTGCATGCCGGGGAGTTCTTCCGCGCCGGGCACGTGGGTGAGAATCCAGTCGCGCAGTTCCTGCGGCGCGAGGTTCAGGCCCAGGTTTTCGTTCAGGTAGGCGCGGACTTCGGCCTGCGACAGCCGGCCGGTTTCCCAGTCGTAGAGAAATTTTTCCTTGAGCGCGACGCTGGCGGCCAGATGGCGCGGCTTGTTGAACCGTTCGACGAAGGCGTCGAGAAACGCTTCGGTATCGACTTTCAGCAGGACGCGGCCGAGGTCGAACATGACGGTGTCGATCGGCGCGGCGCCGGCCGGCGGCGGAGTGGACGGTTTGTTCACGCGGCAGGACTCCACGAGGCAGAACAGGGATTCGCCGACGCGGCGCCGGAAAGGCGGCGGGCCGGCGGTATCAGTCTACCGGCAGCGGGGCGGAAGCGGCGTTTTCTTTCGCGGCCGATGCGGCGTTGACGGCAGCGGCGACTTCGCGCAACTGCGCTTCGGTCCAGGCGAAGTAGCGGAAGCGGCGGTCGTGGGTGGTGAACAGGCCGACGGTTTTGCCGTCGGGCTGCACGGCGGCCAGCCGCAGTTCGAAGCGGTCGCCGCTCAGGTCACGCCGTTCGCAGCGGACCTGTTGCAGGTTTTCGAAGCATTCGGTGTGTTCGGTCCGGCCCTTGGCGGTCAGAAAATGAACGGTGAGCCGCGCACGGGCCGGGGTGGGCTGGAGTTCCAGATTGGCGCGGCGGCCGAAAACACGGGGAAGCCGGAACGGTTGCAGGCCGGCCATCAGCGCGCCGACGATTATGATGGCCAGGAGCGTGGTGTGGTTGGCCGCGCCCAGCACGCCCGAGACGATGACCATGGTGATCAGCACCGTCGCCGCCACCATGGCCAGGCTCCAGTAGGCGAACGATCCGAGCGCCGCCGCGAAGGCCGGTCGCACCGAGCAGGTGAAAAGGGGAGGTGAAGCATCGAGCGCGTGAGGCGCCGGGGGCAGCGGCGGGGGGCTCGGCGTGGTCATCAGCAAGGCCCTCTCGGCAGAGACGCGGCGCGGCGGTCGTCAGTCGAGCGTGAAGCCGACGCGCTTGGCCAGTTTGTGCATGAAACCGATGGCGTTGCGGCACTGTTGCGCCATGTCCGGCAGCAGGCCGAGGTCGATGCCGAGCACGCCGTCGTATTTGTTTTTCATCAGCGCTTTGAAGGTGCCTTCGAAGTCGATGGTGCCGTGGCCGAGGGCCAGGTGCGCGGTCGAGGCGCCGTCATTGTCGGCGACGTGGACGCCGCCGATTTTGCCGGCCAGTTTTTCGACCGACAGCGGCAGAATTTCCAACTGCGCGTGCATGTGCGCGAAATCGAAGTTGGCTTTCAGGTTGTCGCGCTCGACGTGGTCCATCAGCCGCAGCAGCGAATCGGTGCCGGCGATGGTTTCGCCGACGCGCGGTTCGACGATGACATCGAGGCCGGCCTGGCGGGCGAGGTCGGCGGAGGTGCGGGCGGCTTCGACGGTGATTTTCCAGAAGGGCTCCCATTTGAATTTGGGATCGACGCGCACACGGTAGTGTTTTTTGAAGGAGTAGCCGCCCTGGTTGTAGGGTCGGCCGCCGATGAATTCAAGTTTGGGGGCGAAAGTGGCGATATGAACGGTGTCGGCGCCAAAGTAGGCGGCGGTTTCGACTCCGAGCGCGAAGATTTTGGCGGCTTTTTTGCGCACCGCCGGCGAGGGATCGATCATCTCCGGGAGCACCGGGCAGAAGTTGTAGCAGCGCAGGCCGAGGTCCTTCATGCGCGTCTGGAATTCCTTGCGCCGGGCATGGACTTCGATCAGGTGGTCCTTGAAGAGACCTTCCAGTTCGATGTTTTTGTAGCCCATCTGCGCGGCGTCCTTCATGGCGAGGAAGCCGTTTTCAATCGAGGGCGGATAGCCGAACTTCGAAATCGTGTACAGATAGGCCAGACCGAGCTGCATGGGAGGGGCTCCACGGAAACAGGGGGACCGGTGGCTCCATGATACGCAGGAATGGTGCCAGCGAAAGCGGCGGGTGCCTGAGGGGGACGCCGAAGCTGCGCAAGGCAAGGAAATCGAAAGCGACTGGGCGAATTGAATCTCGGGTCCAGGAGTCGGCGCAGCGTCAATGATCGCGTTCGACCACGAAGCGCGCGAGCAGCCGCAGCGGTTCGCCGGCGTCGCCGAAGGGTTCGAGCGCGGCCAGGCCTTGGGCCAGCCAGGTCTGGGC
>JBOHNC010000305.1:0-22762 GCA_050730415.1 Planctomycetota bacterium
GGATTTTGAGTACGTGCAGCCGACGGTGTACCGTCGGGTGGGGTGAGGTGGGGCGGCCAGGCGGTCGCCGGGAGTCGGATCCGATGAACCAGCCCAAGGACGGTCGCATCCGCGTCCTGGTCGTCGACGATTCCGCCGTCGTGCGGGAGGTGCTGGCGCGCGAGCTGATTCGCGATCCGGCGATCGTCGTGGTGGGCACCGCCGCCGACGCCTACATCGCGCGGGAAAAAATTCTGAAGCTGGAACCGGATGTCATCACCCTCGACATCGAGATGCCGCGCATGGACGGCGTGACCTTCCTGCGCAAGCTGATGACCCACCATCCTCTGCGGGTGATCGTGCTCAGTTCGCTCGCCGAACCGGGCGCACAGGCGGCGCTCGACGCCCTGGCACTGGGCGCCATCGACGTGCTGCCCAAGCCGCGCGGCGATGCCCGCAACGGGCGGGTGGAATGCATCGACGAACTGATCGAACACATCAAAGTGGCGGCGACCGCCAAGCTGCCCGAACGCAGCCAGCCGGCGCGGCGCCGTTCCGCGCGTCACAGCGCGGTCCCGACGCCGGGCGGAAAATCCGACCGTGCGGCGGGTGCGACCGGCGGCCCGGTGATCGGGATCGGCGCGTCCACCGGCGGCACCGAGGCGATGCGGCGGGTGCTGATGGGCCTGCCCGCCGACAGCCCCGGCGTTTTGGCGGCCATTCACATGCCCGAAGGATTCACGCGGCGCTACGCCGAGCGTCTGAACGACGCCTGCGCGATGGAAGTCCACGAGGCCGTCGACGGGGAGGTGCTGCGCGCCGGCTGCGTGCTGCTGGCGCGCGGCGGCCGGCACCTCGTCCTCACCCAGGTCGGTTCGCGCCACATCGTCAATCTGCGCGACGGCCCTCCGGTCAACCGTCACCGCCCGTCGATCGACGTGCTGTTTCACTCGCTGGTGGAAGTCAACGGCGCCGCCGCCTGCGGCGTGTTGCTCACCGGCATGGGCGCCGACGGCGCCGACGGCCTGCTGGCCATGCGCCGCGCAGGCGCCGAAACGATCGTCCAGGACGAAGCCAGTTGTGTCGTCTTCGGCATGCCGAAGGTGGCGATCGAGCGCAATGCGGCCGGCCGCATCGCATCGATCGATGCCATCGCCCCCGCCATCCGGGACTGGAGCCGCCAGCGTTTGCGGCGACCCAGTCCTTTTCAAGCCCCCGTGGAGCCGCACTCATGAATCAATCCAGTCCATCGGCCCCGTCGGTTCCGCCGCCGGGCGCGCTGCGCACCGTGCTGTGCGTGGGCGGCGATGACGACCCCTGGATGTCCGGCTTCCGCGACTACGTGGTCGAGCAGGGCTATAAACCTTTCAGCCTGCCGCTGGCTGCCTCGCTCTCGGGCGCCGTCAGCGCGGTGCCCTTCGGCGTGGTCGTGTTCGACGTCGGGGAGGATAAAACGCCGGCGAAGCTGAAGCGCATCCGCGAATGCACGCGCTACCTCGATGTGCCCATCGTCGCCATCAGCGCCGACGGTGACCGGCTCGGGCACGCGCTGCTTCTGGCCGCCGGCGCGCATGTCCAATTGCCTGCCGGCTCGCCCTTCGCCAACGTTTTCCGCGAACTGATCCAGCGCGCCGACATTCGCCCGATTCTGACCGAAATCCAGACCAAGGTGCTGGGACCCTTCGTCGAATCCACCCGCCTGACCTTCCAGGAAATGGCGCAGGTGGAGCTGCAGGTTCGCGCGAGCTACCAGAAGCAGACCTACAAAATGTTCGGCGACGTTTCGGCGGTGCTCGGGCTTTTCGGCGCGTCGGAAGGTGCGATGGTCCTGAGTTTCCCGCGCGCCTGTGCCATCCGCGTCACGCAGTTGATATTTCCCAGCCTGCCGGTCGAAGGCGACGAGGAACTGGTCAAGGACTGCGTGGCCGAACTGGCCAATATCATCGCCGGCCGCACCAAGGGCGCCTTGGCCGGGACGCCGCACAGCTTCAACCTTTCGACCCCGACCCTGATCACAGGGACGGAACATGTCATCCAACACAAATCGGGCGTGCCCTCGCTGGTCACCGTGTTTCACGGATCGATCGGCGAGTTCGCGCTGCAGATTTGTATGGCCCTGGCTTAGGAGGTGCGAACCATGCCCAAAGTTCTGCTCGTCGACGACTCCACCATGATCCGCATGATCCTGAAGGGGCTGCTGACACAGTTGAAGGTTTCGACCATCGTCGAGGCCGCCAACGGCAAGGAGGCGCTCGAATTGCTGCGCAGCAATCCCATCGATCTGGTGCTGCTGGACCTCCACATGCCCGTGCTCGACGGCCACGGCTTTCTGCAGGTGATGCGCGAAAGCGAACTGTACGCCGCGCTGCCGGTCGTGGTCATTTCCTCCGACACCGATCCCGCCCAGCTCGATCTCGTCAAAAAATGGAATGTGGCTGCATTCGTGCAGAAGCCCTTCCGGCTGGAGGGCCTGCAGCAGGCGTTGATTCAGGCGGGCGTGCTGTGAAGCCGACCGCCGCCGGTGTCGGTGCAAGGGAGGAAATGATCCGAACATGAAACCGGCCACGCAATGTCCATGGTGCGGGTGGGCCACCCAGCAGTCCGCTGATTTCTGCCCCCGCTGCGGTCAGCGTCTGACGGCGCGCGGTTCCGCCGCCTCTGCAGACGGCTCCGCCGGCGCCGTTTCAGGCGCAAGCGGCGCTGCCGCGACGGGTTCGCCAGCCACCCTGCCGGCGGGGCCGGCCACGCCGCTCAACGAAAAAACCATCCTGCTCGACACCGCCGCCCGCAATACCGCTTCCGGCCGGCTGCCGGTTCCGGGCCCGCACCTGCCCGATCAGATCGGCCCCTACGAACTGCTGACCGTGCTCGGCCGCGGCGGCATGGGCACGGTCTACCTCGCCTACGATCCCCTGCTGAATCGTGAAATCGCGCTGAAGCTGCTGGTCCACACCGATCCGGGCAAGACCGGCGAGGAGTCGGCACGGCTGCTGTCCGAGGCCATGTTGACCGGCCGCCTGGACAGCCCCGGCATCATTCCGATTTACGCCGTCGACTACAACCCCGCGCACGGGTATTACTACACCATGCGCTACCTCCAGGGCCACACTCTGCAAGACATCCTGAAGGCCCGTCAGGCTGGCGACGAGAGCATGAAGGAACGATTCCCCATGCGCCGGCTGCTGGCGATTTTCCAGCGCGCCGTGGAGGCAGTGGCCTTCGCGCACCGCAACGAAGTCATCCACCGCGATCTGAAGCCCGGCAATATCATGGTCACCGATTTCGGCGAAGTCTACGTCGTCGATTGGGGCCTGGCCAAGGACATCGATCCGAACTACGTCGCCAGCGCGACCCTGCGCCGCCCGGACCTCGCCGACCGCCACGCCGCCTGCACCAAAACTCACCTCACCGTCACCCGCAATTTTCTGGCCCGCGAAAACAAGGTCACCCGGCGCTTGCAGGGCGCCGACCGGCCGATGGATTCGACTTCCTACCCCGAGCACCTGACCGATGCGCATCAGATCGTCGGCACGCCGGCCTACCTGTCGCCGGAACAGGTCCTGCGCGATGTCGAGCTGGCGCCCCCCAGCGATGTCTATTCCCTGGGCGTGATCATGTACGAAATGGTGACCGGCTGCCTGCCGATCGACGCCGAGGAAATTTTCGACCTCTTCCAGAAACTCACTGCCGGCGCGATCGTCCCGATCCGCCAGCGCCCGCAGTCCTACCGCATCCCCAAGGCGCTTTGCGACCTCATCGAACGCGCCCTGGCGCTCAAGCCCGCCGATCGTTTCGCCGACGCCGGCGAACTGCATCGCGAGCTGACCGAATATCTCGAGGGCCGTCCGCCGCTCAAGCCCGTCTGCGCCGATTCTTTCAGCGGCGACACGCTCGGTCCGTGTTGGCGGATCGATCCGCCGCAGGGCGTCATCGCCGGCGCCGGGCTGGTGCTCAAGCAGGGCCACCAGCTCACTTGCACCGCCACCGCACTGGGCGATTTTCGCTGCACGCTGGACATCCGCCCGCTTTCCCGCAGCCAGTCCTGGTCCTACGCGCTGGGGGTGGGGGAGTTTACCGCGCCCGGTACCTTCAAGCCGCGCTACGAATTGCGCCTGGGCATCGCCGGCCGCGCCTCGATTGAGCTCCACCGCGACGGCCGCCGCCTGCAGCGGCGACTCGACATCCGCCTTCACCGCGCCCAATACAATCGGCTGCGCGTCGAATTGGCCGGCGACACGCTGCGGGTTTTCGTCGACGATGTGAAATTTCTGGACTACCGCGAGCTTTTCCCGCAGACCGGCGGCGCGCTCCAGATCGCCGCGCACAGCGGGGACATCCAACTGCGCGATTTCGAATTGCTCTCGCGCGGTGCGCCGCTCAATCTGTCCTCCCTGGCCCTGCCCGATCAGCTTTTCCGCGCCGGGCAGTTTCAGGCAGCCAGCGACCTGTACACCAAGCTGGCCGAAAGCCATCCTGACCGCGAGGAGGGCCTGATGGCCGCCTACAAGTCAGGGCTGTGTTCGGTGGAACTGCGTGATCTGCAGACCGCCTTCACCGCCTTCGCGCGGCTGGAGGAAACCGCCTTCGATCACTATTGCGCGCTGGGCCTGGCTCGGATTGGCTCGCTCGATGGCAACATTGATTGGGCCTGGCAGGCGCTCAAGCAGGGCTACAGCCGCCATCGCACCCATGAAATCGGGACGGAAATGTGGTTCGCGCTGCTGGAACTGGTGGCCGCCCTGGGCGCCGCGAAAACCGATGAAAAGCTGGCGCGCTACCATGAACTGCTGCGTGACCTCGATCCCACGCCGCAGGAAGCCGGCCAACTCACCGTCGATCTGCTGGACGCTGCCGCCGCTGCGGGCGGACTGGCCGCGCTGCGGCGCGAGGCCGCCGCGTTGCTCGAAGCTGAGCCGCCCCGATCCAGCCTGGAGCTGGAATGCCTGCTGGTCCTGTGGCGCACCGGCCTGAGCGAGCCGCTCCTGCCCGTGGTCGACCGCGCGCTGGCGCGCCAGACACCCACCCCGGCCACCGCGTTGCGCGTGGACCTGCTCAAGACGGAACTGCTGATCGCCGGTGGGCGGTTGGCCGAGGCGCGGCAGATGCTCGCCGCCGCCGCCGGTGCTGCCGGCACGCATGGCTCCGACGCCGATTGGATCCGCGATTGGACGTTGCTGGTGCTGCACCTGAGCGGCGACCATGACGGGCTGCTGGCGGCCACCGACCGATCCCTCACCCACGGCACCTCCACCGCGGTGTTGCTGATGTCCTATCTGCGGCTGATGCGCGGGCTGACGCTGGCCGCGATCGGATCGTCCGAGCGCGCCCGTGCGGAACTGCGCGCCGCCGCGCCGATCACCGACCTGTGGGGCCACACCGCGCGCGCCCTGATCGCCCGCCAGTCGCCAGCGGCCTTTCTCGCTTCGGCCGAATCCTACACCGGCGTTCAGGTCATCGAGGCGCTTTTCCTGATGGCCGAATGGCATCGTCTGGCCGGGGAAGTCGAATCGGCCCGGGCCTGCTTCGAAGCCTGCCTGGCTCACCCCTCCGAACGCGCCATGATCTGCCGCCTGGCTGATGCCCGCCTGCAGGAACTTTCCGTCAGACTTTAAATGGGCCCGTCAGACGCCCGGTGGATCGGGCGCAACGAAGGAACCGCAGCCGCGCGCCAGCTGCCGCTCCCCGTCGGCCAGGGGCCTGCCGCGTGCTTTTTCGGCCGCCTGCTGGCCGTGAGGACCCGACTTCCGGTGGTCGCGCGGGCAAGCTCGAAGACAATAGAAACCAGCCGTTCGATCCGTTGCCGTGAACGATCCCCGGATGAACCCTTCCATGACGCAGGGCGCCCCAGACCGTCAGCCGATGGCCGCACCGCCGGCGCCCGGCGCGCTCACGCCCCCAGATGCGGCTGGAACTTCCGTCGATGGCGATCCGGCACATTCTGCGCAGAACGCGGGCAACGCGGCGCACCTCGCGCCGCCGCCCGGCGAACCGCTGGCGCTGAACGCGCCGAAGGGCCGCGACTACCCCGGCGCGCGCTGGTTCCGCCTGCGGCGGCTCATCGTGCTGGCCGCCGTGCTGGCGCTCGTGCCGGTCACCTTGTTTTCGGCTCGACCCTTCACGGCCGACTCTTCGGCCGGCCGCGCGGTCGCCATCGCCGCCTGGGTCTGTCTGGGCTGCGGGCTGCTGTGGCGCGGCTACGCCATCCTGCACATTGCCGGCGCCAAGGGCCACCGGCTGGTCGCCAGCGGACCCTACGCGATGTGCCGCCACCCGCTGTATCTGGGCAGTTCCCTGGCGGCGTTGGGGATCGTGCTGCTGAGCGCCGCGCCGATTGCCTGGGCGGGCTACCTGCTGCTGGCGGTCGGAACCTACGCCCGCACCGTCGCCTTCGAAGAACACCGCCTGCACGTCAACTACCCCGAGGAAATGACGGCCTACTGTGCCGCCGTTCCCATGCTTGTTCCCCGCCGCCTCCGCTTGCAGGCGCCCGAAGTGCTGCCGCCCGGCCTGCCGCTCCTGAAAGAAACCCTGACGCAATTGGGATTTTTCAGCGCGGCCCTGGCGATGCAGGCACTGGTGTACATCAGCCACGCGCTGGCGTTGCCAACACCTCTCCGCCTGTGGTAGCGCCCTGAGGCTTGCTCCGAAAGGGGCGACCAAATCCATTGGCACGATTCAGCGTTTTGATTTTTGTAGTGCAGACTTCCAGCCTGCGGCCCTGTCGACCAGGACAGGCTTCCGCGCCAGCCGGACTTGGCTTTTCTGAGAACCGATTCGAAAACTGCGCTATGGCGCGAGCGCGGATGCCGGCGCCGCGGGGGTCGGCGCGGGTGCCGGTGCTGACGGCGGCACTGGTGCGGCGGGAGCGGCGGCGGCGGGGAGGTAGTCGCGCGCGCGGCCGGCAAACAGCGCCACGCCCGCCATGTCATGTTCCGCCGTCAGCCAGGTGCAGTAGGCTTCGGCCCAGCATTCGGCCGCCGAGTGGCTGGCCGTGTAGGTCGTCGTTGGGCGCGCCTCGCCGGCCGGCAGCATCGCATGGAGCGCCGCCGGCAGGTGGCCCAGGAGCTCCGCCGCCGCGCCTTCCAAATTGCCCGCCGCGGTGGCTGCATTCGCCCGGTCCGCCGCCTGCGTCACCAACAGGTCATGGAAGGAACGATCCAGTGCCGAACGGTCGTCGCCCACCTGCGGCCCGAGGTTCAGGAAGTCAAAGCTGCACAGCACTTCGTCGGCCTGGGCCGGCTTGTGCCGCGCGTACAGTTCCAGCGCCAGATTCTTCAGGATCGCCGCTTCGATCTGGTACAGCCGTACGTGCGCGTTCGGCAGATCCTTCCAGCGATCGCGCATCCGCACGTCGAAGGCGTGGCAATATTGCCAGGCGAGGTTCAACTGCTGCATGCGCGCATCGCCGGCCGGTTCCAACTGCGCCAGACGCAATTCCAAGGCCATGCATTCAAGGGAACTCGGGAACTGCTGGATGAACGCGCGGTCGCGCGCCGCTTCGTCGACTGCACGCTGCGGCGAGGCGTTCAGGAAGTCGCCTTCCATCTGGAGGTAGGCCAGGGCGGTCTGCAGCCGCAGATTGTCCGGCTCGGCCGCCGCCTGCGCCGTCAGGCTGCGCAGCGCTGCGTTCAGCCGCCGCTGCGGCTGTTCCAGCGCCGCCGGATTGCCAGCGTCGCCGGCGGCGCGGCAGGCGAGCAGATTGGCTTTCACCGTCAGCAATTCCCAAGTCAAACTGCGCGCCGAATCCAATTGCGCCCGCAGCAGGTTGTCCTGCAGCGTCCCCGACATCGCCAGCCAGCGCTGCAGGATGTCGGCGTTGCGCGCCGGATCGTTCACCAAATGCCCGTCCGCGTCGAAGGTGTCGCTGAGCGCCTGCGCTTGCAGCAGGAAATTCGGCGCGTTGGCCGCCTTGGCGATTTCCTCGGCCCATTCCAGCGGCCAGGCCTGATCCAGCCCGTCGTAGCGCAATTCGCGATTCCACCACCGGCCCGGCGCGTGCAGTTGCTCCGTCTGCCAGCCGCCGATCAGGTCGCACACGAGCGAATCGCGCGAAACCGTCCGCACCGGCGCCAGCCCACCGTCCGACGCGGCCGGCCAAAGCACCTGCGTGCCGTCGCTCAGGCTCTGTTGCACCGGCAGCGCTCCGGAAGCCTGTACCGTGTTGGCGCCCTCGCCATGATCGGCGGCCTCGGTCAGGGTGCCCGCCCCATCGGACATATATATCAGGTAGCGCGCGGAACCGTCGCGGCCCGCACCGACGGGGAGAATCAGCACCTGGCCCCGCTCGAGCGAAACCACGGCCCGGCCGTCGGCGGTGCGGACCGTTGCCGCCAGCGGCGCGAGGCGTCCCGGGGTCGCGCGGCTTTCCACGATCAAGGCACCGCTCAGCAGTTCAAAGCTGGCGCGCTTGCCCGGCTCCATCGCCAGGAACTTCACCCGCGTGTTTGAATCGAAATGCAGCGTCAGCCCTTCGAGCATCGAAAGCGAGGCGCTCCCGCCGGCCGAAGCCAGCTCCGAATCGGGCAGAATCTCCGAGCCGCGCGCCAGCATCACCGCCGCCTGGGCCTGGCCGCCCGGATTGAGCTTGGTTTCAATCACCGCGTCGTGGTTGGGTTCCACCAGGGCCACGGTCAGGCGTCCGTGATCCTCCATGTGGATGAAAAAGCTGGTCAGTACCGCCACCACCACGGCCGCCGCCGCACCCAGCGACAGCGTCACCGGCTTCCACCAGCGCCGCTCCGCCGGCTTGCGTTTGGGGTCCTTCATGGCCTGGTCGATGATCGCCATCATCACCGGTTCGGGCAGTTCGACGTCGCCGGGAACGCTGACCGCCTGGCCGATCAACTCATTTTCGATTTCCAGCGCTGCCAGTTTCGCGGCCAACGCCGGCTCCGCCGCCAGTCGCTCGCGCAGCGTCGCGGTTTCCGCCCCTGTCAGCCGCCCTTCGAGGAGGCGCATCAGGAGCAATTCATCGGAGTCGATCTTCAGGTCGCTCATGGTCCGTTTCACCGGCGCCGCGCGTTTCCGCCCGCCGCCGATTCCTTTCCCCGCCCGGTACAATCACCCGGCGGAACTCTTGATCCCCTTCGCCTGCAGGCTCGCCCGCAGACTTTTTTTCGCCCGGAACAGCCGCGTTTCGACCGTTGTCACCGGCACATCCAGCACCGTCGCGATCTGCTCGTAGCTCAATTCCGACTGATATCGCAACACCAGAACTTCGCGGAACTGCTGGGGCAGGCCGTCGATGGCCTCCGCAACCGCGTTGGCACTGGTGCTGCGATCGTAGATTTCCTCCGCGCCGGGCTGGCGAGCTGCAAAGGCCTGATCCAGGACCTCGCCCTCGGTCAGAATCGCCCGGCGGCGCCGGCGGTAGTCGATCACCAGATTGCGTGCGATCCGCAGACCCCACGCCAGCAGGCTTTCCTCCCGGCCATCCAGCTTTTCGGCCGTCCGGTACACCCGGAGCAGCGCCTCCTGCGTCAAATCCTCGGCGTCCTGCGCGTTGTCGACCAGCCGGAGCACGAACCGGTAGATCGTCGACCCCTGCTCTTCCACGAAAGCCTGGAATTGGCGGTCCAAGCGGGTCATTTTGCGCCGGTCAGGCGAAGCCGGCGCAGCGGCCGGTCCAGGGGTCTCCATGCTAGGCCCCCGCTTGCGCCAGGGCAGAAGCCCCGCATGGCCGCCTGCAAACTCCCAACGCCGGCCGCGAAGGGCCTCGTATCCTCCAGTCATTCCGATGGTTAGATCCGTCATGGGCAACGGCATCCTGACCGCCCCGTGGCGGTTGATTTCGAGCGTCCCGCGCTGTCCGGTGATCCATCCCGTGCTCGCTCATTAGGGGAAACGGGGTGGGGGTCGGTTTCTTGCGGGAAATGTGGGCTGGGAGGGGCCAAGGGTGAAATACAAAACGAACTAAACGGGGGGTGGGGGGTTTAACCAAACGAACTAAGGGTGCACAGGTGCGGTGGGTTGGCGCGGAAGGGCGGCGGAACGAAATACAAAACGAACCTAACCCGCTGGGGTGGGTTGGCGCGGAAGGGCGGCGGAACGAAATACAAAACGAACCTAACGCGCACATGTGCGTTCCGGGTGCGGAGGTGCTGGGGTAGCGAGGCGCGGATTGCACTATGTGCGCCCCGTGTCCGTGGGTGCACGTGTGCAGGTGACGGCCGGCCCGGTGGCGTCGGTCGGCGCCAGCGGGTTTGTTCAGCAGTACAATGCTCGGGCGGTTCATGGCGTTCATTCTAACCGCTGAGCCGGGAGGGCGGCAAGACGCAACTATCAACGCGGGGAGAGGCGGCAGCCGCCGCACCCCATTTTCCAGTGGCGGCGCTTGCGCGGATGCCCGCGCCACGGCCGGGGCGTTGCGATGATTTTCGGTCGGCGCTGTTGGCGGGGGACAACCAGGCGGTGCTGGAAGGCTGGCTGGCGGCGGGGTTCGCGGAGCAAGTCGATCTCATCTATCTGGACCCGCCGTTCAGCACCGGGGACCGCTTTGGCATGGCCGGCGCGCAGACGGTCGCCGACGCCTATTCCGACGCCTGGCCCTCGCTGGCGGCCTATCTGGATTTTCTGCGGCGGCGGCTGACGCTGCTGCACCGGTTGCTGGCGCCGCACGGAGCGCTGTTTCTGCATTGCGATTGGCGCACCAGTGCGCACCTGCGGCTGCTATTGGAAGAGATTTTCGGCGCGGCCAACTTCCGCAACGAAATCATCTGGCGGCGGGGCGACAACCGCGGCCGGAAGTCCTGCGCGCGGCATCTGGGCCGCACCGCCGACAGTATTCTGTATTTCGTGCGCGATGCGGCCGATCCGGGGCTGCGGTTTCATCCGCCGCTGCAACTGCGCCGGCACCGGCTGCGCGCGGACGGCCGCCCACCGGTCGGTTTTCACCGCGATGCCGACGGCCGCTACTTCAAGACCGCTCCGCGTGGCGACTACACCGACCGCAGCATCTCACGGCTGCGGGCCGAAAATCGCGTCTACACCACGCGCACCGGCCGTCTGCGGATCAAGTATTTTCTCGAGGTCGTCGATGGCTGCCTGATCGAGCCGCAGCCGCTGGACACGATCTGGACCGACCTGCCCGATGCCATGCACCTGCCGGCCAGCGAGCGGTTTGGCTATCCGACGCAGAAGCCGCTGGCGCTGCTTGAACGCATCGTCGCCTGCGCCTCCGATCCGGGCGACCTGGTGATCGACCCTTTTTGCGGCAGCGGCACGACGCTGGTTGCCGCGGCGGGGACCGGGCGGCGATTTCTCGGCTGCGACCGGTCGCCGGCGGCCATCAACCTGAGCGCCGCGCGGCTGGTGCATGCGGGCTGCACCGATTTCGACCGGCGCGGCGCCGATCCGGTCGGTGGTGCGGTCGCTGCCGCCGTGTGCGGGCTGGCGTTTCAGCGTGCAGCCGCGGGGGACCTTTGTGTGACGCCTCTGCCGGACGGCGACGCCGCTCCCAGGGCCACCACCCGGCGGAACGCACGCGGTGTGCGGCTCCGGCGCGACGCGGCGGTGACGCGCGAGCCGCGCGCCGCGATCGCATCCGCCGGTGCGAGGCTGGATGAACCCTTGCTGCTGCTGGAATGTCGCGCCGGGTCGCTGGCTGCGCCTGCTTCCGGCGAAGCACCGGCAGCCCCTGTGAACACGGCCACACCGGTGGAAGCCGCCGCGGCCGCGCTTGGCGCGTCGAACGTGCAGCGCCTGCGGTTGCCACTCGAACCGGGCGGCACGGTGTTGCATTTTCCGCTGGAGAGCGGGGTGCGGCTGGAGTATCATGCTGAAGTTGTGGACGGCCTCGGTCGTCGCTTCCGGGTGGAGCTTCTGCCGGGCGGCGCGGGGCCCGGCGGGCGCGCGTGAGGGTTTTCCGATGCTGTGGCTCGGCCCCATTTTCCTGTTTTCGCTGGCCATGGCCAGCTACCGTTTTCTGTCGAAGGTGGCCTACCGGCGCGGCTTGAACGAACATCTGTTTGGGGCGCTCGGCCCGATCGCCACCTGCATCGCCGGCACGCTGTCCTACTACGCCGGCGCCTCGTTCGACCTGGCCAACGCCGACATTGCCGGGATGTTTTTCGGCGGCCTGATGTTCCTGCCGATGGAAGCGCTGTATATCGGCGCCATCTACTTTGTCATTCGCCAGTGCCCGGCCGACGCGGGGGATCTGGGTCGCGCGGCGATCGAACAGCACGCACGCGCCGACGAACAGCGCAACCGCGGCGAGGCGGCGTCCTAGTGTAGTTAGTCGTATTTGATGCAACATATATGGGACTTGCGGTATCTCCTCTTTTGAAGAGGATGATACCCATGCGCAAAGCTCCACCGATTACTCTTACCGCTGACGACCGTGAGACGCTCACCCGCTGGTCGCGAGGTCGCTCCACCCAGGCGCGGCTGGTGCGTCGCGCAGAGATTGTGCTGCGGGCCGCCGCCGGTCTGACCAATCAGGAGATCGCCGCCGAGTTATCGGTGGAGCGTACCATCGTCGGCCGCTGGCGGCAGCGGTTCGCGAAGCTCGGCTTGGCGGGGATCGAAAAGGATGCCCCGCGCAGCGGGCGCAAGCCCACCGTCCGCGATGCGGTGGCGGGCCGGATTGTCGAATACACCACACAGCGCAAGCCCAAAGACGCGACCCACTGGAGCACCAACAGTCTGGCGCGTGAACTGGGCGTCAGCCAGTCCATGGTTTCGCGCGTCTGGCGCGCCAACGGTCTGAAGCCGCATTTGACGCGCTCCTTCAAACTCAGCAACGACCCGCGGTTTGTGGAAAAGCTGGTCGATGTGGTGGGGTTGTATCTCGATCCCCCCGAACATGCCTTGGTGCTGTGCGTCGATGAAAAGAGCCAGATCCAGGCGTTGGATCGAACGCAGCCGGGCCTACCGCTCAAAAAAGGACGCTGTGGGACGCGGACGCACGACTACAAACGCTACGGCACCACGACGCTGTTCGCCGCCTTGGAGATGGCCGAGGGCCGCTTGATCGGCACCTGCATGTCGCGGCACCGGCATCAGGAGTGGATCAAGTTTTTAAAATTGATCGACGCGCAGACACCCGCCGATTTGGATTTGCATCTGATTGTCGATAACTACGCGACGCACAAACATCCGCGCGTCAAGACGTGGCTGTCACGGCATCCTCGCTTTCATGTTCACTTCACACCGACGGCCAGTTCGTGGCTCAACCTGGTGGAACGGTGGTTCCGCGAAATCACCGAGAAGCAAATCCGGCGCGGCGCGTTTACCGGCGTGGACGTGCTGGTGGAAACGATCATGCAGTATATCGAAGATCACAACAACCATCCAGCGCCCTATGTCTGGACCGCGAAAACCGAAGACATCCTGGAAAAAATCCGCCGCGCACGCGCCGTAATGGATAAGATGCAATCTGATTGACTAACTACACTAGAGAAGAAGAAAGAGAAGACAAGACAAGAGAGCGCGAAACGCGCTTTCCAGCGGAGACGCTCGAAGACCGGTTCGACACGCGCTGGACACGGGCTGGTCAGCCCGTGCCACCTTGGAGGGCGCTTGTCAGCGGTCGCGGTGGGGTTTGACGCTACAATGAACGGCCAACGAACTTTTGAGACGAGGGATGCGTCATGAAATTGGTCAGCTTCGGCGATCGCGGGCTGGAACACCCCGGCCTGGTCATCGACGACAAATTCGTGTTCAAGCTGCACGAATTCGATCCGGATATTCCGCCGGACATGACGATGTTGCTGAAAAAAGGTGTGATCGAACAGGTGCGGGAAATACTGAAAGACCGGGAGCACCTGCCCGAGTGGCTGCTGGCGCCGATCGACAAGGTTCGGCTGTCCGCGCCGGTGCCGCATCCGGGGCAGATTATCTGCGTCGGGCTGAACTACAAATCGCACGCCGACGAGCAGAACAAACCGTATCCGCCGCTGCCGATGTTGTTTTCGAAGGCGCCCAACGCGTCCAACGGGCCGTTTGCGGAGGTCAAAATCCCCGGCTACACGCAGCAGGCGGACTACGAGGTGGAACTGGGCGTGGTGATCGGCGAGCGGGCGCGCAAGGTGGCCGCGGCGGACTACCGGAAGTATGTGCTCGGGTATGTAACCTTCAACGATTTTTCCTGCCGCGACGCGCAGCGCGACGACAAGCAGTTTTTCCGCAGCAAATCGCCGGACGGCTTCGCGCCGTTCGGGCCGTGGATCGTCACCGACGATGAAATCGCCGATCCGATGAACCTGGCGGTGCGGTGCAAAGTCAACGGCGAACTGCGCCAGCAGAGCAACACCGCGGACCTGATTCATCCGATCGGGCGGATCATCGAATTCATCACCGAGGCCATGACGCTGGAACCGGGCGACATCATTTCCACCGGCACGCCGGGCGGGGTGGGCGAGCACCAGAAGCCGCCGCGGTTTCTGAAGCCCGGCGACGTGGTCGAGACCACGGTCGAGGGCATCGGCACGCTGCGCAACGTCATGGCCTGAAGCGGTCGCATCCAGCGAGGGCGAATCCAGCGAGGGCGAATCCAGCGAGGGCGAAGCCACCATGGGCGATTCCGTGAAACCGAAAAAGACCGCCGCCACGCTGCAACTGGCCGTGGACACGATGGGCGTGACGGCCTTTCGACGGCACATTTTTCTGTGCGGCGGCCCGGATTGCTGCTCGGAAAAGACCGGCGAGGCCGTGTGGGACTATTTGAAGAAGCGGATCAAGCAGGTCTGCCCGGTGCTGGCGGAGGCGTCGATTTATCGCACCAAGGTGAAATGTTTCCGCGTCTGCCGCGACGGTCCGATCGCGGTGGTGTACCCGGAGGGGGTGTGGTATCGCCAGGTGACCGAGGCGGTGTGCGAGCGGATCATCCAGGAACATCTGATCGGCGGGAAGCCGGTGGCGGAGTATGTGTTTGCGGTGAACCGGCTGGGGTTTGAGATTCCGTGAAGCGGCTGCGAACTACGGCGGGGTGACGACATCGACGGTGTCGATGTCGAGGGCGGCGTCGGGCGCAAGTCCGTCGTCCGGCACGAGGAACTCGATGTCGCGCAGCGGCCCGCCTTGTCCGGTGATCGTCAGGACCACATCGCCCCATTGGCCGTCGGGCGGCAGAGCGGCCGCGCCGCGGCCGTATTGGGCTTCGCTGGCATGGTCGTTATGAACGTAGAGTTTCACGCCCAGGTTGCCGCTCATGCCTTTCTGGCGCAACCGGATTTTCAATTGAACCTTGTTGCCGATTGCTAGCATGTCCTGGGTCTGATTTTCAAATTGCAACCCCGGTCCTTTTTTGGTTCCGGTGAGCGTCCAGCGCGCGAAGGTCAGGCCATTTTGATTGAGCAGTTGGCCGTGGTACCACTTGGCGCTGTTGACCTGGTCTTTGGCGTCCGCATTCAGGTGCAGGAGGACCGGTGCGCCGGAGGCGTCGGTCGCCGGGGGGGCGGGCGCGGGTGAGGTGGGTGAGTTGGGTGGCGTGGCGGGCGGCAGGGGTTGGGCCGGGTGAATCGCTGGGGCGGGGGACGTAGCGGGTTCGGCGGCGTCGATTTCCATCCAGTCGAAGCTGATGGTCATGCCGGGATCGGCGTCGTTGGGGGTGCGGATTTCGACCTGCTGCATTTTTCCCGGCGGCGTGGCCATGAATTGCTGGCTCACTTGCCAGACGCCCGCTTTGTCCGGCGGGGTGGGCAGATCGACTTCGAGCCGTTGTGCGGCGCTGCAGTAGAGCACGATGGCGAGGTGGTCCTTGGTGGAGCCGGTCACGCGGTAGCGAACTCGGAAGTAGACGGCGGTGGTGAAATCCTGGCGGGGATCCCAGAAGAAGAACGGATATCTGGCATTCGCCGCCGGTGCGGTCCAGGTCCAGAGGGAGGTGTCGCCTTCGTGGTCGCAGGTGACGCGGCGCCAATGCCCGCCGGCTTCGTCATTGGCGGCGCACTCGCAGCGGAAAAGCACTTTGCCCGGTTGGGTCGGCGCCTGGGGTGGCGGCGCGACCGGAAGGGCGGGCGCCACGACCGGGGTCGTCGGCATCGGCGAAGTCGGCGGCGGCGCGGGGGTTCGCGCAGGGAGTGGCTGGGCGGGATTGTCGGGCGCCGTCGGCTGGATTGGTGCGGCCGGTGCGGCCGGTGCGGGCGGGGTCGCGGTGGGAACGGGGGTGGTCGGCGGAGTGTGATCGGCGGTGGAGGTGGCGGTGTCGGCGGCCGGCTTGGGCTTGGCGGGTCGGCCCATGTTCAACAGCACCATCACGGCGACGGCGCCGACCAGGATGGTCGCGGCGACGAAGAGCGCAATGAACGTGCGATTGACGGTTTTGGTTTTGCGCAGGCGCGCGCTGCGGGTGGGTTCGGTGGCGTGGTGGTGGTCGTGGGCGGTGCCGCCGACGATGGAGGTCGAGCGCCGACGGCCGCCGCCGGGCGGCGTGGGACGCAGGCCCGGTTCGGCTGCGGCCCCGGTGGGCGGCGTGCCGGGGCGCACGGTCGGCAGATTGGTGTGCGAGCGGGGGCGCTTCATCATGTCCGCGACCGACGCGGTGTGGACTTTGGCGGAGGTCGCCGCAGCGGGCCTGTATACCTGGGGGGTCGGGGTGAGGCCGCTGATGCCGGCGGCGCGAGTGGCGATGGCATTGGGCCGCAAATAGGCCGAAAGGTCCGGCTTGTGCGAGGCCCGGCAGGCATCGCAGGTCATCGGAAAGGGTTCGGCGTCAGTCGGGGTTGAAAACACATTGCCGCATTGGATGCACTTCCACTGTTTCATGCGAAGGCCACACGCTCCTGGCGGCGCTGCTGCAAGGCTCACGATTGTGAGCCGGCGCACCCCGTCCCCAATCCCGCCCGTGACGGGGGTGCTCCTGGAAATAGATTGTACGCGCTGAGGCGGCCAGGTGCACGGTCGAAAATGACGGCGGCGGCGAGTCGAAAATGGCGGCGTGCGGTGCGAGCGGTGGCGGGCGGTGCGCCGCGCGTCGGTCAGGTGGCCAGCGGCTTGCGGTGTTTCAGGAGGTAGGCGCGTTTTTCGGGGGTGTCGAAGGCGGCGCGGATGGGTTCGGAAATCGGCGCCAGCCCGCGTTTTTCGAGGCAGAAACCGCCGCCGAGGGCGGCGATGAGGGCGCTGCAATCGGGCACGCTGCTGTGGCCGATCACGATGGGCCGGTGGGCGTGGCGGGCGATCTTGGGACGGTTCTTGTAGGCGTTGACCATCCGTCGGGTGAGGGCGCCGCCGTCGAGGCCATCGCCGAGGAAGAAGTCCATGAAGACGACGCGGGGCAGGGCGGAGAGATCGCCTTCGGCCAATCGGCGGTCGTAGGCTTCGGCAGCGAGCAGGCCGTCCAGCCAGGTTTCGAGGACGATTTCGGGCGCGGCCAGGGCGTTGAAGGTGCGGGCGATGCGTTCGAGATGGGAGGGGCCGTCGTCGATGGCCCAGATGAGGAAGGGGCCGGCGGGGTCGCTCGGCGGAGGTTCATTGGGCGTGGCGGCGGACGGTCGGCGCCGGGTGGAGCGGGAAGACGGCGGATTGGGGGGCGGGGTGGAGGGTGGGGTGGGGGGTGTGTTCACGGGGCGGCTGCTAGAGGTTGGAACTGGCGAGACTTTGCTGGGCAAGGTCGGGCAGTGCGGCGATGAAGTCGTCGAGGTATTTGCGGATTTCGGCGGGATCGGTTTGCGGGGGAAAGGTGACGGTGGCGATTTCGCGGTCGGCGTTGAAAATGCGGATGCAGGTGCCGTCAACATCGGCTTCGCGGCAGTAGCCGTAGCCCTTGGCGATGAGATGTTCCCAGCAGCGATCCATGATGTGTTCCGTTCGGGCGGTCGCGCGGGGTGAGCCGGGTCCGCCGGGTGGGCCGGTTGGGCCAGTTGGGCCGGGTGGCGATCGACTGCGGAAAGACGGTGCGGCGCGTGGGGCGGACGGAGCGAATCTGGCGCAGGTCGTCGGGAATCGCGCGTCCGCGGCGCATCGTCGCCGTCGGGCGCCTCTATAATACCGGCGGAGCGACAGGGAGCAAATCATGGGTAGAAACAGCGCCGGGGGTGGCGGCCGGGGCGGCCGGGGCGGACGGAGCAGTCGGGGCGGTCGCGCGGGGCGCACCGGGCGGGGCGGACCCTACCAGAGTACGCGCAATCCGCGCGGGCGGCGCAGCCGTGACGAGAAGCGGTCGCCGTTTTCCGGCATGCAGCGCAACATGCGGGCGCGCTACGAGCGGATCTCGCAGCGGGAACGCCAGGCGGGCGGCGCGGTTGGCGCGCAGGGAAAACTGGTGCAGGCGCTGGGGCCGGCCGAGCCGGGCGGCGTGCCGGAACGGATCGAGGCGGTGGAGTTCGACGCGGCGCAGGATGCGGAGGCGCTGGGCATCAAGCCGGCCGCGGCGGCCGAGCCGCTCGTCGGGCGCCGGGCGAAGGGCGGGCGAAAGAAATCCGGCGCGGGGGCGGGCCTTCCGGCGGCGGATGAGAGCGAGGCGGTCGGCGCAGCCGACCAGGAATCGGAAGCGGCGAACGCCGATGAGGTGGATCTCGAGGGTGTCGACGGCGACGTGGGCGAGGATGATTTCGACGACGAATGGGACGAGGATGAGGACGAAGAGGACGAGGACGAGGGTGAGGACAAGGAGTAGGCGGTGGCAGGTATGTGGATCGCACGACAATGACCGGCGCCGGGGCTGGTTCGGCCGAGGCGTCGGGGGAAAAACCGCCGGATGTGTTTTCGGGCTGGCGGCGGGTGGAAGCGCTGCCAGGGTATCGCTTCCAGGACCGGCTGAGCGTGGCGCGTTGGCGGGTGCGGTTCGAGGGAACCGGCAACGGCGCGGTCGGCGCGACGGGGATCGAATCGGCGGCGGGTGACGAGCAGTTCGTGCTGTCGGCCGTGTCGATCACGCAGGCGATTTTGCAGGAGGCCACGTACAGCGCCTGGCGGGAGGCGGTGCAGTGGCGGCGGATGTATTCGCACGAGGCCTACGCGCCGGTGGTGGCGTGGATCGAGACGGCGGGCCGTTTGGGCGTGGTGGAACGGCTGCCGATCGCGGCGCGGCCGCTCCTGGGGCCGCCGCAGAGCGACGGGAGTCGGCCGGTGGATGGCGGGCTGGGGCGGGCGCTGCCCGAGCGCATCGCGATCCCGATGATTCGCAAATTTCTGGAAGGGGTGGTGTTTCTCTTGGAGCACGCCCGAACGATCGGTCCGGCGCCGACCGACGGGGCGTTCTTGGAAGGGGTGTATTTTCTGGGCGACGCGAACGCGCCGCGGGTGAAGCTGGCCTCCCCCTACGTTGGCCTGGCCGCCGCGCCCGATCAGCAGGGCCGGCGCAATCTGGGGCGACTGGTGGCGTTGGTGGCGCGAGTGGTGCTGACCGGTCGCTGCGACGCCGATGCGGCGGCGATGCCGGTGGCCGACCTGCGGCCGGGGCTGCTGACGCAACTGCCGGCGTGGGTGGATGCGCTGGAGGCCGACGACAGCCTCGCCGCGGCGGGGCGGCTGCTGGAGGCGTTCGATCGCAGCATCGGGCAGGTGCAGCCGAACCGGGTGGAGGCGATGTACCGGCCGCTGGCGTAGGCGGCGGAAGCTTTAACACTAAAACGCTAATTTCTTTCGAGTTGCGGGTGAAGGGGTTGCGGACCGCGGCTTCGCCGCGGATTTTACTCCACGGGCCATAGGCCCGTGCCACCTATGCCGATAGCGGTTTGAACGGCGAAATGCGAAGGTCGGGTTGTAATATTAATCGCGCGGCGAGGCAGCCCGCGGGGCTCAATGGGTCGGCGGGCGGAGTCCGGGTCGGTCAGCCCAGTTCGGGGGCGCCGATGGCGAGGATCATTTGCGGCGTGTCCGGCGAGAGGTCTTCGCCGAGGACCTGGCGGGTGAGCGGCCGGAGCGAGGTGTAGCCGCAGCGTTCGGCGAGCGCGCGCAGTTGCGGCTCACGGGTTAGAACATCGCAGTAGATAGTGCGCGCGGCATCGGTTTCGCGCAGGACGGCGTGGGTCATCGCGGCGAGCATGGTTTCGGCCGAGGGCCAGTCGCGGGCGAGAATCGGGCCGATGGAATCGGCGCGCACGCCGCGCCGGGCCAGACCGAAGGCGCAGGGCTGGCCGTCGGAATCGGGCAGCCAGCGGGCGACGGCGGGCCAGCGGGCCTGCCAACGCAGCAGGCAGAAGCGGCGGTCGGCGCCGAAGACCTGGCTGTCCCAGTGCAGGATCGCCGGCGCGACATTGGCGTCGATTGGCCGGGTGCGGCGGAAGTCGTCCGCGCCGCGGCGGAGGTCGGGGCCATCGTCGCCGGTGCGGCCCTGCGCAGACGCGGCCGGCACGTAGCTCATGCGTTCGAGCGTGTACAGGTCGCGGAAGCCCAGGCCGTCGTAGACTTTTTTGCCGGCCGGGGTGGCGTCGAGTTTCACGGCGATCGCGCGGCAGTGGACTTGCAGATGCTTGATGGCGTGGGCCATCAGGCGTTTGGCTAGGCCCTGGCCGCGATAGTCGGGATCGACGAGCATCATGCCGACCCAGCCGAAGGGGTTGACCTGCGCGGCGCGGCCGAGCGGCGGTGGAAAGGCGACGGCGGACACGGTGGCGATGAGGCGGTTGCCGTCGTGAATGCCGAACAGGCCCTGGTCGTCGAGGTCGAGCAGGAGTTCCCAGTCGGCGTCGGTCTGGTTGAACTGGACCAGATCGCGCAGCTTCTGGCAGGCGGGGATGTCCTGGCGGGTTAGGTTGCGCAGCGGGTGGTCGCTCATGGGGCGCTGAATTCCGGCGGGTTGGCGGGTGGTGTGGCGGGAGTGGCGGATGGGGCGGGTGGGGCGGGCAGGATGGCGACGCGGTGGAGGTGTTTGAGCATCATGTCGATCGCCTTTTTCTGGTCGGGGGTGCGGTAGGCATAGTACACCGAAACGGTCTTGCGGGCGATGGGATCGTAGAAAACCCAGGCGCCGAGGGTGGTGGCCAACGGTTGGGTGGGGACGACGGTCTGGGCGGCGCCGCAGGTGGCGTACAGGTCGGTCAGGAAACTGGCGGCGGCGGCGATTTTGACATCGGGCTGGGCTTTGACTTCGGGGAACCGGCGCAGGGCGGCGGCGGCGTCCTGCGGGCCGCAGGTGAGGAAGGTGCGCGCGCCGCGCGGCTGGCCGTTGGTGATGACGAAAAAAGCCTGGTGGCCGGGGGCGTCCCAGCGGCGGGAATATTGCGACGGTCCGGGTTCGGCCCAGCCGGGCGGGAGCACGGTGTCGATGCGCCAGTCGGTGGCGAGGTCGTCGAACTGCAGATCGGCGCCGAGGCGCGGCACCAGGCCGGCCAGGAGCGCGTTGCGCAGGTCGGCGGCGTCGGGGGCGGGCTCGCAGAGGCAGAACACCCAGGCGGCGGTGTTGCCGCTCCGGGCGATGAAGCCGCTGATGCGCCCGGTGGCTTCGGCGCCGTCGATTCGCCAGACCTGGCTGAGAGTGCCGGGGGGATGTTCGAGGGAAGTGGTGGTCAGGTCGTCGAAGCGGCGGCCGGTGAAGACGCGACTGAACAGATCGCCGGGGGTCACGTGCAGGGCGCGGCCAGCGTTCAGGGCGCTGTCGAGGTTGTCGGCGGGGAAGCCGGGCAGCAAAATCAGGCGGGCGCGAATCCGCGGCGGCTCGGCCGGCCGGCCGTCGGGGGCGGCGGCGGCGAGGGCCACGGTGAAGCTGTTGGAGGTATCGTCGTGGAAGGCATCCTGAACGGCCAGGGTGCGGGGAAAGACGAAGTACAGCCAGGGCCGGTCGAAGGGCTGCATGTTGGCGGGCACGGGCGGCGGTTCGGTGGGCTGCGGGGGGGTCTGGTCGACGGTGACGGAGGCGACATTTTCCGGTGGACGCAGCACCGCCGGGGGAGGGGCGCAGCCGGCGGCGGTTGCGGCGGCGACGAAGCCGGCGGCGACGACCGCGAGGGCCCAAAGGGCGCCGGCGCGGCGGGAAAACCCAGCGGAGCACGGAGGCACGATGCGGATCCTCGAACGGGTGCGGCGGCGCGGCGGCGCGATGGCGTCGTCGGCAGCAGCTATTGTAGTGGATCGGCGGGCGGGGAAAGGCAGGCGGCCGGCGACGGGAGTCGGCGGCCGACGGCAACCGGTTGGCGCCTGGTTCTGCAATCCAGTTGCAAAAGTTCTGCAACCCGGTTGCAAATCGGATAGGCCGGGACATACTGGTGGCCGGTCAAGATTGAATTCAAGGGTGCGGTGAGAAGACAAAGCCAGGAGCCGGTCTGAAGACCGGCGGTCCCAGGCCGAGCCAAGAGCCGGTGTGAACACCGGCGGTCCCAGGGGCGCGCTGCCTTCGCACCACCGCAGGATTGGATCTTGTAGGGCCAGGAACAGGTTGCTGGTCGACGTTCGAGCTCGCGCAACGGCTGTGCGGCAGGCCAAGATTAGGGAGGAATCACGATGACCGCACGAATTGTCAGACGACGCCAGGTGGGTTCTGCGGCGGCGGCGCAGGCGCGGGTAGGCCATGCGCTGCAGGCGCGGGCAGGCCATGCGCCGCATGGCGCCACGCCGGCGGCGCTGAAGGCGCACCGGCTGCGGCCGACGCGGGCGCGGCTGGAAGTCTACCGGCTGCTGATCGAGACCCGAGCGCCGCTGACGCATGCGGAGGTTTCCGAGCGGATGAAAAAGGGACGGGACCGGGTCACGGTGTACCGGGCGCTGGACGCGCTGGTCGCGCACGGGCTGGTGCATACGGTTTCCTTCCCGGATCGCAAGCGCCGCTTCGCCGCCTGCGTGGAACATCCGCCGCACCAGGAGGAGCACAGCGACGGGCATGCGCATTTCATTTGCAGCCGGTGCGCGGCGACGCTGTGCGTGGGGCAGAAAAAAACGCTGTTGAACGCCGTGCAGCGCTGGCTGC
>JBOHNC010000306.1:0-4920 GCA_050730415.1 Planctomycetota bacterium
GTGCGGACGGTTCGAGTGCGGGCGGCGCCACGCCGGCGTGGGTGGAGGGCGACAAGCTGCATGTGGATTTGCAGAAGATTGCGTTCGACGAGCAGGCCAAGACCTTGGAGGTGGCGGCATCGCTGAGCATTTCCAACGTGAAACAGGGACGGACGGCGAAGGTGGACGTGACGGCGGCCGCGACGCACGTGGATTTGCCGGGCTTGCAGAGCGCCGATGCGGCGGTGAAGCATGCGGCGGTGCGGGCCATCGCCTGGAATCATCCGCTGGTGAGCTACGAGGTGGATGGGCAGTCGTTCATGAACAGTTGCCTGGGGCAGGTGGTGTTGGCGGGGCAGAAAGCGCTGCTGACGAATTTGAAGTCGGGCACGGCAGTGGGGTCTGTGAGCTGGGACGGCACGCTGGCGCAGGACCTGCATGTGGTCGCGCACGGCGAACTGAAAGGCGTGACGGTGGCGCTGGCGGCGGACAACACGGTGAATGACGCGGGGGTGCGTTTCGACGCCGACGGGACGCTGGGGGTGAGCAGCAATCTGGCGCTGGACCACGTGACCGTCAACAAGGAGCAGGTCGCACTGGAACTGGGCGGGCATCAGTTCGAGGTCAGCAGCATTCAGGACCTGAAGTTCAGCGGGTGGCAGAACGGGACCTTCAAGGATTTGGTGGCCACGGCGCAGCAGATGAAGCTGGTGGAAATTCCGGCCGACCTGGTGGAGCGGATCAATCCGCTGCTGAAATCGCTGTGGAAAGTGCAACTGTACGACACGGTGACCGTGACCGGTCGGGGGAATGTGCAGAACCAGAAGGGCAGTTTCACGGTGAACTGGCAGATCGCGCCGATCGATGCGGCGCATTCGGGGTTGTCGGCCGCGGCGCGCCAGCCGATCGCCGGGCAACTGATGGTCGGCATCGACCAGGTGGACAGCACGCACAAGCAGGTGAGCGTCGACGCGCGGGCATCGTACGGCGGGGAGATTTTCCACGTGGGGATGGTGTCGCCGCCGGTGGAGGAACCCAGCGACCTGTTGGATGCGCCGGCTACCTTCATGGCGGGGCAGGCGCCGAGTCTGCACCTGCCGCTGGCGCCGCTGATGGAACGCGCGCGGCGCTACCTGGCGGGTCAGCCGGCGCTTTTGCAGGCCTGCGACGCGATCGATCCGGCGGCCAATCCGCAGTTGGTCCTGAACACGACGGTGCTGGATCTCAACCAGCAGTTGGGCGAAACCGGAGAGATGGAAGCGAAGTGGGGTTTCGACTTGGGGCTGCGGAACATCCAGGACCGGCCGGTGAACGGCGTGACGGTGTTGCCGAAGCCAACCGATTTCGACGTGTTGGGCAATGTGGCGCTGGCCTACGCGTGGAAGACCAACGGCGACGACCGGTCGCTGAAGTCGCTGCGGGTGGTGGGCTGCGATCTGCATTTGAAAAATGAGTACGCGGCGCTGGCGTATCATTTGGACACGAGCGACCTGGTTTCGACGATCGGCCGTGTACCGGCAACTGAAGTGGCGAGAGCGGCGGGCGCGGCGGGACCGGCAGAAAAGGCGCGTGGGGCCTCGGCGGCGGCAGCGGGCGCGACGGGCGCTCCGAAAACGCCGGGCAAGTCGGCGGCCGCGGGCGCGTCCGGCGCGTCCGGCTCATCCAAGGCTCAGGGAGCGCCGACGGGGGCAAATCCTCCCGCGGAGAAGCTCACGCTGGTGAAACTGCCGGATGCGTTTCACGAGCGGGTGTCGTTGGCGGTGCAGCGGGAGGCCTACGAACTGGCGCGGCCGGTGCTACGTTCGTGGATTCAGTTGCGGCCGCTGGTAGCCGGTCAGCAGGCGTTCACCTACTCTTCGACCAGCGACTATGTGGCGACGGGGGCGAAAAAGGAGGATTCAATCACCTTTGACTGCGAATCGCAGATCGAGCCATTCCACGCGCCGGCCACGACGGGGGCGGGGATTGCGATCGGCGGCGGGGCTGGCGGCGCAGCGGGGGCGGCCGGTGTCGGCAGTTTGAAAGGTTTGACGGGGCTGACGACAAAATTCCAAGCGGAAGGGGTGTTTGGGCGGCTGCATTTTCCGTACGACGCGGCGGCGTTCAATCCGCTGGAATTCGCCTTCCAGACGCGCGGATCGCTGACGGTGGCCTTTCCGATCGACGTGGACCAACTGGTGCTGTTTGCGCACGACAACGCGGTGACGCTGGCGCTGGATCAGAATCTGCTGATCAACACGCTGAACATGCCGGGATCGCCGATCAACGTCGGCGGTACGGTGTTTTGCCGGCTGAACCTGACCTTCGACGGCAAGGGCGATGCGACCGGTGCGTTGGAGATGAACCTGGACGACCTGTACGCGCAGATAAAAAACGAAGGAGCCATGCAGGAGCTGGAGGTGACTTCGGCGCGGGCGGGCATTCCGCTGGTGCTGCATGAGATCCGGTCGGCGCACCCGGGGTCGGAGCCACTGACGCTGGACTTTGGCGTGACGGCGCATCTGGCGGGCGACGAACTGACGCTGCGGTTGGCGGACAAGAACAATCGACAGGTGCTCGGGCCGCTGACGCTGTCCGAGGACGCGACGGTGATTGGGCGGATCGCGGGGCGGACTTTGACGCTGCAGAAAGCCGATGCCACGCAGGAGACGGCGGTGGATTTCGGGCAGGTGGGAGCACTGGCGCCGCTGGCGCAGGCGCTGCATCCGGCCGGGCAACTGCATTTGAAGGCGACCGCGACCGACGTGGACCTCACGAAGTGGTTGGCGCCGGGAAAAACTGTTGGAACGGGTGGGCTGGGCACTGCCGGCGCTGGCGCCGGCGCCGATGGGGCGGGCGGGCCTCCGCCGATGCCCGTGGCGCCGTACCTCGATCCGAAGTTCAACCCGGTCACCTACCAGTTGTTCACCGCGCCCGATCTGACGCTGCATCCGAGCACCGCGCCGAAAACGCAAATCGCGTTGGGCATCAAGAACGTAACGGGGGATTTGCGCGGCGCGAAAACCGGGGAAATCGATCTCGCCGTGAACGGGCTGCACCCGAATCAGATTCGACTGACCGGCTTTCAGGTGGTGGCCAAACCGGAAGCGGGCTCGTTTTTGCAGGCGCTGGCGACGTGGCAACTGCGCGCGAGTTTGAAGGTGTCCAACGAACAACCGCTGTATCTGACGGAAATGACCGGCGCGATCGATCCTTGCCTGCGCTCGCTGGGGGTGCCGGAGCCTCCGTCGGCGCCGGCGCAGGCTCCGCCGCCGCCTGCGCAGGCGGCTCTGGCGCCGGGCGCGCTGGACTTCATCAAGCCGGTGACCGCCAACCTGGATGTGGAGCTCGGGCACCTGCACTATGACCGCTACGAGGTGGATGCGCTGACCGGTTCGGTGCTGCTGGACCAAGGCCAGTTGGAAATGCCCGATCCGCCGACAGCGACCATCTACGGCGGGACGGCCAAAGTAAACATTCTGGTGCGGCTGACGGGGCCGCACCCGGATATTCCGAAAATTCAAATCGACGAAGACAAGCTGAACTACGACGACTTCCTGACGCGCGCCTTCGGTTCGCCGGGCGCGGCGGGAGGCTTGATGCACGTCCACATCGAGGGCAGCGGTTCGAACGCGCTCGACCCGACCATCGATTCGCTCAGCTTTCCGACCATCACGATGACTTCGGAAAAAGGCGTGATCAAGGACATCACCAAGTTTCCCTGTCTGGGGCCGCTGTATTCAGCGGCGGCGGCGGTGTTCCCGAACTACCTGCCGGCGCGGCCGGGGCCGATTGAACTGGGTACGCAGGTGCTCAAAAACGCCAAGCTCGAAAAGGGCTGGCTGACCTACACTGAGTTTCCGTTCAAGCCGACGAGCGGGCCGCTGGCGGGATATGAAGTGGTGAGCACCGGTCGGATTCACGTCGCCGACGGCACGGCGGACTATGTGACCTTTGAAGTCACCGCGGTGCCCGCGAAGGTGCTCGATGCGGTCGTGGACGAAGCGTGCAAATCGGCGCTGGAGGCGGCCAACCGGCAGATCCCCGACGCGAAATATCGTCTGACCGCGGCGGACATTGCGAGCGCGCAGGCGCTAATGCGGGAGAAAGCCAAGCAATTTCTGGCCGACGGCAAACTATATGTGCGGGGGCGCGGGCCGCTGACGCACCCCAAGGTGGAAATGACGCAGCCGAAGGCCGTGGCCGACCTACTGTTCCAGGTGGGGATGGAGGTGGCGCAGAAGAAGATCGAAGCGGTCCTGAAGAAAATCGCGCAGGAAAAAATCGAACAAGGGTTGGGGGATTTGCTGCACCCGAAGAAGAAAAAATAATCCGGCGGGGAGCTGCGCCCGGTGCACGCGGGCGAATGTGCGCCGACCGATTTTGACTTTGGACGCGAACCGATTCGAATACCGCGTCGGTGGCGCGTCAAGATTCAATGTGGCGGATGTGCGGGGAACGGCACTTGGGTGCGCTGGTGCTCACACCGACGCTTGGCTTCGCCTTCTCACCGCACCCCCGAATTCAGTCCTGACACGACGGGAGTGCGCCGCGGCCTTTTTCGGCAGGCAGCCAGAGCGTCCAGGAGTCGTGTCGCGAGCGTTGCGCACGAAACATTTCCGCGCGCGCAAAGTCGCGGGGCGGGTAAAATGGTGGGCCGCCAATAACTGCGGTCGTTGGTGGAACGATCCAAATGCTCCACTTGCGGCCGTCGCGCGCGCTCGCGCGTGATTATTTGGCCTGGTAGCTCAACTGGATAGAGCGTCAGCCTCCGGAGCTGAAGGTTGTGGGTTCGACTCCCGCCCAGGTCATTTTTTCCGCAGCCCACCCCATGTAGTGCACCCCGCTGCAACGTAGCGCAGATTCGCGCAACCGTAGGCAACCTTTACCACTTGGGTCGACGATCCGGGCGCCCGCCGCGCCGGTGCAAAGCATCGCCAAAACGCCCGCCGTGTGCAACCC
>JBOHNC010000307.1:0-2352 GCA_050730415.1 Planctomycetota bacterium
CCCGGCAAGCCCTGAACTCCCCGAGTGACAGCTTGCACAGGCGGCCCACCCCCCCGTGACGCCGCCCGAGCCTGCTTGCGCCAATTTTGAACCAGTACCTTCCCCCGGTCCTTCACAACGGGTAAAATACCAATTCACCACCCCCCCGCTGTCGGCGCTCAAATCCCCCGATTCTCTGCGCGCCACGAGGACCTCCGCCATGGCTCCCAACACCTCGACCACCCCGCGCAAGGGGCGGTCGAGCACCCGTCAGGATGCGGTTTCGAACGGCGCCACGGCCACGCCCGGCGGCGCCACCCGGCCGCCAGCGGCGACCGCGCCGATCACCCGCGAAATCCGCGTTCAGGACACCGCACCGATCTACGACGCCAAGGGCGTCTGGGCCGGCAACCAGGCCTGGCCCTCCAACCGCTCCCTCGGCCAGTTCGCGCTGGATGCGTTCCGGCTGGAAAACGCGAAAACCGACCGCGAAAAAGCCTTCGCCTTCTACACCTGGCTCCAGCGCTGCATGCTGCGCGGCCCGAATCTCGAAACCGACGACGGCTCCGGCGGCTATTCACGCAATTTCGATCCGCTGATGCTGCTCATGAGCTGGGGCTCCAACGAATGCACCGGCTGGGGCTGGGTGGCCGACGAAGCCCTGAACATGGCCGGGCTGCGCGCGCGGCGCTTGGCCGCACACAAGATGGGTCACACCTTCTACGAGGTCTGGTACAGGGGCATCGACGGCCGCGAGCAATGGCACGCCTTCGATCCGTTCATCGGCTGGTATTTCCTGAACGAACGCGGCGAGGTCGCCAGTTGCGAGGAACTCACCCGCAACCCGCAGCTCGTCCAGAATCCGCTCCCCGGCCACGCCGTGCCGCTCGGCCACCATCCCGAACGCGGCAGCACCACGCACCGCCACCAGTGCGCCGACCAGCTTTTCATCGAACAGCCGCACCGCTTCGAGCAGTTGGACTGGAGCCTCCAGAAGGGCCAGGAAGTCACCTTCAACTGGCTGCCCGAAGCGCCCAGCAACGTGCTGTTCGGGAACCTCTCCGCAGCCGGCCCGAACGCCCGCCACGTGGAAGGCGTTCACTGCGACATTCCGGAAATCAGCCGCCGCGGCGAGCTGGCCTTTCCGCAGCACGAACCCTACTGGAAAAACTACCGCTGGGCGCCGAAGTTTCTGGGCAACGCCAACGACGGCCGCCCGGTGCGCTGGCACGGCTCGGGCGCGCTGCGCTGGAAGCCGCTCCAGCAAGGCCGCCGCGCCGCCGCGCACGCCATCCAGGCCAAGTTCGAAAATGGCTGCCTCAAACCAGCCGGCGCGCATACCTTCACCGAGGTCTGGTACCGGTTCCAACTGCCCTTCCTCGCTTCCTACATCTACCTTGACTACGACATCGTCGGCGACGGCGGCGACTACCTCGGCTTCTGCCTCAGCGCCGACGACCGTCGCACGATTTGGCCGGTCGAAATGAAATCCCACGGGCCGCATTGGGGCGTGGCGCAGAACGGCCAGGCCGAATGGGCGGCGCGCAAGCCGTCGGTGCAGGGCCTGCGCGATTTCATGCTGCGCATCGATATGTTCTCACACAGCGAAAACCCGCGCCTGGCGCTGCAAGCGCTGAACATCTGCGTCGGCTTCCAACACAACATGTATGTGCAGCCACGCTTGCTACCCGGCGCCAACCCGCTCTGGCTGAATGCGCGCGAACTGGCCAGCGACGCGAAGCTCCACGCCGAATGGGTCTGCCAGGTCGCCGGCGAACAGCAGCGCGAAGCGGTGGCGCTCGACCGCGCCGGCCAGGCCGACAAAACCGTCCGCGTGGACGCCAAAGCCCCGCCCGATGTTTTCATGACCGGTCTGAAAATCGCCTGCGAATAGGCGCGCGACGCCCTCTCCGGCGTGGCACGGGCTGACCAGCCCGTGTCCAGCGAGTCCCCGAGCGTTTCCGCTGAAAAGCGCGTTTCGCGCTCCTCTTCGCCGGGCGCGCCGCCTCCTCCCTGGGAGCGCCTACGTTCCGATCGCTTCATCACTCCAAACTTTCGCGCATGACCCGGGAGCGCCGACCGCCAAGTCGGCTTCTTCGCGCAAAGGGCGCTACCGCAGCGGCGCCAGGGATTGCCGGAGGCCTTCCGCTGGCGCGCTGGCGCACCCCTGGAAGCGGTCGCCAGACCGCCCGCGCGGGCCCCTGTCAAAAGAGCCTCAGAAAATGCATGCCTATTCCGAAATCGGACCGCTGGGCTGTGTGGAAATGATGTGCGCGGAACAGGTCGGGTGCGTTTCCGCGCGATAGTGCGACGGCGATGCCGTGATCGCCTCGGGTCGCGCGGAAGAACCTTTTGGGAGGGTCGGGGGGGGGG
>JBOHNC010000308.1:0-3432 GCA_050730415.1 Planctomycetota bacterium
CAGGTGCGCGCTGGGGCGCGCAAGAAGCTAAGGCGCGAGCTTCGCTCGCACTGTTTATGCACGGGACAGCGTCCCGTGCCACGATGCCTCGGGCGTTTGAGAGGAATAAATAGACTTCCGGAGCCGAATGCGCGGATCGGACGAAGCAGCCGCGCTGGAGCGCGGCGCTCCCAGGGGGGCGGCCATCAGCGCCTTCGTGGGTGGGGTGGGGTTGGATTGTGAAGGGGGGTGGCAGGGAAGATCAGCGCGCGAGCAGGCGCAGCAGGTAGGTTGCGGTGCGTTCGGTGGCGCCTTGTTTGGCGATCAGCGCGGCGCGGCCGCGGGCGCCGCGTTCAGGCAGGTCGCCGGTGGTCAGATGCTCGACCAGGGCGGCGCCTAAGGCCGCGCCGTCGGCCACCTGCGTCAGCGCGCGGGCGGTGCTCAGCACCTGCGCGATTTCCTCGAAGTTGAACATGCTCGGCCCGCACAGGCAGGGCACGCCCAGCCCGAGCGGCTCGGCCGGATTCTGCCCGCCGTGGGGAATGAACGATCCGCCGACCAGCGCGAGATCGGCGGCGGCGTAGATGTTTTTGAGTTCGCCCATGGTGTCGCCGAGTACGAGATCGGCGCTTTCGCCGCGGAGCAGCAGGTTGGGTTCGGCGCCGGCGTCGAGGGCGGTTTTGCGGTGGACTTGGAAGCCTTCCTGCGTGAAAGCCTGGGCCATGGCGTCGAAGCGTTCGGGATGGCGCGGCACGACCACGGGCACGAGGGCTCTACCGGCGGCGCGGGCGGCGCGCCAGGCGGCGGCGGCGGCCGGTTCCTCGCCCGGATGCAAACTGCCGGCGACCCAGACCGGCGCGGCGGGGTCGATGCGGAGGGCTTGGCGCATGTCGCGGCGCACCTGATCGAGCGGGGTGCTGGCGAGGCCGGTATCGACGGCGTCGTATTTCATGGAGCCGCTCACGCGCAATCGTTCGCGGGTCACGCCCAGTTGGGCGAAGCGCGCGGCGAAGGTGTCGTCTTGGGCGAGCACGGCGGTGCAGCGACGGAGCGCAGCGCCGAAAAGGCCGGCGACTTTGCGGTAGCGCCGGAGCGAGCGTTCGGTCAGGCGGCCGTTGACGACGACCACCGGCACGTCACGGTGGCAGGCTTCGCGCATGAAGTTCGGCCAGACTTCGAGTTCCATCAGGATCACGAGGTCCGGGCGCAGGTGTTCAAAGGCGCGCTGGACCATCCAGGCGAGGTCGTAGGGGTAGAAAAAGCAGTGCTCGGGGCCGACGGTTTTTTCGGCGGCGGCGCGGCCGGTGGCGGTGGTGGTCGAGAGCAGCACTTCGCAGCCGGCGGCGCGCAACCGCGCGATCAGCGGTTTGGCGGCGTTGACTTCGCCAAGGCTGACGGCATGAATCCAGAGGCGCTTGCCGGCGCCGGGGCCGGCGGGGGTGCCAAGACCGAAGGGGGCGTTAGGACCGGCGGTCGTGACGGCGACGCTGGGCGGGGGCGGGCGTTTCAAACTGTCGGGCAGAAAACCTCGTTTTTCGCGGCCGCCGACGATGGGCTTTTTCTTGATGTAGAGGCGGTGAACCAGCAGCGGCCAGGCGACAGACAGCCCGGCGAGGTAGGCCATCGAGAGGCTGAGGGAAGCACCGGCGCTGGCGGGCACGGTCAGGGGGAGATCGGTCAGATCGTGGGAGACGGGTGGGCCGGGTGGGCCAGTTGGGCCCGGTGGGGTAGGTGAAGTGGATGGCATGGCGGACCCTGTGGAGTCAGCGGCCCCGGCGGGGCCGGGCGGGGGGTGGCTCATGGCAGGTCGAACATATCGTCAGGGGTCAGGTGGGCCGCGTCGATGAGCCAAGGGACCCACTTGTAGCGGCCGATTTTGGCCGGCTGGTGGGCATCGGAGCCGACGCTGAATTTGCAGCCGCAGCGACGGGCGAATTCGACCAGGGCGGGGTATTTGTCGCGGTAGGTCGGTTTGATTTTGGTGGCGAGCAGTTCGTTGAGTTCGAAGGCGATGCCGCGGCGGGCCATCGTTTTCAGGATCGGTTCCCAGGCGGCCAGGACTTTCGGTGCCTGGATGGCAGGGACAAGTTCGCGGGCCATGATGAGATCGCCGGGGTGAGCGAGGATGTTGGCCGGAGCGCTTTCGACGCAGCGCAAGAGCCAGCGAAACCAGCGTTCGGCGACGCGTTCGGCGGCGAAGGGGGGTAGGGCGACCGGATCGTACCAGAAGGCGTCGCCGCCGGGGAAGACGTGGGTGGAGAGCACCACCACGTCGATGCCGGACAGGTCATCCAGCAGCACGCTGCCATCAAGGGTGAAGGGGTCGGCGTCGAGTTCGACGCCGCGGTAGACGCGCAGGTCGCGCAGTTCGCCCTGGAGGGGCGCCAGGTCGGCGGCGATGGAATCGAGGCAACTGCGGTCATTGCGGCCTTTGTACCACTCGGGGATTTCCTTGCGGCGGGTGCTGATTTCGGGGACGTGTTCGAGAATCACGATTTTGCGCAGGCCCAGATCCCGCGCCTGATGAAGGATGGTGGGGACGGTCATTTCCATCGAGGAATGCCGGCTGTAGATCGTGTGCATGTGAAAGTCGTGGAGGATCGGCGCGGCCAAGGCAAAGACTCCCGGGGAGGACGTGCGGCTCAAGCGGTCCGATCAATTGTAGCGGATTTGCGCGGCCGGACGGGGCTGGGTTCGAAGACGCGGCCGGCAGTTCAGCGGGTGAGCACGGTGGTGACGGCGGCGATCACGCGGTCGACCTCCGCATCGGTCAGGCGCGGATACATCGGGAGCGAAATGCAGCCACGGTAGAAAGCTTCGGCGTGGGGGAAATCGCCGACGCGGAAATCGTATTGCGCCTGGTAGTAGGGGTGCAGGTGGATGGGCATGTAATGGACGTTGGGCAGGAGGGAGAATTCCTTCAGCCCTTCGAACAGCGCCAGGCGGCGGTCGGCCCAGGGGCCGGTGGCTTCGACGATGTACATGTGGAAGCAGGGCGAGGTGTCGGCCGGCCAAGGCGGGAGTTTCAGGCGGTCTTTGAGCGGCGCAAAGGCCGCGTCATAGCGGCGGGCGATCGCCTGGCGGCGGGCTTTCCATTCTTCGAGGCGGGACAGTTGGGAGAGCCCGAGTGCGGAGTGCAGGTCGCTCAGGCGGTAGTTGTAGCCCAACACCTGCATTTCCCAGTACCATCCGCCGGTGTTGGCCGGGAGGTTCGGGATGTTGCGATTCATGCCATGGTTGACGTACAGGCGGGCGAGGTTGGCCAGGCGGTCGTCGTTGGTGAGCAGCGCGCCGCCCTCGGCCGAGGTGATATTTTTCACCGGGTGGAAGGAGAGCGTGGCCAGGTCGCTGTGGGCGCAACTGCCGCTGCGGTAGGTTTTGCCTTCGTGTTCGTAAGTGCTGCCGAGGGAGTGCGCGGCGTCTTCGACCACTTTGAAGCCGGTTTGGCGGGCC
>JBOHNC010000309.1:0-2095 GCA_050730415.1 Planctomycetota bacterium
GGTGGCTGCCGCGGTTGCGCGGGCCGGGGTGTGGCCGCTTCGCCCGGCGCCCCCGCCGGGTGCAGTGCCGACGATGCCGCCGGCCCAGCCGACTTGAATGATTCTGTCGACGCAACCGGTGCCGCCGGTGCCGGCGGAGCGACCGATCCAGCCGGCGCCACAGACTCGCCGGACCGCCCGACCGCACCCGCCGAACTCATCTCGCCCGCCGCCGCCGCCCCGGCCGTCGCCGCCGTCCCCGCGGCCGGTTCCGCCCGCGTTCCTTCCGACTGCGCCGCCCCGTGCAACAGGTCCCGCCGCAGCGCAGCCAGGTCCTGCTCCAACGCCTGGACCACCTGCTGGGACTGCGCGAGCGTCGTTTTCAATTGCGCCAGCCGCGCCGCCGCGGCGCGCTGCCGCGACCACGCCTGCAAGTCGGCGTGGCAGCGCGAGCACGTCACCGCATCGCCGGTCACAAGCGCATCGCAAAACGGGCAGTTCATGGTTTGTTCCTTGATTCGCCCCATTGTATCCCGCGCGCCATCCAACCGCGGGCCCGAACGGCCGGCGCCAAACGCCACCATTCACCTCCCTGTGCGCCGCTTCCGCCGACCCCGTCCGGTGCGGCGGATTTCATCGGGAGCGGATTCAGATGGTCAATATATTATCTAAGAGCATAATGTCAATATATTGACAAAATGTTTTCCGCCGCCGCCCGCCGCGCCCTCCTTCCGCCCCCGCCGCCCGACCCTCCTTCCGCCCCCGCCGCGCTTCATCCCGGGCCGCCCCACGGTACAATATTCCGTCCCACACGAGCGTGCCATGACCCATCCCATTCTCTCCATCACCAGCTTCCAGACCGCGCCCTTCGACCAGGTCCTGCAACGGCTGCGTGACCATCCCGCGCTCTGGGTCGAACTGCGCCTCGATCATCTGACCAGCGACGACGACGCGGCCGCCGCCGCCGCCATCGCCAGCGAATGCGGCGCACGCACGATCGTCACCTGCCGCGCCAAAAACGAAGGCGGCGCCGGCGCCTTCACCCCCAGCCAGCGCATCGAACGGCTGCTCTTGCCCGTCGCCGTCGGCGCCCGCTGGGTCGATTGGGAACTCAGCGCCGAGCCCTTCCTGGACGACCTCCAGACCGCCCTCGGCAATGTCGTCTCCCAGGACACCCGCCTGATTCTGTCCTTCCACGATTTCGACGGCTGCCCGCCCGCGGAAATACTCCACCGCAAAATCGCCGCCATGTTCTTCGCCGGCGCCAGCGTCGCCAAAATCGCCGTCACCCCGAAAACCTCCGCCGACGTCCTCACGCTGTTGCGCGTCCAAAAAGAAGCCGCCGCCGAAGCACCCCCCGGCCGCCAAGTGCTCGTGCTCGGCATGGGCGAAATCGGACGCGCCACCCGCCTCATCGCGCCGCTGGTCAACGCGTGGGGCACCTTCGTGAGCTGGGACGGGCAGAGTTTCAGCGCGCCCGGCCAAGTCGGCTGGCAGGCTGCGCTCGAACTCTACCGCCTGCAGGATGTCCGCCCCGGCTGGCCGCTCCTCGGCGTCATCGGCCATCCCATTTCGCACAGCCTCTCGCCCGAACTCCACGCCAGTTTCTACCGCGCGCTCGGCCTGCGCGCGTTGTACGTGCCCATCGACGTACCCGACGATCCGGCCGGTTTCGCCAAGGGCCTGCTCGATTTGGACATCGGCCTGAAAGGCCTCTCAGTCACCGTGCCGCACAAAATCGATGTCCTGAAAGCCGCCGCCGCCGTCGATCCCCTCTGCGCCGCCATCGGCGCCGCCAACACCCTGGTCGTCGAAGAACAGCACGGCCAAAAACAGTTCCGCGCCTACAACACCGACGCCTACGGCCTGGTCGAAGCGGTCAAGGACGGCGCGCACGATGCCATTGCGCGGCTCGATGCCGCTGGCACGCCGAAAATTGCGGTGGTGCTCGGTGCCGGCGGCGCAGCGCGCGGCGCGGCGGCCGGCTTGAAGAACGCCGGCTGGCGCGTGTACATTCTGAACAGGACGCGCGCCAAAGCCGATGCCCTGGCGCGCGAACTGGACATTGAAGTCGCCGAAGCCCAGATGCTGGCGGAACTCCAGCCACATCTCATCG
>JBOHNC010000310.1:0-11244 GCA_050730415.1 Planctomycetota bacterium
GTTTCCATGTTGGGGTCTTCGAGCGGGAACAGGGCGATCCCGTGCTTGACCTCGCCCGGCTTGTAGTCGTAGGCGGTGATGTCCCAGTTGTCGCCCTTGGCCGGATCGCCTTTCAGGTCGCGAACCATCTGGTAGTGCATCATGATGGTGTTGTAGTCGGGGGTCAGGTTGGAGTATTGGCTCCAGCCCAGCAATTTTTCCAGCCGCGTGTCGCTGTATTTGTCGAAATCTTCCTGGCTCAGCGCCGGCACACCGTCCACGGCAGGGACCACCTTGACGTAGTTGCGGACGTTGTTCAGGAAGCGGAGGTCGAAGGACTGGTCCTTGGCCGGCTTGGTGTAGTAATGGCCGGCCAGCATCGTGAAGTTGGGCTTGATGCGCAGGTTCCGGGTGGTCGAGTTGGTGATGGTGTAGGACAGGGCCACGTACAGCTGCACGATTTCATCGCCGTCCTGGAAAATGACCAGGCGGGGCTTTTCGTACGTGAAATCCTTGGCGTTGAGGCTCCAGGGCTGGAATTTTTCGATGTGGAAATCGCGCGGGTCAGGCTCGCCTTGGAAGGTCGAATGGACCTCGGTGCGCTGCACCGGATGGGCGGGATCGACATCGTAGGGCTGGTTCTGGATGACATCGAGCGGGGACTTGGGACCGGTGAAATTTTCCGCCGCCTGAGTTTTGGCCATGACCGCCTTGGCATTGGCCAGCGCCGCGTTGCCGGCATCGACGGCCGCCTGGCCGTTGTCGTCTCCTTCAGCCGCGCTCAACCGTTGGGGAGCGGCTGCTTGGAGCATCACGCCGGCGCCGACCGCCAGCAACAGATGAAAACAGGCCGATCGGAGCATGCGCCGACTCCTTGCAATCCATCAGGCAAAATTGGGAACCGGTTCAGTATCCTCGGGGGGCAAAAAATGTCAATCCGCGCCGGTGCAATGGTGGGGGGCAAAAATGGGAGCCGGGCCTCCTGCCGCGGGCCTCAGGCTTCTGGGCTGTATGGGCCTCTGGCTTCTATGCTGTGCATGCCCCGCATCTGCGTCATGTGCGGTTCCGCGCGCGGTGGTGGGAGGGGGGGGAGGGAGGGAGGACATGATCGCTACGGATTGCGCGAAGAAGCGGGAGCCGGCAAGATACCGGCGCTCCCGGGAGTGGACAGGGTCACCGAGACGAATGGATGGGTTGGGCGAAGAGAAAGAGGAGATTCAAGAAGCCGCGCTGGATTGCGGCGCTCCCAAGGGGGGCGCAAAAGAAGGTTCATGCAGGCCTTCGGTCCCCTGTTCCCTGCTCCCTGCCCTGTTCAATCGCCGAAGAGTTCCTTGGCCAGGGTTAGTTTCTGCATGTTGGAGGTGCCTTCGTAGATGGTCGTGACCTGGGCATTCCCGAGGTGCCGGCCGAGGCTCATTTCGTCCATGAAGCCCATCCCGCCGCAGAATTGCAGGCAGATGGGGGTGATCGCCGCCGCCAATTCCGAGCAGTGCAACTTGGCGATGCTGGCCATCGCGCGGAACCGTTCGCCGCGTTCTTTCAACTGCACCGCTTGCAACAGCAGTGAGCGGCCCGCGGCAATCCGCCCGTACAGTTCGGCCATTTGGAACCGCACCGACTGGAAACTCGCCACCGGTCGGCCGAATTGGCGGCGCGAGGTGATGTACTCGTAGGCTTCCGCGAAGGCCGCCGCCGCGATGCCAAGCGCCTGCGCAGCGATGCCCAACCGGCCGCTGTTGAGCCCCACCAGCGCGTTGGACAGCCCGCGACCGGCGGCGCCGAGCCGGCTGCCGGCGGGCAGGGGCAGGCCGTCGAATCGCAGGTGGGCGGTGGGTGAGGCGTGCAGGCGGATTTTTTCTTCGAGCTTGGCGATGCTGAAGCCGCTGCGCGCCTGGCCGGCGTCGTCGTAGGGTCGGCACAGCCAAGTGGAGAGTTCGGCGCCGGGTTCGCGGGCCAACACAATGTACAGATCGGCCACGCCGCCACTGCTGATGAATATTTTCTCGCCATGCAGCGCCACCGGCGCGCTCAGGGCAGGCCCGGTTTCAGCCCCCCCCAGCGTGGCCGGCCCGGCCGGGCGGGCCGATTGGGCCGGGCGGGCCTCGCACTGCGCTTCGCCCAGCGACGACCCGGCGCCGGGCTCGGTGTAGGCCAAGCCGCCCAGCAAAAAACGCGCGCCCGAGCCGGACATCGCCGGCAGGAGTTCCGTTTTCTGCGGTTCGTCGCCGAAGGTCCGGATCATCGTCGTGGCGGTGTAGTGGACCGCGAGGAACAGCGCCAGCGCCGGGTCCTGGCGGCTGAGCCGTTCGACGATCAGGGTTTCGGCCAGCGCCGGGAGGGCCAATCCGCCGAATTCCTCGCCGAGGTTCACGCCGAAATAGCCCAGTTCGCGCAGCTTGGCGAGGGTTTCGCCCAGCCCTGCGGGGAGCACGGCGCGGTGGCGGGCGGCATCGAGCGTCACGCCGGCGCGATCCCAGCGTTGGGCGGTGGCGGTGGGGACTTCGGCCTGCGCAAAACGATCGACGGCGTCCAGAATGTCATGCAGGCTCGAGCGCGCCGCGGGCTCGTAGCGGCAGCCGTCGATGAACTGGTGCCAGTCGGCCATTTCACGGTCGTGGATGGGGGGAACGGGGGGCATGGAATATCTCCGCTAGCGAGTGACGGCGAGGGAACGGGCGGTCAGGAATAGCGTGCGGCCAGTTTGCGCGTTTCGGCGCGCAGATCGTCAATGAGCCAGTCCGGTTCGAGGACCTCCGCGGCAGCGCCGAAGCCCAGCAGCCAGCGTTTGATTTCCGGGGTGCCGGACACGCGCATGGTGAAGGTCACCGCGCCGTCGGCATGACGGAGAATCTGCTGGGAGGGATGCACCACCCGCTCCTCTACAAGCCAGGCCGCCTCGGGCGCGATTTTCACCGCCACGGTGAAGGGTTCGCGGTCCCAGGAAATGCCGAAGCCCTGCTTGAGCAGCTTTTCGCCGTCGAAGCGCGGGTCGGGCTTGAAGGTTTCCTCCAGCACCGTCATCTCGCGGAAGCGGCCCAGGTGCAGGCGCAACTGGCGCTGGCCGATCACATCTCGCACGATCGCATAGAACGCGCCTTCGAACAGGATCAGCCGGTAGGGCTCCAGCCGGTAGGTCCGCAGCGCGCCGCCGGCGCGCGAAAAATACCGCACCTGCACCACCCGGCGCTCGGCGATCGCGGTCAGCAGGTCCCACAGGTAGCGGCTTTTGATCGAATCCCCGGCCACGTTGCGCACCAGGAAGGTGATGACTTCCTCCATGCGCCGGAGCTGTTGTCGTTTCTGGCGTCCGAGCGCCTTGCGCAGGCGGTCCACGGCGTTGTCGAGGCGGCTTTCCAACTGCGAATCGGGGAAGGCTGAACTGAATCCGGACACGATCGCCAGGGCCATGATTTCTTCGTCTTCGAGATGAAACGGCAGCATCGGATTGCGACCCAGCCGGTAGCGCAGCCGGCGGGGATGTTCCGGGTCGGTCAGGCGTTCGATCGAGAAGCCCATGCCTTCGAGCAGGGCGAGGTCACGAAACAGGGTGCGGCGGGTTACGCGGCCGGGCGCTTGAGTGCCGCCGCGGCGGCGGGCCGAACCGGTGCGCCGCGGGCGGCCGCTCGGGACAGGGCGGGCCGGGCCAGCGTCTTTTGTGTTCGTGCGATGTTTTGTGTCCTGATCGGCCTCGGCGTCCTCCGCATCGGAGGCCGGCCGCTGGCCGGAAGGCAGCACTTCGATCAGCTCCTCCAGCGAGGCGCCGTCACGGTGAGCCATGAGCTGCTGAAACAGGGCAATGAAGCGAGCAAGGGAATCGAAACGGGCCATGGCCGGGAGCACTCCACAGGCGGTGCCCTGATTGTGACGGCGGCGGCGGGCTGTCAACGCGGGCGGCGCGGTTTGGACCGATCCGCAGGGTGGCTCAGGGCAGCGCGGGAACCGTGACGCCCTTGGCGATGGCCGCTTTGAGCCCGTCCCGGGCGGCCTCGGGATGGTTTTCGCCCAGCGCGGCGAAGTAGTCCAACAGGGCGGTGTTGGCGCTGTCAGGGCTCCACAGGCTGTCGATCTTGAGGTCCAACTGTACGTACTGCATGGTGGTGAATCGCTTGAGCAGCGCCGGCGCCGAATCGGGCGCGGCGCTCCGCACGATGGCCCATTCGGTCGGGGTGGCGTACTGGTCGAAGGCGGCGCGGCGTTTCAGCAGCAGCGCCACGGCGCGTTTGAAATCCGGATCGGCGAGAATCGGCGCGGTGTCCGGCAGGCCTCCGTTGAGCGCCACGGCAAACAGCGACATGACGGTCATGTCGTTGGCGTACCGGTCATCGAAGGCTTTGAACGCGGGATCGGAGCTACGCAGGGCCTGTTCGGCGAGGGAAAAATGGGTGTCCGCGGCGTTGTACAACGTCATGCCGGTGGCATCGAGCGCGACGGCTTGGTCGGAGCGCTGGCGGAGCAGGTTCAGGTCGATCGGCAGATGGAGTCGAATCCCGGCCGTCGCCGAGACGGTCCACTGACTCAGCACGTAGGCCTCCGAGGCTGGTTCCTTGTTGACCGCCTGGATTTGGTTTTCGAGGATGGCCAGGTATTTTTTGATGCCTTCTCCGGCCGCCTTTTCGATGGCCTGCTTGGCGGCGTCGACCTTGGGGTCCTCGGTCGGCGGTGGCGTTGCCGCGCCCTTCCCGGCAGTTCCCGCGGGGCCGGGTGCAGCAGGTGCGGCGGGTGTGGCGGGTGGGGCGGGTGGGCCGCCAGCGGCGGTCGCGTCGGCCGCCGGTTTGTCCGCAGTGGTCTGCGCAAGATACGCCTGGCGCCGCTGCACGGCCAGTTGCATCGCCGGGAGGTCTCGCATGGCGCTGGAAAACTGAGACGCTCTGAATAGCAGGTCCTGATCTTCGGGCGCGAGGGTGAGCATCCGCAGGGTGGAGGCGCAGATTTCGGCGTATTCGGGCATGGCCTGAATCTGCTCCCGCAGCGCCTGCATTTCCGCCTCGCTGTGGCAGACACAGCCCATATCGGTCAGGTCGGGCGAACTGCCCAGCGCTTTGCAATCCAGGCGCTTGGCAAATACCTTGTAGGTGACCATGCTCTCCAGGCTACCGACATAATTTTCGGTAACGATGCTGTCGCGCGGCTTCAGCGCCACCGCCTCTTTCAGTTCGTCCAAAGAGCTCTGCAGATAGGCCGGGTCGAAAGTCAGGCCGAACAACTGCGAGTTCAGCAGGCCGGACTGGTTGAGCTGGCTGGCCGATTTGTTGAGCTTTCCGTACGCGGCGACGGCGTCCTTATAGCAGGCGATGGCGGTGGCGGTATCGCCGACCTGCTCCGCCTTCAGCCCTTCCGCGGCCTTTAATTCGGCGGCCACCACGGGATCGGCCGGATTGGCCAGTTTCAGCCATTTCAAGCGGTCGCCGGTATCCTCCGAGGCGATTGCGATGAAGGCGGCGATATCGTAGCGCTTGTGGATGTCCTTTTGGACGTGATAGGCCTCCTCGGCCAGTTTGATGCCCTCATCGGCGTCGCCGAGGTCGCGAATCCGCTGCGCCACTTCGTACAGCACGTCGGGGTCGCGGTTGGTCGATTTCAGCAGGTCGTCAAACTGCTTGCGCCCCTCCTCCGGTTTGCCCAGCCAGTACAACACCTGGCCGAAGAACATGTGGTATTCGGGCGAGCCCCCCGCGTAGGACTGTAGGGACAGAAACAGTTTTTGAATCTCCAGCAGTTCCGCCTTGCGCTGCTGCGGGTCGGTCATTTTCTGCGCCCGCTCCATTCGGGTGATTCCCAGGTCCAGGGCGACGGGGACGATGGCTTCGGCCTTTTCGAGGTCGGCAATGCGCTGCTTGACCTGCGGATTCTTGATGACCTCCGCGGTCAGGTAGTCATCGACCAATTTCTGTTTCGCCGCCTTGTCTTTGAGTGCCTCGTACTGTTTTTGCCAGGCGGGGGGCGTGTCATAATTGAGGGTGTGGAGCGCCTCGTTGCTGGCCCGCTGCTCGGCGTCGGCTTCGGCCAGTTCAGCCTTGTGCAACAGCGTCATCCGCCCGATGGTGTAGGCCGACAGGAGCGGGTAAGCCGCGTCGGTCTTGCCTTCGTGGCTGTAGATCTGGCCGAGGATGCGGGCGCCTTCGGTGTCGCCCAGAATTTTTTCATGTCCTGCCAGCAGTTTTTCGCAGCCGGCCTCGTCCTTGCGACTTTCGTAGATCAACGCCAGCTCGGAAAGCGATTTCGGATCGTTCGGATCGGCCTTGCACAGGCTCTGCAACAGCGTTTCGCGCAGGGGATCCAGCGTCGCATGGTCCTTGGTCGCCAGGAGCAACCCGTCGTACATCCGTTCCGCGTCTTTGGGCTGCCCGGCGAGGTGGGCATTGAAATAGGCCAGTCCGGATTGCTCCAGCGCCGCCTGGCCATTGCGATGCAGGGCTCGATCCAGCAGCAGCACACTGTCAAGGACGGCCACGGCCTGGTCGCCGGGCAGTTTGTTCAGGTCGTGCTTCACGATTCCCGCCAGCGCGGTGTCGGCCGGTGCGGCGCTGGGCGTGCCGCTGCGGGCGACTTCGCTGTAGATTTTCGCCGCGTCGCTCACCTTTCCGTCGGCCTGCATTTTCTGCGCCTGCGCCAGCGCGGCCGCGGCCACATGGGCCGGCGAATGGGAGTAGCTGTCCCAAGCCGACATCACCCCCACGGCTGCCAAGGTGCTGATCAAGCCCGCGACCAGCAGCAGATTCCAGCCCTTTGCGAAGGCCGACAGCGGTTCCCGGCCGAGGAAGCGCCAGGAGCGAAACCCGGCGTCCTGCACACGAAAGGCGTCGATCGCAAGCACGGGAACAAATACCACGCAGAAACAGCGGGTCTTGACGTAGGTCCGCGAATTCGGATCGTAGTCGCGGTTGCCGTACAGGCTCAGGCCGATCCCGTTGATGGTCGCCATGCCCGGGGCGCGCTTGATCGGAATCAACCGGGAACCTTTCTCGCGCAGTGGTTCGGTGTTGCTCATGACGCCTTCCTTTTTCATTGAATGCACGGAATCATCAGGGCCAGAGGCATCTGCGCCGGGGAATCCATTACATGCGAACCGACGCATCATACAGACTCGCGACGTAACCTGCAACGGCTAATCGGCCGAATCGGCCGGCCGGTGCGTTTCTACGGCGGGCCGGAACTGGCAGGCATTGGGGGGTCCAGGGAAGTGGACGGGGTGCGGATCCGAAGAGATGGCTGGGACGAAGAGCGGGCGTGCCTGCCCGCGGTCCCGGCTGCGCGCCGGGGCGTGCAGGATGAACGGAATGACCGGGGGAAGAGGCCGGTCCGATCCATGAATCGCCGCGTCGCCGTATAATGGACGCCGGCCCGAGCTTCCCTGCGGCTCGCCGAGGATTCCAATCGCCATGTCCCGTCTGATCATCGACGCGCACAATCACGTCAACTGGGTCGGCACCACCGCCGAACAGTACATCGAGAACATGGACCGCTGCGGCATCGACCTGATGTGGGTCTTGTCGTGGGAAGCCTTCCCCGATGAATTCAGCACCAATTACTTCGCCAGCTTCCAGCCCGGCAATCTGGGCATGCCCTTCGACAACATTCTCGCCGCGCGGGCCAAATATCCTGACCGCATCGTCGCCGGCTACTGCCCCAACCCGCGCGACCCGTACGCGCTGGAAAAGCTGCGCGCCGCCCACCAGTTCGGCGCGCGCACCTGCGGCGAGTGGAAGTTCCGGGTCATGTTCGACAACCCGGACTCGATGGCCATTTTTCGCCTCGCCGGCGAGCTCAACATGCCGGTCACTCTCCATTTGGACGTGTGCTTGAACCCCGGCTCGCGTGAATACTGGTATGGCGGCACGCTCGACGCGGTCGAACGGGCGCTGGCACAGTGCCCCAAGACTATTTTTATTGGGCACGCGCCGGGTTTCTGGCGTTACATTTCCGGCGATGCCGAAGAGTCCCGCGACTCCTACCCCAAAACCCCGGTCACGCCCGGCGGACGGTTGTTCAGCCTGTTCGAGCAGTACCCGAACCTGTACGCCGACATTTCCGCCGGTTCGGGCCTGACCGCGCTCAACCGCTCTCCCGCCGTCGGCCGTGAGTTTGTCCTGCGCTTCCAGGACCGGCTGCTGTACGGCCGCGACTTCACCGACAACGCGCACCAGCAACTGCTTGGCACCATGGACCTGCCTGAAACGGTGCTGGACAAACTGTATGCCGCCAACGCCTTGAAACTGGTCCCGCTTCCCGACAATAAGATCGTTCAACGCAAACAGACCGGAAAGTAACCGCTCATGGCCGATTCGCCCCCCGCCGCCTCCGCCAACCCCGCCACCGGCGCCAATCCCGGCGCCGGCGCCGATCCAGTCGCGCCCGCTGGCGCCCTGCCCGTCCGTCCCGGTTTTTGGCACCGGCCGGCCGGCCGTGTGTGCGGGCTCGGGCTGAGCCTGCTTCTCGTGGTCCTGGTCGGCCTGTGGGGGTATTTCTATTTTGACGGCGCGCTCGGCAACAACATCCACCAGGTCGATCCCGATCCCCAGGCGCTGTACCGGACGGCGCAGCTTTCCGGCCCCACTCTCGCGGCGGTGGTGAAGGAAGACCACATCCGGACCGTCCTGAATCTGCGCGGCGCCAATCCCGGCAAGAGCTGGTACGACACCGAGTCTCACACGCTGGCGGCACTGGGGGTGAAGGAGATCGACATTCATATGTCGGGCAAGCACATGCCCACGCGCGAGGCGCTGGTGACCTTGGTGACGGCGCTCGAATCGGCCGAACGGCCGATCATGGTCCACTGCGCGTGGGGCTCCGACCGCACCGGCTTGGCCTGCGCGCTGGATCGGCTGATCAAACATCCCGGCGACTACACCGCCGCGCGGGCCGAACTGGCCTTTTTTCCCTACGGGCACACGGGGCATTTCGGCTATGAGGCCATGGACCACGTCGTCGACCAGTTCGAACGCTATCAGGCCGGCGGCGGGAAACTCGACCTGGCCGCCTGGGCGGCGCAGGTGTACCAACCCGAGGCCAACGCGAACTGACGCTCGGGTCGCAGCCGCCGCGTCGCGCAGTCGCGACGGCCGGCTTCCGCAGCGTGGAGAACGATCGGCATGCACCCATCCCTCGGCAGCTTCCGCCCTGGTCGCCACCGCGCTGGCCGCCTCCGCCGGATGGCGCTGTGTGTGACGCTGGCGCTGGCTTGCGCCGTGCTGGGCCGACCGGGGTCGCTACTTCAGGCCACTCAAGCCGCCGACGCCGCACCACCCACGCCTCCCACCCCACCCGCCACCTCCACATTGCCGGCCGCCACGGCGCCAGCGGCCACCGCGGGTGCAACGCCTGATGCCGCCGCTGCCACCGCCGATCCTGGCGTCAAAATCTACACGCCCGTCAATCCTCGAGCGCTCACCGCCGCCGCCAACGACATGGCGCTCGTCCCGAGCCCGATCTTTGCGCCCAAAATTCAGGACGGCGAATTGCTGGAGTACACCATTTCGGTCTCGCCCACCGGCATGATAGCCGGCAGCAACATTCTGCGCGTCAAAAAACGCCCCCTGGCGGGCGATCCCACCGCCATGGTCTACGAGATCACCTCCAAGGTCCGTTCCTCGCGGCTGTTCGACATGATCTATCCCGTGAAGATCGACGTCACCTCGCTCATGGACATGAAAGAAGGCTACTCGCAGCACTACAACTACCAGGGCCTGGAAGGCACCTCGCAGCGCCAGGAGCGGATCGAGATGGACTACACCGGCGCGCAGGCGGTGGCGTACTACTACCGCGACGTGGACACCGGCTCGGCCCACACCGAAACCAAACGCCGCGTGCCGCTGCCTGGGCGGGTGCAGGACCCGCTGTGCGCACTGTACGCCCTGCGCGGCGCCGACATGGAGGTCGGCAAGGACATCGAAATGACAGTCACCACCGAGGAACGCAATTTTCCGCTGGTGATCAAAGTGGTCGGCATCGAGACGATCGACGTGGCCGACCTCGGCAAGCGGAAATGTTTCAAAATGCAGCCGGTGATGCGTTTCGGCGGACTGTTCACGCGCAAGGGCAAGCTATGGTTCTGGGTGGATGAAAAAACGCATGTGCCGGTGCGGCTGGAGGTCGAAATCCCGGTCGGCAAGGCGATCGCGGTCCTGACGCGCCACGAGAATTCGCCCTTCGATGAAAAAACGGCGCCGGCTGAAACAGCGCCCACGCCAACTGCCCACGCCGGCGCGGACGGCCATGGCGAAAGCACACCGTTCGCGCCACCGCATGGCGCTGCGTCGCCCGCCAACGCCCCGGCGACGCCGCCAACCGGCACGACCGGCGCGACCGGCGCAGGCGGCGCCGGGCAATGAGCCGGGCCATGGATTCAGGAGAACCCTCCGTGCAGAAGGCCGTCATGTCGCAACCCCCAAGCCCCCCGCGCCCGGTCTCGCTCGGCTGGGGAGTCGCCATGGGCCTCGTGCTGGGCATTTTGCTGGGCGGCTGGTTCTACCACGCCCGGCCCGAAGCGGCAGCGGCGCTGCCGGCAGCGGGCAACGCCACCGCTGTGCAGCCGCTCAAAACCGAGGGATTTTCGGCCGCCTTCCGCGCCGCCTCGAAAACAATTGCGCCCTCCGTCGTGCACATCACCACGCGCGAACTGGCCCTGCGGGTCGGCCGCTACCGCAGCGTGCTGGACTACTGGCAGTCCGGCTCCGCCAGCGGCTTCATCATCGACGCGCAGAAGGGAATCATCCTGACCAACAATCACGTCATCGTTGCGGCCGATCAGCTCGAAGTCAATCTGTACGACGGCCGGCAGTTCCAGGCCAAAGTGCTCGCCAAGGACCCGCAGACCGACCTCGCTTTGATCACCCTGGTCGATCCGCCCAACAACCTCGTCGCGGCCACGCTGGGGGACTCCGACCAGGTCGAAGTCGGCGACTGGGTCCTGGCGGTCGGCAACCCGTTCGGCTCGCTGGAAAACTCCATCACCGCCGGGATCATCTCCGCCAAAGGCCGCGACTCGGTGGGCCTGACCAACTACGATGATTTCATCCAGACCGACGCGGCGATCAACCCGGGCAATTCCGGCGGCCCGCTGATCGATCTCGACGGCGAAGTCATCGGGATCAACACAGCGATCATGAGCGAATCCGGCGGCTACCAGGGCGTCGGCCTCTCCATCCCGATTAACCAGGCCAAGTCGATCGTGGCGGAACTGCTCAAGGACGGCAAAGTCATCCGCGGCTGGATGGGCGTCGAAATGACCGACGTGCGGGACAAACCGACCCCCGTGCAGATCCAGGT
>JBOHNC010000311.1:0-39383 GCA_050730415.1 Planctomycetota bacterium
CGCCAAGGCTGAGGGCGGAAGCTATTCGAGGGGGGCGGCGAAATGGACGACATCCAATTCGCTGCGGACCATGTCGGGCACGATGATGGTTTTGCGGTCCTTCAGGATCAGGAAATCGGCGGGGCCCAGGAAACCGGTCAGGATTTTGTCCTTGGTTTTGCCGTCGGCCGAGACCCACCAGAGGCAGCGGTTCATCCAGTCGGAGACCAGGAAATTGCCGGAAGGCAGCGCGGCGAGGCCATCCAATTTTCCCATCGGGCCGGTGAGGTCGGTGACGACGGCCTCGCCGCGGTCGACGTTGGCGAGATCGACGGCGCTGACTCCCAGCGGCGCGTTGCCGAAGTCGGTGCCGGCGACGAGCAGCCGGTTGGTTTTGGCATTCCAGCTCAGGCCGTTGGCGCCGCGCGCGTCCCGCGTGATGATTTTGCGCAGGCCGTGTGCGACCTGATCGTCGCGGACCATGTAGATGAAGTTCTTCTGGGTGTCCGAGACGTACAGCGTGCCGTCAGGAGTCATCTCCAAGTCATTGGCGAATTCCGCGCCGGGGACCGAGAGCACCGCCAGTTGCGCGCCTTCTTTGCCACGCAGGTCGAAGGCGTAGACGCGGTCGATGTCGGCGACCCAGAGGCGGTCGCCACGGATGACGATGCCTTTGGGTCCGTTCAGTTTGCCGCCTGGCGCGGGGAAGCGGTGCGGATTGATGACCGCGCCGGCGGCGCTCAGTTGCAAAATGTACCCATCGCCGTCTTTGGCCGCGGCTTCGCCGCTGGGGCCGACGTTGCTGACGTACAGATCGCCGGTGAGCGGGTCTTCGCCCACCGATTCGGGGAAGGCCAATTTCCCGCCGCCGGCGGCGAGTTTGGCGTTGTCCCAGCGGTCAATGGAAAGAATTTTGGGGACGTGGGTGGAGTTCGCGCTGGCGGGCCCTGCGTCGGTGGAGGCGCTTGTGGTTGGTGGGCTTGAAGCGCCCTGATTGGTGGTTCCGGGGGTGGTCGTGGCGGACTGGCCGGTGGCGACGGTTTGTTCGCCGCAGCCGCCACAGAACCAGGCTGTGCACAGGAGCGCCGCGGCAAAGGCCAGCGGGCGCAGCGCGGTAGTCGATGGGCGGCGGGGGGCGTTCATGGGGTTCTCCTGGCAGGGTGACCGGGGTCCTGGTTGGTTGGGGGTTGGTTGGGGGTTGGTTGGAGGTTGGTTGAATGGGGTGGGGCGCGGGTGTCACGAGTTGGTCACGCGGTGGCGCGGGGTGGTTACAGCCGGAAGCGGCGTTGGAAGTCGTGGCGGAGGGCGGCGCGCCAAACCACGCCCCAGCCAAGTCCCAGCAACAGAATCACCGCGGCGATGGCGTAACTGCGCCAGCCGATGCCGAGTCTCTCGGGTTGATTGGGCAAAATCTGTGCCACCAGCCGGTTGGTGGCGGCATTCCAGCGGGTGTAGGCGAGCGACAGGGCGAGGCTAGCGGCGAAGCCGAGCAGTCCGCCGAGCACCAGGCCCCACTGGAGTTCATCGGCGACTTTGCGCCAAGTTCGGCGATAGGCGAAGACCGGGTTGAGGGGTTGCGCGACGGAGGCGGGCGCGGACGGTGCGGCGGCCGGTGGAGCGATGGGCGCAGGGGAAGGATTGGGCGCGGGCAGCGGCGTGGCGGGGGGCGGCGTGTCGGTCACGAGCGGGAACCTCACAGGACCTTTTAGTTCTTTCCAAATCTCTGGTGTGCCGGCCGGCACGCCCGAGATTAGCCCAGCACGGCACTTCGGCGCAATTTCGGCTCCGGGGACTCTATGCCACCAGTGCTGGGTGGCGGAGGCGAGAACTAAAAGGCCCTGGGAACCTCGCGGGAGCCAGTTTGCGGCGATGAATCCGCAAAGCGGGATCGTGGATATAATGTCATCATAGAACCATTTTCCGCTTTGGAAACGCGCGGTCCCCACGGTTGGGCTCGGGTGGCGAAGCCGATCTCGGCTGGCTGCACGGGGTGTCTTTCGGCGCGCGCGAGGTGTTTGTATAATCAGGGGCTGCCCGGCATCGCGGCCGGCGCAATTCGTGTCGATGGGAGTACTGCCTTGGATACGACGAAGCTGATCGAGCGGGCGCGGTCGTCTGCTCGCAAACGGGATTACAACTCGGCGGTCGAAGGCTACATGCAGGCGCTGGAATTCAATCCCAACGACGCGCCGACACGGATGGAACTGCACAAGCTGTACCTGCGGGAATCGCAGGAGGCGGGCAAGAAGACCAATATTTTCGGCGGCATGTTCGGCAAGGTCAAAATGCTGTTGACCACTCCGAAAACGAAAGACCAGGCCGACAAGGTGCTGATCGAGCTGGAAAAAGCGCTGCGTGCGAAGCCGACCGACATGGGCGTGATCATCGACATGGGCAAGGCCGGGTTGGTGGCGGAATACTGGGACATGGCGATTGCGCTGCTGGAAGAAGTGCGCAGTCTGAAGGCGGGCGGCGACAAGAAAAAGCAGGCGGAATGTCTGCGCACGCTGGGGCGCGTTTACAAGGGCGCCAGGAAGTGGCCGGAGGCGATCGAGGCCTTCGCGGATTTGACCAAGGTCGAGCCGACCGACCGGGACGCGATGCGGGAAGCGCGGGACATGGCCGCGGAGCAGCAGTCGAACCTGATCGATTCGAAGGGCGGCGGAGACGTGCGCGGCGGCGGGGCGCGGGCGCAACAGAGCGATGAACAGCGGATCAACGATCAAATCCGGGCGATCATCGAGAGCGGCATCAAGACCGAAGCGGACGCGACGCTGTTGTGGAAGCACGAATTCGAGCCCAAGCTGGCCGGGGAGGTGACCGATCCGGCGCTGTACGAAAAGGCGACCGAGCCGCTGCTATTTTTGCACCGCTACGATGAGGCCAAGGAGCTGCTGGGCAAGGCTCAGAAAATGCAGGCGACCGACCCGCGCTGGGGGTTCAAGATCGAAGACATCGACATTCGCGTTTTCACCGACCAGTTGAAGCCGTTGCAGGTCAAGGCGCGCGGCGGCGATGGGGCGGCGAAGGAGGAGTTCCACCGGATCAACGCCGAGCTGACCGCATACAAGTTCGAATCCTACAGCCGGCGCGAAAAACAGTATCCGACCGAATCGCTGTACAAGCAGGAACTGGGGCGGATCGCGTTCCTCAAGAAGGACTACGACGAGGCGCTGCGGTGTTTCCAGTACACGCGCAACGACCCCAAGTACCAGATGGAATCGTTGCTGTACATGGGGCGGTCGTTTCGGGCCAAAAAGCAGTTGGATATCGCGGCGCGGACGCTGAGCGAGGGGATCGACCGGCTGCAGATCATGAACGACCAGAAAAAAGCGATGCTGTACGAGCGCGCGTTGACGTATGAATTGCACGGCGACAAGGAAAAGTACAAAAAGGACCTGACCACCCTGTACGAATCGGATGTGCGGTACAAGGACGTGCAGACGAGGCTGGATAAGCTCGAAGGCTGAGCCCAGGGGCCTGCTCGAACCCGGCCAAAGACAAACAACTTTCCGGCGGCGGCCGGGTGACTTGACGGCTGCGTCGTCGGTATCATGCGAAGACATCCGACTGCATCCATTCCAAGCCATGTCAGGACCTGCATGCCATGTCTGAACCACCGATGCCCTCGCGTGGCCCTTCCTGGTTTTTGATGATTTCGATGCTGACGTTGTTCGCGGCTGGTGCGGCGGTGGGCTACCAATGGATCGGATCGGCGGCGGCGGAAAGCGCGCCGGATGCTGCGGTGCAGCCGGCGGTTGCCAGCGCGACGCAGCCGGTCTCGCAGGGGTCGAGCACGAAGCCGAAATTGGCGGGCGGGCAGCCGGCATCGACCGGCGCGAAAACCGGCGCGAAAGCGGAGCCGGTGGGCGGGGCGGCCGCAGCCGGGAACGGCGGGGATGGGAAGGCTGGGGATGCGCATCCGGCCTGGGTGGAGCAGGAAACTCAAGCGGCCAAGCTGTTGCAGCAGGCGGAGGCGCTGTTCGCGGACAAGCGCTGGCCGGAGGCGAAGGCGCTGTACACCAAATTCGCCACGGCGTTCGCGAAGACCAAAATTTTTGAGCAAAATGCGGAGTTGGTCAAGAATCGTCTGGCGGCGGTCGGCGATCAGTTGGATCCGCGGCCGCGACCGGGCGCGATCGGGTGGTATTTTCAGGGGCAGACCTTCGAGGCGGGAGACCTCCTGATGGAGCGGATCGATCCGACGATTGATTTCGGCTGGGGCGACGGGGCGCCGGCGCCGGCGGTGCCGGACGACCATTTCTGCGTGCGCTGGGTGGGTTGGCTGCGAGTGGCGAAGGCGGGGCACTACACCATCGCGACGGTGACCGACGACGGCGTGCGGCTGGAACTGGACGGAAAGAAAATCATCGACCAGTGGGTGGATCAGGGCGACACGCGGGTGGCGACCGAGTTGGACTTGAAGGCGGGCGACCATCCCTTCCAGATGGATTACTACGAGGACGCGGGCGGCGCGACGGCGCGGCTGTTCTGGGCGCTGAAGGACCAGTTTGCCGAACGGCCGGTGCCGGCGGAGGCGTTCTGGCACGATCCGCGGATGGTGAAACATCTGCTGCTGCATCCGGCGGAACGATCGCCGACGCTGCCGACCAATCCGGACCCGGACGACGACCAGTTTTAGCAGGGGCGGAGAGGGCGAAAGCCAGCTCGCGGTTCTGGCGCAGAGCCGAAGGGACGAATCCCACGAAGAAGCGGGCCTGATGACCGGCGGTCCCAGGGGGCGCGCGATCACGGAGCCGAATGCTTGGTTTGGAGGAAGTGCGGGCGTGCCCGCCCGCGGTCCCGGCGCGCAGCACCGCAGGGACGGATCACACGAACAAGCCGGTCTGATACCCGGCGCTCCCCGCGAAGATGCGAAGCGAATGCGGCCGGGGTTCAGGCCGTGGGGTGGTCGTGGAGAGCGACCAGGCCGGCGGCGGCGAGGGCTTGGAAATAGGCCAGGCCAAAATCGCAGGTGAGGGTCGGGGCGACGGCGGGGCGTTCTTCGCAGATGGTTTGGCGGAGAATGTCTTCGATGGAGTTGGCGCCGGTGGCCCAGGCTTTCAGCCGATATTGGACCGGGTTCCATTTGTCGAGTTTGACGCGGCGGAGGGTTTCGGCGGGGAAGTATTTGGCGGTCAGCGGACCGGGGATGAGTACTTGCGGGAAGAGGCGGCGGGCTTCCGCGCGCTGCGAGGTGGAGCCGATCGGTTCGATGCGACGCACGGGGATTCCGGCGGTGAGGGCATTCAGGCGGGCGCGGCTGGTTGCGGCCAGTGCGGCGCGGTCGGCGGGCGCGGCCAGGCTGGCGATGGAGGCCAGTTGGCGCTGGCAGGTTTCAAGCGCCAGAGCGGTGTCGGCGGCGGCGGCGAGGGTGGCGGGGGCGTCGGCGAGGAGCAATTCGGCCAGGGCGCGGGCTTCGTCGGAGCCGGCAGTGGCGAAGAAGGCGGTCCAGGCGGCGGCGATGAGCGCGGCCTGTTTCAGGACCGGCGGGCTGAACTTGAAAATGCCGTTGCGGTCGCGCGAGGTATGCCAGGACGGATGGGGCTGATCGATGAAACTGGTCGGCACGCCGCCGAGGGCGGGTTCGGCGATGAGGGTGCAGTTGATGGTGAATTCGTCCCACCAGTCGAGCGGCAGGTCAAGCCGTTCGGAGATGCGGCGGGCGAGCGCGGTGAAGACGAGGTCGGTGGCGCCGGCGGTGGCGTTAAGGCCGCGGCCGACTTTGAGCGGCGAGGCGGGGCAGCCGATCGAATCGACATTGAGATGCGCGATGGCGCGATCGACGGCGTGGGGGTCGGTGGCATGGAGCGCCAGGACGCCGTAGCATTCGTGGCTGTGGAAGGCGCGCACGGCGCGGCGCTGCGGGCGCTGCGCGGTGATGCCGATGCCCAGCAGTTCGGCCGCATGGATACAGGCGATGACGCCCGAGGCGTTGTCCATCGCGCCCTGTTCGAAGAGGTGGCCGGAGAGCAGAACCTCCTGGTCGAATTCGCCGCCGGCCGGCCGGCGCAGATCGACGGCGGGAAAGGTGCCGGAGAAGTACTCGCCTTCGGTGACGATTTCCAATCGCACCAGACCGGCTTGAAAGGCGCGCAGCAGTTCATCGCCGACGACAGGCGCCAGCGAGATGCCGGGAAAATTTTCGGCCGCGGCCTGAGCCGTCGGGTGCCAGCCGTCGGGCTGGCTGTCCCAGGTGTTGTGCCAGCGGACGAAGTCGCGGGCGTCGCGTTCCATCTGGCTGGAGACGACGGCGCGGGCGCCGGCGGCGAGCGCGGGGTTGCGGATGGATTGCGGGTGCAGGTTGGGCGTGAAGACGATTTTGCCGCGCACTCGGTCGGCGGTGATGGCGGCGGGGTTTTGGATGAGGACCGCTTCGGCTTGCAATCCCTGCGGGCCGGTGTGGCCGGTGCCCAGGATGGCGGTGTTGGGTTCGCGGGCGCGGTCGCCGAGCACACGGCGGGCGCCGCCGGGGCCTAGCAGGGTGCAGACGGCGGTGCGGGTGCGGAAGCCGATCGGAGCGGTGTAGGTGCCGAGGTCGGTTTTGCCGTCGGCGGGGAAGCGGCGGATGCCGGCGCTGCCGGGGACGGTTTCGCGCAGGCCGGCGGCGGCGTAGGCATCGCGGGTGTAGGCGGCGGCGGCTTCGAAGGAGTCGGCATCGGTGGGGCGTTCGATGGCGCTGAGTTCGTGAATGCCTTTTTCCAACCGGTTCACGTCAATCGCAGGAAGCAGGCGATCGAGGAGGGAATCAAAGAGGTCCATGCGGGTGATCCAGGCGGTGCGGGGGGAAGAAATAGTGTAGACGGAAATGCGGGGGCGGCGCGAGCGGTCCAGAAAATCCCGGGAATTGAAGCGGGGCAGAGGAAACCGTCGGAAACCGGGGGTAGACCTTGAGCGGGTGGTGCGCGCCGGAAGGTTGGCAGCAGGAAACGATCAGAAATTGATCAAAACATACACAAACCGGTCATTTTTCTACACATTTCGGAGGTTTTCCGGATTTTTGGCAATATGCGGTGTATGGTAGATAAAAGCATGGTAATATCTTCTAATGAAAGGCAAACTTGTATGGCAAACTTGCAAGACCTCTATACGGCGGTGCTCGAAGGCGACGCCGAACTGGCTACTTCGACGACGGAGGCGGCCCTGAAGGAAGGGGTGGATCCCAAGTCGATCATCGACCAGTACATGATTCCGGCGATGGATGAAGTGGGCCGCCGTTTCGCGGCCAACGAATACTACGTGCCGGAACTGCTGATCGCGGCGCGGTCGATGAAGGCGGCCTTGAAGCTGCTCAAGCCGCTCCTGGCGAGTTCCGGCGCCAAGCCTTTGGCGAAGGTGGTGATCGGGACGGTGAAGGGAGACTTGCACGACATCGGCAAGAACCTCGTGGCGGCGATGCTGGAGGGCGGCGGGTTCGAGATCATCGACTTGGGGGTGGACGTGGCGCCGGAGAAGTTCATCGCGGCGGCGAAGGAAAAGGGCGCGCAACTGATCTGCCTGTCGGCGCTGTTGACGACCACCATGGGATCGATGAAGGAGGTGGTGGAGCAACTGAAGAAAGAAGGTCTGCGTCACCAGGTGAAGGTGATGATTGGCGGCGCGCCGATCAATCAGCGTTTTGCGGACGAAATCGGCGCGGACGCGTACAGCGACAACGCCAGTTCGGCGGTGACGACGGCGCGGAAACTGATTGCGGCGTAGCAGGGATTCCTCTGTCGGCACGCGGGCGCGGGAGCGTTCAGGCTGCCGCCGGCGCGTGACTTGGAATTGCAGATTGGGACGGAGGAGTTTCGCGTGACCGGCAAGGAGCGGCTGCAGGCGGTGTGTCAGGGGCGGATGCCCGACCGGCCGCCCGTCTACGAGCAGTCGATTTACTCGCATGTGGCGACATCGGTGCTGGGCCGGCCGTGTGAAATCGGCGGCGGCGCAATCAAGCGCAACGAAGTGGCCGCGTGGCTGAAGGGCGAGCAGGCGCACGCCGAGTACGTAGCGCGCATGCTGGACGATCTGGTGGACACCGTCAAGGCGGTGGGACTGGATATGATCCGGCTGCCATGGCGCGAGCGGCGCCGCCCGACGCGGCAAATCGACCAAGACACTTTTCTGTTCGGCGAAGAAGGCAGCGACGATTTCGAAGTCGCACGCTACGACCCGGCGTCGGACACCTGGTATCACTTGGATTCGGCGCTCAAGCGCGGCGGCATGGCTCTGCTGGAACGGCGGCTGACGGCCGACCTGGCGGCGCCGCCGCCTGTGCGGGCAAGCGACCCGGGTTGGGCGGAGCTGGACTACCTGGTGGAGCGGGTCGGTGCCACGCACGGCATCGCGCTTTCGGCCGCCGGGGTGGGTATTCCGATGACCGAGCCCGCCTGGCTGGAAATCATCATGCTGCGTTCGGAGCTGGTGCGCGACTGGCTGCTGCGCCAGGCCGAGCAATCGGTGTTGGACTTGCGCGAGGCGCGCGAGCACCGGGTGGACATCATCATGGGCGGCGGGGATCTGGCGGACAACAAGGGGCCGATCTATTCGCCGCGGCTGTTTCGCAAGGTGGTGCTGCCGCAACTGCAGTGGATCACGCACGCCTGCGGTCAGCTGGGGCTGCGCTACATTTTCCGCACCGACGGGAACATCTGGCCGATCGCGGACATGCTGTTCGGGGAGGGGGGCGCGCACGGCTACGGCGAGATCGATTTCGGCGCCGGGATGCGGATTCTCGATTTCAAGAAGCGGTTTTCGCGGCTGATCTGCTGGGGCAACGTGGACTGCGCGCAACTGATGAGCTTCGGGACGCCCGCCGAAGTACAGCGGGCGACGCGGGAACTGATCGAGGAAATCCGGCCCTACGGCGGGCACATCCTGGGGTCGTCTAATTCGATTCACCGCGGCATCCCGGTCGAAAATTTTCTGGCGATGGTGGCGGCGACGCAGGAAGCTGCGAACGCGAAGTGAAAATCTCGAAAGGAACTGCCATGAACGACCGCGAACGCTATCACGCCACCATGCACTATCTGCCGCGTGACCGCTGCCCGATCATGGATTTCGGGTTTTGGGACGAAACGCTGGTGCTGTGGCCGGAGCAGGGATTTCCGAAGGGCGCCAATCCCGACGATTTTTTCGGCATGGACCGGCAGTGGATCGGCTGCGGGGGCAACATGGACCTGTGCCCGCCCTTCGAGGAGAAGGTGATCGAGGACCGGGGCGAGACCGAAATCGTGCGGCAGTACGACGGGGTGGTGGTGCAGCGGCGCAAGTTTATGCGGACGATCCCGCACGAGATCGATCATCTGCTGAAGGATCGCGCCAGTTGGGAGGAGCACTTCAAGCCGCGGCTGAAGCCGGAGGACCCGGGGCGGTTGGCGCAGGGCGACGCGTGGCAGAAAAAAGTGGCGGCGTGGACCGACCCCAAGCGGGACTACCCGCTGTTCATGGGCGTCGGGTCGCTGTACGGCAAACTCCGCGACCGGATGGGGATGGTGGGGGTCTCGGAGATTCTGTACGACGACCGCAAGCTGTTCGAGGAAATGGTGGAAACGCAGACCAACATCATTCTGACGGTGGCGGAGAAGGTGCTGGCGGCAGGAGTTCGGCCGGAGGCGGCGAACTTCTGGGAGGACATGTGCTACAACGCCGGGCCGCTGCTGTCGCCGAAGCATTTCAAGGAAATCCTGGTGCCGCGGTATAAACGCATCACGGCGCTGCTGAATCGCTACGGCGTGGACATTATTTTTCTCGACAGCGACGGCGACATCAGCAAGCTGGCGGGGATGTGGCTGGAGGCGGGCGTGAACACGATGTTTCCGATCGAGGTAGGGACCTGGAAGGCCGACCCGCTGGTCTACCGCAAGCAATATGGCAAGGCGATGCGCATCATGGGCGGGTTCGACAAGCGGATTCTGGCGCAATCGGAAGACGCGATCCGGCGCGAAGTCGACCGGCTGGCACCGATGGTCGAAGAGGGCGGGTTCATCCCGTTCTGCGATCACCGGGTGCCGCCGGACGTGCCGCTGAAAAACTACCTGTTCTACCTGGACGCGGCGAAACGGGTCTGGGGCCGGGGGCTTGGCAACATCCGGCCGACCGGCCGGGCGATCGCGCAGCCGGTGGGGGCGAAGGCGTAGGCAGTCCTGGTGGAGACGGCGCGGAAGACGGTATACCGACCGCAGGCGGGTGCCAAGCGACGATGCCTGAACGGAGGATACGGAAATGCCCAAGGAATCGATGACGTCGCGCGAGCGCTGGCAGGCGGTGCTGAAGCGGCAGACGCCGGACCGGGTGCCGATGGACATCTGGATCACGCCGGAGGCGCGCAAGAATCTGCTGGCGTACATGCAGTGCGACTGGGATGAGGCGCTGAAGCGGTTGCACATCGACCATCCACTGACGGTGGGCGGGCGGTATGTCGGGCCGCCGCCACCGGCGGGGAAGGATATTTGGGGCTTGGAGCGCCGCGTGGTGGACCACGGCACCGGCGCCTACGACGAGGTGATCAACGCGCCGCTGGCGAAGTTCAGTTCGGTGGCGGAAATCGAGGCGAACTACAGCTTCCCCAGCCCGGATCACTGGGACTACAGCCACCTGAAGGGTGAAGTCGCGGGGCAGGAGCACCGGCCGGTTCGCGGCGGCGGGAGCGAGCCGTTTTTGCTCTACAAGCAACTGCGCGGCGAGGAAGCGGCGTTCATGGACCTGGTGGAGAACGCGGACATCGTCGAGTATGTGCTGGGGAAGCTGTTCGACCTCGCCTACGAAAGCACGCGGCGGATTTTCGAGGCGATCCCGGGACGGGTGCTGATTTCCTACGTGGCGGAGGACTTGGGAGGACAGGAGGCGCTGCTGTACTCGCCGCGGCACATCCGGCGCTTCTTTCTGCCCGGCATGCGGCGGATGTGCGGTTTGGTACGCCAACACGGATCGACGGTGTTCTGTCACACCGACGGCGCGGTGCGGAATATTCTCGAGGATTTGATCGGGATCGGCATTCAGGTGCTCAACCCGATCCAATGGCGTTGTCCGGGGATGGAGCGGGAGGGGCTGAAGCGGGATTTCGGATCGCGGCTGATTTTTCACGGTGCGATCGACAACCAGTTCACGCTGCCATTCGGCTCGGTGGAACAGGTGCGGGAGGAGGTGGGTGCGTGCCTGCGGATCCTGGGCGGACCGGCGGAACCGGGCGGACCGGCGGAACCGGGCGGACCGGCGGAACCGGGCGGACCGGCGGGGGGATATATCGTCGCGCCGTGCCACAACATTCAGTCGGTGACGCCGCCGCGCAACATCCTGGCTATGTACGAGGCGGGGTACGAACTGGGGTGGCGGTGATCGCTTCGAAAAGATGCGCGCTGCGGCGCGCAAGCGTTTAATGGCGCCGGCTACGCCGGCTTTTTTTTGGCCACGGGCCATAGGCCCGTGCCACCTGGGTGGATGGTATTTTGGAAGCGAAGGATTGGCGGCAGAGTCGCGTTTGGGTCGCGACGAGGGGCGGTCAGGCTTCGAGTTTGGGGCGGGCGCAGTACCAGTTCAGTTCGCGGAATTTTTCGGGATTGAAATCGGCTTCGCGCAGCGGGCAATGCTGGGACGGGCAACGGCTGCAGACGATTCCGTCGATCGCCGGGTAGCGACCGACGCCGATGAGACCGCTGATCGAGGCGAGCGGGGTGAGTAGATTGCGTTCAGGATCGTAGGCAATATCGACTGCGACGATGGGCAACTGGTTCAGGAACGCGGACTGCATTTCGAGCGGGATGCCGCAGTTGCCGGGGGTGAGCGGTTCGGCGGTGGTCCACTCCGGCCAACGACTTTGCAGGTGGCGGCGCGCCCAGGTGAAGAGTTTGCGGACCAATGCGATCGCGACGGCATTGCGCACGTACTGGAGCAGCGGGTCGGCGAAGGGATCGTCCGGGCCAGGCGGCAGGCCGGCTGAACCGGCAATGAGCACCGCGCGCTCGGCGGATTCAAGGTAGCGTTCGAAGGTGGGGTATTCCGGCAAGGCGGCCAGCATGGTGCGGGCCGAGGCGACCCCGAGCACCAGGCGCGGTTGGGCTTCGGGCAGCAGGTCGGCGACCATTTTTTCGAGCACGGCGCGGAGATTGGGGCGCACAGGGCGCTTGGCGGCCAGACCCATCGCACGGTGGAGTTCGGCGTCGGTCAGTTCGGGGGTGGGGCGGAGGAATTCAAATTCGAGTTCGCCGCGGAACGGAATGGGCGCGACAGGTTCGGTCGCCGGGAAAGGGCTCATGCCGGGGGCCCTCCGGAAGTGATGCCCGCTGTGGCACTGACGGCGGGACTGGGGACAGGACTGGGGGTGGGGAAGGTGCGGGGTTGCGTTGAATCGGTGTGTTGGGCTTGAACGGCGCCATCGCCGGATTCGGTCAGGGGTTGCGCCGGCAATGGATGGGACGGGAGGGACGGGAGGGGCGGGCTGCGACGGACCGGCGGCGGAACTTTGACCGAGGGGAAGAGTTTTTTGCGGACGTTGGGCAGGAACAGCGCGTCGATGAAGTTCTGTTCGAAGGTCGGTTCGAGATTCAGCTCGACGATGTCGGCGTTGCGGGAGAAGCGTTCGGCTTCGGCGCGCAGGCGGTGGTCGAGCATGCAGCGCAGCGCGCCGGCCAGGGAGGTGTTGCCGACCACGCAGATGTTGGGCAGGTCGGGCAGCAGGCCGCAGCCGACGGCGGAGTTCAGATCGATGTGGCGGGCGAAGCCGCCGGCGAGCAGCAGTTCATGGACATCGCGCAGGTCGAGGCCGACGGCCTGGAGCAGCGTGTAGAAGCCGGAAAAAATCGCTGCCTTGGCCTGGAGCAGTTGGGAGATTTCGACCTCGCTGACGTAGATGGCTCCGCAGCCAGCGCGGGCGGTGGCGGCGTCGGCCACGACGAGCCGGCGGCGCTGTGCCCGGTTGCTCGGCGTGGGCACGGTGCCTGCGGCCGCCGGCGGCGGCGACCATTCGAGATTCGGGTGGTCGGTCTGGAAGCGGCCGGCGGCGTTGAGCAGGCCGCAGCGCAGACCTTCGGCGAGCAAATCGACGAGGCCGGAGCCGCAGATGCCAACGGGCGCCGCGTTGCCGATCGTCTGGATGGAGAGTCCATCGGCGGTGATGCGGATGTGTTCGATGGCGCCGGTGCTGGCGCGGACGCCCCAGCGGATTCCGCCGCCTTCGAAGCTGGGACCGGCGGGGGTGGAGGTGCCGTAGATTTTGCCCCGGTGGGAGAGCAGGATTTCGGCGTTGGTGCCGACGTCGATCAGCGCGGTGGTCTGCGATTTTTCGGCCAAGCCGGTGACCAGCAGGCCGCTGACGAGGTCGCCGCCGACGTAGCCGGAAAGCGAAGGCACGGCGATGAGCTGCGCATGCGGGTGCATTTTCAGGCCGACTTGGGTGGCATCGACCGGCGGCGGCGTGAGCGAGACCGGGTTGAAGGGGACGTGGCCAAGGCCGTCGGTGGGCCAGCCGAGCATGAGATGGGTCATGACGGTGTTGCCGGAGACGACCATCGCGCCGATACGAGTGGTGGGAATCTGCGCGGTGGCGGCGATTTTTTCGACCAGCGGCTGGAGGGTGCGCTTGATGACCAGCGCGTGCAGTTCGGGCAGGCGGTCGCGGGCGACGGAAATGCGCGCGGCGACGTCTTCGGCCAGGCGGACCTGCGCGTTGCCGGCCGAGGCGGTGGCGAGGACTTCGCCGCTGCGGCAGTCGACCAGTTCGGCGACGACGGTGGTGGTGCCGAGGTCGACGGCGGCGGCGTAGAGTGGGGCTTCGGCGGAACTGGCGTTCAGTCCGACCAGCCGCGGGGGCAGCGTGGTGCGGCAGAGCGTGGCGTACAGATGGGTGGGCAGGAAAACGCCGGTGCGCGGGGCCATCAGACGGGAAATGTCGGCGGCGAGACCAAACGGAATTTCGACGTGCGGCCAGCCGGCGGCGGCGAGGGCTTGGCGCAGGCGGCCGATGTCGTCTTCGGCGGCCGGGCTGGCAGCCGGCAGGGCGGCGGGAGAGGTGGGCGCGGTGGCGGCCGGGGGGGCGGCGGTGGCGGCGGTGTCGGCGCCAACGGGGCCGGTGGGGCCAGCAAGGCTGGCGAGCCGGGCCGCGTAGCGGGTGCTGAATTGGGCGGGGATGGGGCGGAGTTCAACGCCGACCAGGATGGGATCGGCGGGGCCGCCGGGCTCGACTTCGGCGTCGGAGATGATCTGGACGGCGGTGTCGTGCAGGGCGATGCGTTGGATTTCGAAGGTTCCGCCGGTGCGTTCCTGGCAGGAGCGCAACGCGCGGCCGTCGCGGGTCATCTGGCAGCTCGAACAGGTTTCATGCCCACCGCAGCTCATGCGCAGATCGATGCCCAGACGCACCGCGGCATGGGCGACCGATTCGTTGGGCAGCAGCCGGCCTTCAATCACGTTCGCACCGGGCAGCACGAAACGGACCAGCGGCAGCGCGTCAGGGTCGCCGGCGGCGGGTTCGAGCGATGCGGGTGGGCTGGTGGCGGTCATGGCGGTGGGTCCTAGGCGCCGGCGGCCGGCGTGTCGGCCGAGTGGGCGGCGTGGACCGAGTGAGCCGGGTGGGCGGCGGGGGTCGGCGCGAGGTCGACGGCGGCGTCGAGTCCAAAATTCGCGGCATCGGGGTCGTCGGAGGTGCGCGGCGGTGCGGCCTCGAAGATGCCGTTGGCATCCAGAATCCAGCGCGGGTGGCGCAATTGGTTGAGGTCGAGCGCGGGCGCGCGATCGTACAGAACGAACTGGGCGCGCCGGCCGGCGGCGACGGCGCCGCCATCGGACAGGCCGAGGGCGGCGTAGGTTTGGGCGGTGGCGATGCGGAGCACGTGCTCGGGGTCGTAGACACGGTGGAACAGCAGGAGTTCTTCGATGATGCCGCCGCCGTGGCCGACGCCGACGCCGCCGGCGTCGGAACCGGCCAGGACGCTCAGGCCGATTTCCCCCGCGAGCTGCAGGCGGGCGTAGTGATCGTCGAGGATGCGGCGCAGGTTGTCTTCCGTGTGCGCGTTCCAGCCGCAGAGCGTGGCATGTGTGCATTGGACGTGGACGGGAATCAGGGTGGGCGTCCAGTGCAGGCCGGCATCGCGCATTTTGACCAGATGGTCGCGGGTCGCGAAGTAGGCATGTTCGATGAAGTCCACGCCGCCGGCGATGCAGCGGTCAAGGCCGGCTTCGCCGGAGCAGTGGGCGGCGACTTTCAGTCCGTGACCGTGAGCGCGTTCGACCACGAGGCGGATTTCAGCGGTGCTGTAGCTGGGCGGTGCGGAGACGGCGCCCTTGTTGAAGTTGATGATGCCGGTGGGAACGAGCTTGATGAAGTCGACCTTTTCCACCTGCGCCAGGCGATCGACTTCGCGCGCGAGATCGGCTGGATCGGTTGCGGAGCCGAGAAACCGACCGTAGCGGCCGGGCATGAACAGGCCTTGGCCGCCGGACTGGAGGGTGAAGGTCGAATTGCGCTCGCGCAGCGCGGCGCGGATGGCGTTGTTGTAGAGTTTGGGATCGCCCATGTCACGCGCGGCGGCCAGGCCGGCCATCCGCATTTCCTCGATGTGCTCCAGCCCCCGAGCGACTTCGGCTTCGAAGCTGAGCTGCCCGGGGGTGGCGCGGCGGTCGGGATTGAGCGGCCAGGGGCAGAAGTAGCAGTGAACGTGGGCGTCGATGAGCGCGGGGAGAAGGCTCAGGGCGGTCAGGTCCAAGCGGGGCAGTTGGGCGGCGGGATCGGTGGGATCGTCGAGGTCGGCCAGGCGGGCCACGCGCCCGGCTTCGATTTCGATCCAGGCGGCGCCGGGGTGGAAGGCGGTGCCATCGAACCAGGAGCCGACATGCAGCAGGTAGTGCGCCGGGAGCGGCCCGGCGGTGAGCGGCAGTGAATTCATTTTGGGTCTCCCATGGCCACCGGCAGGGCAGCGGCCGAGGCAGTTTCCCCAGCGGCTTCACGCTGGGCTTTTTCCAACGCGCGATGAGCCTGCAAATAATTGCGGCAGCCAACATCGGCGCCGGTGGTGACGTCGGCGCACAGGATCGCCCACCGCGAGGGTTCGTGGGTGGGGTCCATCAGGGCCACGTTCATGCCGGCGGTGGCGGCGATGGCGAGGTAGTAGGCGTCGAAGAGTTTGCGCTGCGGCAGGCCGAAGGAGGCGTTGGAGGCGCCGAGCATGCCCGAGCAGCCCAGTTCGGCGTGCACGCGGCGGAGGGTTTCCAGGGTGACCAGGCCGGGCTTGCTGTCGAGGTCGGTGGCGACGCCGATGGCGATGCCGTCGAAGATGCAGTCTTCGGCGGGAATGTTGTAGGCCTGACGGGCGTGCTCGATCAGGTTGCGCGCGATTTCGATCCGGCCGTCGGCGGTGTTGGGAATGCCGCGGTCGTCGCAGGGCAGCAGAATCAGGGGCAGCTTGTAGCGGGCGGCGACGGCGAACACGGCGTCGCGCTTGGCGCTTTCGGCGCTGTTGGAATTGATCAGCGGGCGGGCATTCGGCCCTTTGACGGCGCGGACCGCTTCGATGGCGGCCACGAGCGCTTCGGTGGAACCGAAATCGAGCGACAGGGGGGCATCGACCTCGGCCAAGATGGCCCGGCAGGCGGCGGCCAGGAGGTCGGGCTCCGGCACGGCGGCGCCGGCGTCGGTTTTGACGCCGACCATGTTGACGTTGACGATCTGTGCGCCAGCGGCCAACTGTTCGCGCGCGCGGTTGACCACCACCGACCATTTGCCTTTGGCGGCGGCCTTGGCCACGTTGCGGTAGCCCAGCGCGTTGCAGCGTTCGCCGATGATCACGGTGCGTCCGCCGGGGCGGATGCGCACCGTAGTGGCGCCGGAGGAAACGAGGGTCGTCATGGGTTCGAACTCCTTTCAGACCGCGCCGGCCGGCGCCGGGCGCCGGACCTCGACGAGACCGGCGAGCAGCGCCGACAGCGAGTCTGGTTTGGGGGCGGGTGGGGGAGCGGGAGATTCCTGCAGAGCCTCGGCCAGGGCGGCGATCTGGGCGCCGTCGGCGCCGAAGGGCATCAGGTGCACGCCCTGCACACCCAGCGTGCGCAGCGACCGGCCGATGACGAGGGCGGCTTCCAAGCCGGCGGCGGCGATGTCCGGCGCGGCGCGGAGGCGCTCGGCGAAGGCGGGATCGACGCGGACGCCGGCCAGGCCGGTCATCAGGTCGAGCATTTTCAGGCTCGTGACGACCGGGACCGAAGCCAACAGGTAGAGGCGATCGGCCAGTCCGGCTTGGCGCAGCGCGGCGTGGAAGCGCGCGAATTCGTGGGTCTCGGTGACGATCTGGGTCTGGGCAAAATCGAGGCCGGCGGCGAGTTTCTGGCGCAGTCGCGCGATCACGAATTCGCGCGGGGTGGAGTAGGGGTTGATCGCGCCACCCAGGAACAGCCGGTGGGTGAGCGTGTGATCGGGCAGGCAGGCGCTGCGGCCGGATTCGCGCAGGACGCGGGCCTCGTAGAGCATCTGCACCGCGTCCATCGGGAAGTAGCGTTCGGCGATCGGTGCCAGCCAGCGTTCACGGCGGTGGGCCGGCGCGGCGTCGGCTTCGGCCGCCGGGTGGGCGCTGCGGTTCCAGTCGCCAGTCAGGCAAAATAGATTGCGGAAACCGGCGGCCTGGGTGGCGGCGAGTTCTTCCAGAAAGGCCGGCGCGGTCACGTCGCGACCGCAAACTTGGACGATGGCTTCGAGGCCGTATTCGTTTTGCAGGATGGCCCCGGTGCGTCGGCTGGGCAGGGTTGCGCGGCCGCCGACATTGGAGGTCGTGTTGACTGCAGCGATGCGACCCTGGATGGCTCGGCCGAAGCGATGGACGCGCTTGAGGCCGTTTTCGTCGCGCGGCGAATGGCATTCGGTGGTGACGACGAATTCCCCGCGCCGGAGGGCGGCTTCGAATCGGCCGCTGCCGACCGGGGTCGGCTGAAGGCGGGCGGGGGTGAGCTCGAGGTAGGGCTGCGGCCGGCGGGTGGCGCGGTCGCGGCCGGAAACCAGGTTCAGGTAGCTCGATTCCGCGAACAGCGCCGGCTGCACCGGCGCGTGGACTGGCGGCACGGGGTATTGGCGGTTGTTGGCGCGCGCTTCGGCGCTGCGGATTTCCATCCAGACGCAGGCCCGGTCGGGGTAGACCTCGCAGCGGCCCTCGAGCGTGCCGCCGCAGGGGCCGTTGCGCAGACCCTTGGGGCAGTTCATCGGGCAGTGCAGTTGCGTGTAGGTCAGGATGCACTGGCCGCACATCTGGCAGTTGAACAGGGAGGACTTGATGCCGTGTTCCAGTGCGACCACCAAGGCTTTCAGCATGCGGTGCCTCCGCGACCGGCCTGGGGCAGGGATCCGGCGTCCATGGCGGCGGCAGGACCGCCAGCAGCGGCAGCGGGGGCGGCTGCGGCAGCGTCGGCCGCCGCGGCGCGATGGGCGGCAATCTGTTCGGGGATGCTCGCGGGCGTATCGTAGCGGCCGCACTGTTCACACAGCGGAGCGAGTTGCTTCAGACGTTCGGGACTGACGTGTGGAGCGACCGAGCAGGCGGTGGACAGGATGTAGCCGCCGCCGGGAGCGCCCCATTCCAGGCGGCGGCAGAGGTCGGCTTCGACGGCTGCGTCTTCACCGCGCAGGAGGGTGTTGACCGAGTCGATGTTGCCCTTGATGAAGGCGCGCCCGGCCAGCTTGCGTTTGGCTTCCTCGAGTTCCACCGTACCCAAGGGTGGGGGATCGAGGGTGTCGATGCCTTCGTAGCCGGCTTCGACCATGAGATCGAGGCGGTCGCCGATGGCGCCGCAGGTATGCACATAGAGGAACACGTCGGGGAATTCCGCCTTGATGCGCTGGACGACGGCCTGTTCGGCGGGGAGGACGAACTTGCGGTACATGCGGGTGGAGATGAACCCGGCGCCGGCGAAGGCGCTGGACACGAGCAGCGCGTGAATATCGCGGGCGCACATGCGCCGGGCGTACTCGATGGAGACCTCGGCGTAGCGCTGCAAAATAGCGCGGCATTTTTCGGGCTGTTCGAGCAGCGCCATCATGGCGTTTTCGTAGCCAAGCAGTTCCATGAACTGGGTGAAGGGCGAGAAAATTTCGCCGTGGACGGAAAGTTCATCGCCGACGGCGGCGACACACAGGTCGATGGTGCGGAATTCGTAGTCGGGAATCCAGGAGTCCGGGTTGTCGGGCTGGATCGGGACGGAGTCGATGCCGGGGTAGTGGTAGGGGTATTTCAGGCCGCCGTTGCCGTGCGGGGTTTCGTAGATGAGACGGCGAATGTCAATTTCGTCGATGGGCATACGCAGGGCAATGTCGCGGACGAGTTCGCCGGTCTGGGGATGGCGGCGGAAGTTGTGGGCGCTGTCATCGGGGGGACACCAGGTTTCGGAGCCATCCTGCCAGAGGATGCGCTGGCCGCCGTGTTCGTCGCGCAGCGATTTGATTTCGGCATCCCAGTCAGGGCGGTGGCCAGGCATGTTGACGAGCAGGCCGTCGAAACGGTAGCGGTGTGCGAGGGTGATGAGGGCGTCGGCGAAGGCTTCGGAGCGGTGCCAGACCTCGGCGGGGGACCAGTCTGAATTTAGCATATAGTGACCGAGGGAGAGCTGGCACATGGCGGGGACCCGGTCGAGGGTCTGGCGGCTCATGGCGGCCTGCATGCGGGCTTTGCTTGTTTTTGGCATGTTGATATCTGATTTTAGCATAACATCAAAAAGGGGAGCTCACGCGAGATTCCCGATCTATAGTGACTATACCCCATGAGTGAGACGAAAAACAACACTCTTTCAACCTTTTACCATTTGATTTGGTCGAAATCATTTCATTTTCTGTCGCCCCTCCAAAAAAAGGATATCTTTGTATGAATTCTCAAGAACGGGTCAAAAGGGCTCTCCGGCGGCAGCTTCCCGACCGCATTCCGCGCTATGACGGGTTCTGGTCGCAGGCGCATCGGGATATCATCGATCAGGCCGGCGCGCACCCCGACAGCGATATCGCCGACCTGTTCAATTTTGATCTTCGCATGCTCGGGGTGGATACCTCCGCGCGCCTCGATGCGACCACCGTTTCCGAAGACGACCACACGGTGGTGAGCACCGATCGCGATGGCGCGACCATCCGGGCGCTGCGAGACGAACAGACCACCGGGGAGCATCTATCGTTTGCGATGACCGACCCGGATGTCTGGCGGACGAAGTTTCGCGCGCGCTACCAGTGGTCGCGCAACCGGGTCGATTTCAAGAATCTGCGGCGGCGATATGCCTTTTGGCGCAAGCAGGGGCGGTACGTCGCGTTTTCGGCGCTTGATCCGTTCGAAGCCACCTGGCGCAAGTGCGGGCCGGTGATGCACATGATGGCGTATGTCGAGCACCCGGACTGGGTGAAGGACATGTATGCGGTGCACACGGAGCTGCTCGAAGCGGCCTGGAAGGACCTGCGCAGCGAGGGCATCGAATGCGATGGGGCATGGTACTGGGCGGATATTGCGTACAAGACGTCGTCGCTGGTTTCGCCCAAATCCTACCGGGCGCTGTTGCAACCCTACCACCGGCGGTTGAACGAGCTGGTGCACCGCGACGGCGGCGAGACGATTTTTCACAGCGACGGCAACCTGCATGGGCTGCTGCCGGATTTAATTGAGGCGGGCTTCGACTGCCTGCAGCCGATGGAAGTGAAAGCCGGAATGGACGTGCGGCTGCTGAAGAAGCAGTTCGGCGACCGGCTGGCCTTCATGGGCAACATCGACGCGCGACTGTTTCAGCAGAACGACCTGATTGCGCTGGAAGAGGAAATTCGTTCGAAGATTGAAATCGCCAAGGTGGGCGGCGGGTATATGTATCACTCCGACCATTCGATCCCGCCTGGCACCACCTTTGAGACCTACCGCGCAGCGATGGCCATGGTGGACAAGTACGGCGGGTACTAAGCGAGTGATTCAATGCCTTCCGCGACTGCGTTGGAAGGTTCGAAACCTGTTTCCAATCAAAAATGTTCACAACCCTGCAAACTGGGTTGCCGGGCAAAGTTTGCCTGCGTCACGAATCTTCGCTCGATGAATGGCCTGACGAAAACAGCAATTCGCCGTTGCGGCTTGCCACTCTCCGTCCGCCGACCCGTCGCGATCGCAGGAGGGTTTACAAACACTCGCTAACCGGCGACGGGGGGTGAATTCGGCAGTTCCGAATTCGGATCGGACGGTGGGGTCGGTGGGGTGGGCGCGACCGGATTGACTTTGCTGCCGGGGCTGATTTCGTAGGCGATAGCCGATCCCAAGGTGACCAGAATTCCGACGATAAACAGCATGGGCCCGAACGGAACAATCGGGTCCATAAATGGTTTGGTACCATACCGAGCGGCACCTATCAGGCCGACCACCATCAAGGCGATTCCCGCCAGAAAGGTGAGTAGGAAAACGAAAATGCGCAGCGTGTGCCGATCGTTCATTTCTTCGGGAAGCGATTCGGTCTCAAATTCCGGTTCCGTATTTACAGGGATGATCGGGAAGAAGCGAATGTAGACAAGAATCATGATCAAGCCGAGGGCCACGAGACCTGCTTCAATACTGTATTCAACCCAAGTGGGGTGGTATACCCCCACCGGATAGGGCAGGAGGGTGCCATGGGTTTGCGAAGGGACCACGATAATAAACCGCTTTAATACCGCTCCCACATTGACCATCGCGCCGGCGATCAGGCAGCCGGGCAACCAGACCTTTTTGCGCAGGAACTGGGTGAACATCAGGGCCAACGGAATCACGAAGCAGGCGATGACAGTCCAGAACACATAAGCGTAAGCGCCATCGACGTCGGAGTGAGCGACTTGGCGTTCAATGATCGAGCCGGTGTAATTGGCGGTCAGTTCCTCGACGCCCATGAAGTACAGGTACACCAGGATCAGAATCCACATGAAATTGCTGAGCCAATAAAAAGCCTTGTCTTTGATGGTGGAATACAAATTTAGGTAACGACGCATAAAGGCCGCGACCAGAATCAGAATACCGATACCGGAAGCTCCTGCGAGGACGACGAAACCGGGCGCTTGGAGGGCGCTATACCAGCCGGGCCGACCGGATTGAATGCCGAAGACAAAACCCAGGGTGGAATGCGCGGTCACGAGGAGAGGAAGAATCGACAGCGCCAGCCAAAAACTTACGCGGTGATGCCGCATGAATTCAGTTTTGCGGCCTGAAAATCCCATGGCAATCAGGCGATAGACCCAGCGAAGGCGTCGCCGGTAGTTGGCGCATAGCATCGCGTCGGGGCGGGAGGCCAGATAAAAGAAGACGAAGCTGGCAAAAAAGTATCCGCCCGTGACCATGGTGAAGTCGCCGAAAAAGGCCGATTGAACTCTTCCGAAGGCGGGAAAATTGTACATACCATTGATCACGCGGCCAAGGTCGCAGAGGATCGAGATGGTGCCGATAATCAGTGCGGTGAGCGTAACAAGTTCCGCCATCCGCGAAAGCGGTTTGAGATCCTCAATGTGAAACAGACGAATTAGCGATGCAATCACGATCCCTGAAAAGCTGACGCCTACAAAGTATACGTTGAAAATAACGTATAGCCCCCACGACGCACCGCCATCCCCGATGGTGCGCATACCGGTGGCCATGAGGCCTTCCCGCCATTGCACGCAATAAGCGTATACACCCAGCAACACGACCAGGGAAGAAAGGGAGATCAGTGTCCACCACAGGGCCCCTTTGGGAAACAGGGCCGCCAGCCGCTGCATGGATTGGGATTCGCGTGAGTTTGTACTCATTCTTCCATCCTTCGATCACGACCCAAGTAAAATACCTTGGGCTTGGTGCCTAAATATTCCAAAAGCCGGAACACGCGCGGACTCGTTGCAAGTTCGGAAATATGACTGTCGGAATCGTTGAGATCGCCGAAGACGATGGCTTTGGCGGGGCAGGCTTGGGCGCAGGCCGTCATGTGCTCGAAATCTTCGTCGCCCGGTGTGGTGCCGTCCAACTGGTGCTTTTCTTCGACTTTGCGGATGCGGTGATAGCAGAAGGTGCATTTTTCGACAACGCCTTTCGGTCGGGTGGCGACATCGGGATTGATGTAGCTGCGGTAGCTTTCGGGCCAGTTGGGGGTCGTCCAATTGAAGGAACGGCGAGAATAGGGACAGGCCGTTTGACAGTAGCGGCAGCCGATGCAGCGGTCCCAAATCTGGGCGACGATGCCTTCTTCGGTAATGTAGGTGGCGCCGACCGGGCAGACTTTGACGCAGGGGGCGTTTTCGCAGTGCAGGCAGGGGGTGGGCACGAGGTCGAGGGTCTGCTGGAGCGGATCGACCGGCTTGCTGGGCAGAATGTCCATCCAGAAGATTTCGGTGCCTTTGTATTCCGGCTCGGGGTGAGAAAACGGCACGTTGTTTTCGGAGCGGCAGGCGACTACGCAGGAGCCGCAGCCGGTGCACATGTCCAGGTCGATGGCCATGCCGAATTTGCGGCGCACGGGCGGAGCGCCGTCGCCAGCGGGCGGCGATTTCGCCGCAGGAGAGGCCTCATCGGCCGCGGGCAACTGCATGGCGACCGAGGCGGCCGCGCCGAGGGCCAGCACGGAGGCCAGGCCGGCCACGAAACCGCGGCGTGTGGTGTCTTGGGGGGCGTCGTTCATGGCGTTACCTTTCGAATGCGAACGCGCGTCGCGATCACCGGCGAAACACCGGTCAGCGGGGACAGCGGTTCAGGGGACAAAAGCGACATGACATTGGCCCCGCGGCTCTGGGCGAAGCGGCCGAAGGCGGTGTGGCCGCCGCCGCGCGGGACGCGTACGGTGCCGGGCGTGACGCCGGCCGTCAGGTAGATCGGCAGGGAAATGCTGCCGGCGGAGGATTCGAGCAGAACGGTGTCGCCGTCGACGATGCCGTATTCGTTGGCGGTGTCGGGGTGGATCTGGGCCTCGGTGGTCCACATTTTGCGGCCCTTGTACAGCGGCAGTTCCTGCAGAAAGGGCAGGTTGGCGCCGCTGCCGGTGGCGTAGGTATTGGGCTTGAAGGGGATCAGCGCGAGCGGGTAGTCCTGCGGATTGCCCTGCCACGTGTTCGGGACGTAGTGCGGCACGCAGGCCTGGTCGATGTCCTTGGGCAGGTGCAGATCGGCGAGCAGTTTTTCGACGGGAACGTTTTGCGCGGCGGCGCGGTCGGTGAGTGTTTTGGCCAGGGCGGTGGCATACAGTTCGATTTTGCCGGAGGGTGTGGCGATGCCCGCTTTCCAGTCGTCGAAGGGGTAGCCTTCCTTGGTCCAGTAGCCGGTCTCGAAGAGTTTTTCGAGGAACTTGGCGCCGTTGGAATCGACGATGTTGCCGGTGCGGGCGCGGAACAGACCGAAAATCCGGCGCAGCAGCGCATCGCGGAAGTCTTTCCAGGGAAATGCCTTTTCGAGCGGCGCCCCGACCTTTTTGGCCAGTTCAATCACAACGTCGCCGGTGGCCTTGGTCTCGAACTGCGGCCGGACCACCGGCTGGCGGGTGCCGAAAATCGGGAAGCCGGCGCTGGGCGCCGAGGCGGAATCCTCCCAGCGTTCGAGGTAGGTCATGTCGGGCAGCACCAGATCGGCGAAGTCGGTGACGGTTTCATCCATGAAGGGCGAGAAGCTGACGATGAAGGGCACCTTGGCCAGCGCCGCCTGCCAGCGCTTGGGGTTGATTTTCGACCAAGCCGGATTGCTGAAGTACAAAAGCAGCGTGTCGATGGCGTAGGGTTTGGCGGCCATGATTGCCTCGGGCACGGCTTCGATGGCGCTGTGCGCCAGCGGGAAGGCGGTCGTGCCGACGCCATCGATGCGGGGCTGGTTCAGGCCGGCTTGCGCCACTTCGTCGGGCTCGAAATGCGGCCAGTCCATGAGCGGCGGCGGCAACTGCGCCAGCACGCCACCGGGAACATGGATCATGCCGAGCAGCGCGTTGAGCACCTGGACCGCCCAGGCGGTATTCAGGCCGTTGGCGGCGAGGGTCGCCTGGGGGCCGGTGATGGCGAAGCAGGGGCGGCTTTGGGCCATTTCGCGCGCGATGCGGGGCAGGTGTTTCTCGGCAATGCCGCACTCTTTGGCGACGAATTCCGGCGTGTACTGCGCCAGGGCGTCCTGGAAACCGGGATGCGATTTGCCGGCCGCGTCAGTCCAGGTTTCGAAACCGAGGCAGTGGGCCGCCAGGTAGTCCTTGTCGTGCAGATTTTCCTTCACGATGATGTGGCACAGGCCCAGCACGAAGGCCGCGTCGGTGCCGGGCACGATGCGGACGACTTCGTCGGCATTGATGCCGGTGCGGGTCATGGCCTGGCCGGCATGGACGATCTTGGCGCGCAGGTTGGTGTGGCCGCGGCGCAGGAGCGCCTGGGCGCGGGCGAAATAAATCGACTGGCAGGAGGATTCGAACAGGCCGGAATCGATGCTGAGAATGTACTGCGTCGTGGTCCAGTCGAAGGCCGGTACTTCGCGGATGCCGGTGACCAGTTCGAAGGCTTGGGCGATCGCGCCGTAGCTGTGGGAGAAACCGTCGAACAGGTTGGGGGTGCCGTAGCAACGCGCGAAGCGCTGCCAGAGTTCCAGCATCAACCCGCGTTCGTGGCCGACCATGATGGCGGTGCGGTGGGATTCGTTTTTGGCGCGCAGGCCTTGCAGGCGGTCGGACAGCGCGGTGAGGGCGACATCCCATGAGACTGGCTTGAAGTTGGCGCTGCCGCGCGGACCCTGGCGCAGGAGCGGCTGCTGGATGCGGTCGGGATCGTACAGAACCTGAGCGCCGCTGCCGCCGCGCGGCCCGATGCCGCCTTCGTTGATCGGGCAGGTGGGGTTGCCGTCGAGTTTCACCAGGCGGCCTTCGACCACGCGCGCGTTGATGCTGCAGCCGGCGGGGCACTGCTGGCAGGCGGTGGTGACGTAGTGTTCCTCGCCCAATTGGAAACTGCCTTTGATCGGCGGTTTGGTCAGCGCGAAGGGGTCTTCGGTGTTCTCGCCGCAGCCGGCTGCCAACAGTCCGCCGGCGGCTGCGCCTGCGGCCAGGAGGAACTTGCGGCGGGTGAGACGTTCAGGGTCTTTGTTCATGGTTGGGCTCTCACTTGTGACAGGTGACACATTCTTGATCGACATGATGTTCGGTATGGCAGGCCATGCAGCGCGCCATGGTCAAGTTGTCGATTTGCGGCGTGGTGACCGGCTCGGTAACCATGGACATATCGCCGTGACAGGTTTTGCAGTCCAGCTTGCCAAGTTTGACATGCATGGCGTGCGAATAATATACATACCCCGGCAGGCGGTTGACCTGGACCCAGGGGATGCCGGAACCGTCTTTGGCGTATTGCTGGGCGTATTCGCGCACTTTGGGCTCCTCGGGGTCGGTGCCCTTGGGCGTATTGTGGCAGAGCATACACTGTTGAATGGTGGGGAAGGTGGCGTGGGGAGAGGTCTCCACTCCGCGGTGGCAGTCCTCACATTTCAAACCCTGCTTGACGTGAATTGCATGGTTGAATCGGATCGGCTGGTGGACCGGTCCGCGGTTGCCGCCGCCGGCGCCGAGGCCCAAGCCGGTCAGGCCGTTCTCGGCCGAGCATCCGACCAGGAGCAGGAGCGCCAGCGCGGCGGGCAGGAGCAGGTAGGCCGTGTTGCGAATTCTCATGCGTTTGTCTCCCTTGCCACCGAAAGCCTATTGCTGCTGATAAACGTGCAGGCTGCCCTGCGTGCTCGGCAGCAGATTCATACCCAGATAGGTGAACACCACCGCACCGAAAGCGATCACCAGGATCGCCATCGCGCGCCGGCCGCTCCAGTGCGGCAGCAGCCGGATGTGCAAATAGATCGCGTAGGCCAGCCAGGTCACCAGCGCCCAGTTTTCCTTGATGTCCCACTGCCAGTAGTCGCCCCAGGCGAATTTGCCCCAGGTCGCGCCCATCACCAGGCCGAGCGTCAGGGCGCAGAAACCGAAAATGGCGGCGTGGTGGGCGTGGCGGTCGAAGGCCATGGCGCGCAGTGCGCTGAACCGGCCGACGGAGGTCAAGGCTGAGGCCGGGGTTTTCGAGCTCGTTGCATCCGCCGTGACGCCGGACGCGGCGGCACCAGCCGTGGCGGCGGTGGAGGCGGGAAGCGCGGGGCTGGGGGTGCGCTGGAAAAACAGCGCCAGCAGCGCCAGCGCGCAGGACAGGAACAGCGCCGAATAGGCCACGAAGTAGGTGACAACGTGCGGAACGAACCAGCCCGATTGCAGCGCCGGCGGCAGATTCACGATTTCCACGTCCGGCCGGGCCAGCGCGTAGAGCACGCCGCCCAGTGAAATCGCGGCGGCGAAGGGAATCAGCGCGTACAGCCGGTGGAGGTACAGCAGCACGAAGGTCAGTGCGACGACGCACCAGGGGTAGAACAGCAGCGTTTCGTACAGCGTTTTGAACGGCGGCCGGCCGGCTTCTTCCCAGCGCGCCGCGATCCACCAGGTATTCAGCAGGAAGGCCGCGGCCAGCAAAACGATCGCGGTCACGATCACGGCGCGGCTGCGCTTCCAGACCGCCGGCACACCGGCCGCCAGGCTGGCGCCGTAGCCGCCCGCCACCAAGGTGACAAATGCGTTGGGTCCGCTCAGCAGCTCAAGCGACATGCTGCATCCTCCCGATCACCCGTGGCCGGATGTAGTAGTTATAGACCACGCCCAGGCTGATCATCAGCATGCCGATCCAGATCAGCGGCAGGCCCGGATCACGGACGATTTCGAAGCCCGAATAGGTCGGATCGTCGGCGCGGTAGTTGGCCTGGTAGATCGAATAGCCGCCGTAGGACAGCGGTGAATTGACGGCGACCTCGCCGGATTTCACCGCCCGGCCGTCGTCGAGAATCGTGACGTGGCTGCGGTAGGATTTCACTTCGCCGTTTTCAATCGTGTAGGCCAGCAGCGTGCGGCCGCCGTCCAGCACCACCGGGTCTTCCTTGCTGGGCGTCACCCGGACGGTACGGTCGACGCCGTTTTCCCGCAGGTTCAGCGTCAGCAGACTGGCCGGTGCGTCGGCCGAAGGGTTGGCAGTGGCACCCGCCGCGAGCTGAGCGCCGGCGGGGTGGAATTCGTACACCAGCGGCGGCGCGGCATCGACGCTGGGCTGGGCGCTGTGGCCCATGGAAAAACCCGGCATGTTGGCAAACAACCACTGCTGCGCCTGCGGTTGGCCGCCGGGTCCGAGAATTTCGACCAGCAGCGCGGGGTTTTTCGGCTGATCGCTGCGGCTGTTCGCCTGGTGAGTCTGTACGTCGTAGGTGAAGTCGGGCAGGAACTGGAGCACGCGCACCGCGCCGCGGTTGCCGTCGAGCGGATAGATCTTGCCGGGCGTGACGGCGATGCGCTGGGGCGCGGCATCGGCTTGCGCGCCACGGATGACCAGCACATGCTCCGCGGTGGCGGCGGTTGCCGCGCCCTTCGGAAGGTTCACCAGGGCCGGGCAGGCGGCGGCGCCGGCGGCAGGCGCGCGATTTGTCGTTGGCATCGTGACGGGCGTCGCGGTCGGCACGCGAATTTCGGCGTTGGTGCCCGGCACGGCGGTCCAGGCGGCGAGTTGGGCCGGATCGAGGGCGGTGACGGCTTGGTAGTTTTCGCCGTCCTGACGGTAGACGAAAAGTTTGGCGCTGGGCGGATATTTTTCGATGTCGAATTTATCCAGCCGCACCGCGAAGCCCAGGTTTTTCTCGTCGCCGGTGTCGCGGCCGTGGCTCTGTACCGCCATCGCGGCCACCGCGCGGCCTTCGTTCAGATCGATCCGGCCTTTCAGGCCGCCGATGTAACCGGCCATCCCGCCGCAGACGATCACGATAATGCCGAAGTGCGACAGGAACAGGCCGAAGGTCGGCAGCCGCCAGGCGCGCCGCCGGTAGATCGTCACGGCCAGGCTGACCGCCAAAAGCAGCAGAAGACCGCCGAACCAGAGGCTGTGGAAGATGTCCTCGAGGCCCAGGCCCAAAATGGCGCCGGCGAAAAGGGAGCCGTACACGGTTTGGTACTTGGCGTACTCTTCACCTTGAATGATGAAGGTGCCGGCGATGGTCGCTGTGGCGACGACCGCCATCAGCACCACTGCGAACTGTACGGTGGTCATGTCATGCAGCACCGCGGCGCGGACGCGCCCCACGGTCGCCAGGATCGCGATCCATAGCACGCCGAGCAGGCTGGCGCCGATCACGCGGGCCGGGACCGCCGCGCCGACCGCCAGCGTGCGGGTGAGGATGGCGTCGATCACCCAGGCGCTCAGGATGTACACCAGCACGCCGCAGAAGATACGTCCCCAGTGCAGGTCAATGGTGGCGTGGACGGGGTGCGCCGTCGCGTCGCTGCGAGCGGCGGCCTTGCCGCGTGCGTCATCCAGTGGCGCGAAGTCGGATGGGTGGGCGGTGGAACTGAGGCTCAAGAGAATGTCCTCCCGGAAAAGGGCCTACTTCCCTGACGACCGACCGGCGCCGGTCTGGCGGGGTGTGGAACGGTCAATTGCCCGCTTTTTTGGCGGCTGCCTGGAGCAGCGGATCGGGGTGGGCAATTTTTTTGAACATGCTGGGGAAGTCGAACTTTTCGCTGGCTTTGGCGGAGGGGCTGTTGGCGTTGTGGCACTTGACGCAGGTGGTTTCGTCCTTGGGCATCAGGATTTCGCCGGCCGGAATGGTCGGCGCGGTCGGCGCGGCGTTGTCGTCGCCGAAGCCGCCGCCGAATCCGCCGTTGTCGCCGCCGGCCGCCGGGGCCGAAGCCGCCGCGAACCGGGCTTTCACGTGGTTTTCACCGGGTCCGTGGCAGGTCTCGCATTGAACGCCCTGGTGGTTGACGAAGGTTTTGTCGAACATTTCTTTGGGATCGCCGTAGCCCGTTTCGTGGCAGACCAGGCACTTGGGGCTGGTTTGCGGGTCGTCGATGCCGACCTTCTTGCCGTATTCTTTGGCTTTGTCGCTGGCCAGCACTTCGTAGGCCTGCGCGTGTTTGGTGCCCTTCCAGATGTCGTACTGGTCGCCTTTTTCCTTGGCGACGTGGCAGCTTTTGCACTTGTCCACGCCCACGTAGTGGTTGACGGCCCCACTGTTGCCGCCGCCGTCGGCGCCAATCGTGACCAGCCCGACCATGCCCGCCAGCGCGACCACGGCCAGGATGCCCATCCGGTAGTGAATCAGTCCGGCTTTCAGCCTGCCCTTGCTCATCGTTGTTCTCCCCGCACCCGATCTCAGTGGTGCCAGTGCTGCGCCGAACCTAGGCCTTCGAAATCGACCCGGACCTGATCCGGTGGCCGGCAAGGACTAATAGTGCAATCCTCGTACCAGAATCTGGACTTCAGGGTCCGGAAACCATTTTCCCGCCTTGCCGCCCCGTAGCATAAGGGGAGCGGATATCCTGCGCCAGCCTGCTGGCCACTCGGGTGAAGGCGGTGCCTATACGGCCGCAGGGGCCCTAAAAAAACTCGAAATGCTCGACGAAAATCCGGCGCGCGAGCAGATCCTCCCCTGCTAAATAGTTGGCGGTTTCGTAAAAAGAGTTGGCAGCCTGCCGGGTTTTCGGCAGAGCGTGGCTGGACTGCTCCCGCGCCATTTGGCGCCGTCCATCACAGGCAGCAGCACGCTGCCGGCCGCTCCGCCGGTCCGCATGGCATATCAATTGTGTCATGGCGGCATGCAGGCCAATTGCCCACCGGGCCGTGGGGGGCCATCCGCGAGCCTGAAGGAGCGCATGTGTCCGATCCGAATCCCGCGACCGACCGCCAGCCGCCGCTGATTCTCGGCCGGCGCATCACCTACGCCGTGGGCGCCATTGCGATTCTGCTGGCCACCGTTTATTTGGGGGTGGGGATCTGGCTGTCGCGGGAACAACTGTACAGCGAGTTCTGCCAACTTTCCGATTTGACGGTGGATGCTTCGCGCGCCAATTTTGCGCAGAGCGGCGATGCGGCCGGGAATGCGGGCGATGTGCCGACGCAGCTTCAGCGCATTCTGGCGAAGGCGCGCAAACTAAATCCCACCGCCGAATACATTTTTGTCACCGACGACGCCGGACGCTTCCAGGCGGCTACCTTTCGCGGCGCGCCGGATCCGCAACTGGAGCAGGTCGCGCGGCAGGACGCCGCCGCCGGCGGTTTCCGGCGTGCTTGGGATTTCACCATCGACGGCCACGCCGTCCACCACATCGCCGTGGCGCTGCCCGGCAGCCAAGGCTACCTGCATTTCGGCTTCGATGAAAGCTCGGTGGCGGCGACGGTCCGAACCCTGGCGCTGCGATTGTTTGTCTCGATGCTGGTCGGGCTGTGTGCATCGGCCTTCCTGGGCTGGTGGATCTACGCCTGGATGGCGCGGCCGATCCGCGACCTGACCGGCACCGTGGCGGCCTTCGGGCAAGGGGACTTCAAACAACGGGTGCAGGCCGAGGTGCTGGCCGGCGGCGACGAGGTCTCCTTGCTGGCCAAATCCTTCAACCGCATGGCCGACCAACTGGAACAGAAAATGCTGGACCAGCAGCAGGCGCAGGACCGGCTGACGCAGGAAAAGCGGCGCATCCAGGGGCTGCTCGACGGCCTGATCCATGGCGTGGCCTGCTACGAAAGCGACGGCAGCGTCGCCTACTGGAACCGCGCGGCGCAGAAACACTGGTGCTGGAGCGAAACCGAGCGGCCGGGATCCTACCGCGCGCTGCATGCGCATGACCCCGAGGTCCTGGCGGCAATTGAAAGCGTCCGCACCGGGCAGGCTTTCTGCCGCCACGTGACGCTGGAACGGGCGGGCGCGCATTTCGATGTCTTCCTGTCGGCGGCGCTGGAGGCGACGCCGGGCGCGCACCCGGGCATCGTGGAAATTTCGGTCGACATCACCCAACAGATCAACACCTGGCGCTATCTGGCGCACGCCGAGAAACTCAATGTCGTCGGCCAGTTGGCGGCGGGCGTGGCGCATGAAATCAACAGACCGCTCGACGGCGCCATCGAAGTCGCGCGGATGCTGGAAAAAAGCGACCTGAATGGCGACCGCCAGCGCTATGTCCAGGCGCAGCGGCAGGCGCTGGAACGGATCGCGCTGATCGTCCGCCGGCTGCTCACGTTTTCCCGGCACAACGACACGCCGGTCACGCCGCTGGCGATCTGGGAGCCGGTGCAGGAAGCCATCGAGCTGGTGGCGCACCGGCTGGAAAAGCGCGGCATCGCCGTGCAATTGCCGACCTCCGAAAAACTGGCTCAGGTGCTGGTGCAGGGCGAGATGCTCGGGCTGAGCCAGGTTTTCGTCAACCTGCTGAGCAACGCCATCGACGCGACGCCGGATCGTTCGACCTTGCGCATCGACTTGGCCTGCGACGGCGCCAAGGTGACGGTTTCGGTGGTGGACCAGGGGCCGGGCATTCCGGACCGGCTGCGGGAGCGGATCTTCACGCCCTTTTTCACCACCAAGGATGTCGGTCGCGGCACCGGCCTGGGCCTGGCGATCAGCAAGAAAATCGTCGAGGAGCATGATGGGCGGATTGAATTCGCCAACGCCGACCGGCCGTGGGGCGCACGTTTTACCGTCACACTGCCTTGTTTGGAACTGGCGGCGGCGGATTTCATTGCGGAGGCGACCCGCGGGTGGACGCAGGGCGACCGGCCCGCACCGGCCGCACCGGCCGAGCCGGCCGAGCCGGACAGGCCGTCCGGGCCGTCCGGGCCGACCGAGTCGGCGGCGCCGAATCTCCGCGAGGTCACGCCCGAGCCGGTGGCGGCGCCGATGCCGACCGCGTCGAACGGGCCGGCCCGGGATGGACCGTCCGCTCGGATGGCTCCCGGCCTGCCGACCCGCGCCGGTTCACCTTCCGCCTCGCAATCAAAGGCCAGCCCCGTCGAAGAAACGGCGGTGATTCCATGAGCGCACCCAAACTTCAGAAGCGAACGGTCCTGATCGCCGACGATGAATTCCTGAAGGTGATGACGCTCGGCCAGCACCTGCGGCAGGCCGGCATGGATGTGCTGACCGCGCACGACGGCGAGCAGGCCCTGGCGCAGATCCAGAAGCAAAATGTCGATGCCATGATCACCGACGTGCGAATGCCGGGGATGGACGGCATTTCGCTGGTGGAGAAATGCCGCGCGCTAGCGCCGCAGATGCCGGTCCTGGTGATGACCGGGTACGCCACCGTGCAGGACGCGGTGCGGGCGATGCAGGCCGGCGCGATGGATTACCTCGTCAAGCCGATCTCCGGCGAGGAGGTGGTGCTGCGGCTGGAGCGCGCCTTCGACCTGATGGCGATGCGCCATGAAAATCTCAAGCTGAAGGACGAAATTAAACGCCTGCGCGGCAGCCAGACCATCGTCTGCGTCAGCCCGCCGATGCTGGCGATTCTCGAACATCTGAAGCGCGCGGCGGAAACCGACGCGACCGTTCTGCTGACCGGCGAGACCGGCACCGGCAAGGAGGTCTGCACGCAGTATCTGCACGATCTAAGCGGTCGGAAAAACGGCCCGTTTGTGCCGGTCTCCTGCGCCGCGCTGGCGCCGGGCGTGGTGGAATCGGAGCTGTTCGGCCACGAAAAAGGCGCCTTCACCGGCGCAGTCGGCCGCCGCGACGGCCGCTTGCAGGCGGCGCATCGCGGCACGCTGTTTCTCGACGATGTCGATGACGTGCCCCTCGATGTCCAGGCCAAACTGCTGCGGGTGCTGGAAGGCGCCACCTTCGAACGGGTGGGGGGATCAACCAAAATTCAGGTCGACATTCGGATCGTGGCGGCCACCAAACGCAATCTGGCCGAGCTGGTGCGGGAAGGCCGGTTCCGCGAGGACCTGATGTATCGTCTCAGCGTGGTGCAGATCAACATCCCGCCGCTGCGCGAGCGGCTCGAAGACATCCCGCTTCTGGCCGAATATTTTCTGTCGCGGAGCCTGCGTGAAATGGGCCGGCCGGTCAAGCAGTTCCATCCCGAGGCGCTGGCCCGTCTCAAACTCTACGCCTGGCCGGGCAACGTGCGGCAGCTGAAGCACATGGTCGAGTCGATCGTGGCGCTGCATGTGGGGCCGGAGATCGGCCTTCAGGATCTGCCGGCGTGGCTCAATCAGGCGCCCGACGCGCTGCCGCAGCTCAATCTCAACATGGCCGATTCCACGCAGATCGATTTCAAGCAGGCACTCAGCGACTTCGAGCAGTCGCTGCTGGCGTGGGCCTATAAGAAGGCGGACGAAAATCAGGGCGCCGCCGCGCAGATGCTCAACATTCCGCGCTCCACCTTTCAGTACCGCTGGGCGCAGCTTTTCAAGAAGTCGGCGCCCTGACAACATCTTGGCAGGTTCGCGTTGAATTGCTGGCAGATTGACATTTTTCCAGATACAGGTAGAGTGCACATGTTGAGAAAATATCTTCCAAAACCGCTGAATTTCGGCTTCTTTCGGATTAAATTGGCCGTTTTTCGGTTCCTGCACCCCGAATTCTACCTAAATAATAAAATCGCATCCGTTGGTATGATTATTGTAACTCCTTTGGCTGAGCTCCCGGTATCGGGGCATCGGCACGGGGAATTCAGATCATGGCTCTGAAATACACCACCCTCCTTGCATTCACCCTGGCCGCTCTCGCCGGCTTGTTGGCCAGTTCGCCGTTGGCGGCTGCCGATCAGACGCCGTCCAGTGCGACGCCGGCTGCGCCGGCGGCCACCAAACCGGCCGCGACGCCCGCGACGCCCGCGCCGATTGCGCCGGCCGATGCTACACCGTCGGAAACCGCGCCGCAGCCCTTCTTTTCTTTTTCGACGACGGTCCCGCCGATGTTCGCCGATCTGGCGATGGCGCAGAAGGACCAATTCAACTATCCGGTCCATGGCGATTTCGATCTGCGCTATCGCCTGCGCTGGACCCATGGCGCCAGCGACCAGGATCTGTACCAATATTTCGACCTGGATGTCGGCGATCCGCGCGCCAACACGGTGACGGCGCATCTATCGATGCGTTCGACCTGGGACATTGACGGCCACAGCGGCGTCACCGGCTTTTACGTCTACGACAGCCTGTCCGACACCTACCGCAGCAGCTTCAACGCCCAGTTGTATTCCGCCTACGTCGATGTGCATCACATGGGGGTGATCGACCTGTTCCGCTTCGGCCGCCAGGTGATGCTGGACCTGCCGATCACGCTGCAGTTCGACGGCGGCCGGCTGGATACCTGGAAGTTCAAATCGCTGGCCAATTTGCAACTGGGATTTTTCGGCGGCGTGCCGGTGCATCTATACGAAGCCAATTCGGCAGGCGACGGCCTGTACGGCGTTTACGCCAAGTTCGAACCCTGGCAGGGCGCGCGCATGCAGGCCGACTGGACGCACATCGACGACCGCTATCTGCTGCTGCAGCGCACCAACGATCTGTACGGCATCGGCCTCTGGCAGCGGCTGGGCGAAAACATCCAGTTCTACGGTCGCTACAACCGGCTCGGCACTAAAAATCGCGACGCCGACCTGCGGCTGATCGTCACCTCCCCGGAGTACGCCTTCAACCTGAACGCCAACTGGTACAGCCTGATCGAAAAACAGAACGACCTGGCGATCGACATCGATCCCTTCACCCAGGCGCTGCTGACGTTGTTTCCCTACTGGCAGGGCCGGCTGACGATGGAAAAGGCATTCGGCGAGCATGTCGATGTCCTGGCTGGCGGCACCGTGCGCCAGCTTTGGGACTCCGCCAATTACTCGCCCAATAACCGCGAATTCGCCGCGGGCTACATCACCGGTTCACTGCAGGACTGGCCGGCAAAAGGCGTCGAAGCCGACCTGACCTGGGAGGCCTGGGACGGCCACAAATACGAAGGTACGACGCAGACGATTTCCGGCGACCTCGGCTACCGCTACCGCCGCCAGGTTGGCGCGAAAAAATTCGAGGACGTGTGGATGCTGACGGCCGGCACGAGCTACTCGCTGTACAAGTACGACTTTTACCTCGCGCAGGAGGTCCAGCGCACCCGTACCTGGTACGGGCGGTTCTGGTACAAACCCTGCGGCTGGGCGCGCTGGGATGCTCAGTACGAGCACGAAAGCAACGACTACGGCGATTATTCCACCTTTTCGTCCAGCGTCCGGTTGACGTTCTGAGGGTCCAAACATGAAGCGCTGGAACCTTCTATTACTTCGCCTGCTGCCCTTCGCGCTGCTGATCGGCGCGGTTGGCTGCATCGCCGTGCAGGAATTGGCCATCTACCAGGAGCGGCCGATCCGCTTCAGCCACGCCATTCACATGACGCAGGCCAAGCTGGCCTGCCTCGACTGTCACGGCGACCCCAAAAGCGCCGACGGCATCGGCATGCCGATCGCTCGCAAGTGCACCCTCTGCCACAACGACAAGGCCGCCTTCGAGAGCCACCTCAAGCCCTTCCTGATCGACAAAAAGGTCGTGTTCACCAATGTCACCGACGAAGGGCCGGACATCAAGTTTTCGCACGCCATCCACTTGGCCAAAAACGTCTCCTGCGAAAGCTGCCACCAGGGCATCGACACCAGCCAGGCGGTGTCGATGGACCTGAAAGTCGGCATGCAGACCTGCGTGGCCTGCCACGAGCAGAACAATGTGCCGGCTTCCTGCGAAACCTGCCATCGCACCACCCGCCAGAACGTGCCCCCGCCCAGTCACAAGCTCAACTGGCTGGTGGTGCACGGACCGGAGTCGAAATTCCATTCGCAGGTCACCCAAAATCAGTGCTCGCTGTGCCACACCGAACAGACCTGCAACAGTTGCCACCAGTCGCAAGCGCCGGTGAGCCACACCGAATTCTGGAAGCTGCGCGGCCACGGCATCAGCGCCGAGATCGACCGCGAAAGCTGCGCCACCTGCCACAAGTCGGACAGTTGCGACCGCTGCCACCAGAACACCGCGCCCACCACCCACACCGCCGCCTGGCTGGCGCCGCGTGACACGCACTGCCTGAGCTGCCACGAGCCGCTCAACCGCGACAACGAAAACTGCGCCGTCTGCCACAGCGGAACGCCCGGCCACAACAGCGCGCCGCCCAAACCGTCCTGGCATTTGGCGTCCATGAACTGCCGGCAATGCCACGGTCCGGGACTGTCCCAACCGCTGCCACACGTCGATAATGGAGATGACTGCAATGAATGCCACCACTGATCGCCCCGACTGCAAATCCCCTGCCGGCCCACCGGCCCAACTTTCGGCCCCCTCAGCGTTTTCAGGAAACCTCGGAGGAAGACCCATGAATAAGTCCGGAAAACTGCTCGCCATGCTCTGCGGCGGCATGTTCCTGCTGCTGTTCGCCGGCAGCAGTTGCAATCGCAAGGGCGATACCGGCCCGGCCGGCGCGACCGGTCCAACCGGCTCGACCGGCTCAGCCCCGCTGCAGCCGACCGAACTCACCAAGTTCGACGACCTGCCGGGGGTGAACATCACCATCACCGGCCTGAGCGGCGGATCGGGCGCGGGCGGGGCCTTCGAGGTCGGCGACCATATAAAGGTCACCTTCAAGCTGGCCGAAACCAACGGCACGGCGCTGACCACGGGCGATCTGAGCTCAACCGGCATCCTGGTGAGCGGGCCGTCCTTTAACTACCAGCCGGTCATCTACTCCCAAAGCGATCTCGTCAGCAAAGCGGTGTCCAACGGCGACGGGACCTACACCTATACGTTTGCCAGCGCGATTCCGGCCACTTATCAGGCGCCGCTCAACAGCAGCGGCCAGTTCACCGCCGGGGTGTTGAACGGCCAGGCGCTCCTGAGCGGCTCCTATACCGTGGGGATCCAGGCCTACCGCAACATCACCATCCAGGGGACCACCTATAGAGACGCCGGTGCGACCACCAGCGATTTCCTGTTCGGCACAGCGACCTCCATCGACCACCGCGAAGAGGTCAAAACCAGCAACTGCAACCAGTGTCACGTGACCATCCAGGCCCACGGCGGGTCGCGCTCGGGCGACGTCAGCTACTGCATTCTGTGCCATACGGCCGGGGCGGAGGACAATGCCCACTCGCCGGGCGTGACGATCGAATTCAAATCGATGATTCACAAGATTCATATGGGCGAGCATCTTCCCAGCGTGAACGGCTTGGGCGTGGATGCCTCCGGCAATGCCGATTACACGGTAACCCCCAAGCCTTTCCAGGTGGTGGGCTACCACGGCAGCACGAACGATTTCTCCGGCGTGGTCTTCCCGGTCTGGCCGAGTTTGAACGTGACAATGCCGCGCAACAACGGGTATAGTTCACTGACTTCGGCCGCGCAGAAGATCGACAACACCGTCCGCGAAGGCCCGGTGGCCTGCTACGTCTGCCATGGCGATCCGGACGGCGCGGGGCCGCTGACGGCGCCGGCGGAAGGCAACCAGATCAACACACAGCCCAGCCGCCGTTCCTGCGGCGCCTGCCACGACAACGTCGATTTCACCAAGCCCTTCATCCTCAACGGTCTGACGATGCCGCCGCAACTCAACGATTCCAACTGCGTGGTCTGCCACCTGTCCACCGGCCCGTCGCTGCTGGGCCAGCCGCCGGCCACTCCGGATGCGCACCTGCACCCGCTGCTCAATTCCACGCTCAACCCCGGCCTGAACTTCAACGTCTCGGCGCTGACCGAGGCCGGCACGAACAACGGCAACGGCAAGATCGACCCGGGTGAGAAAGTTGCGGTGACATTCTCACCAGTCGAAAATGACGGCTCCACTGCGGTTCCGCCATCCAGCATCACCAGCATGTATATCACGGTTGGCGGGCCCAGTTACAACCGCAATATGCTCGTGTACGCCAGCGTGCCGACCGCGGAACTCACTGGCAGTGCACCCTACACGGTCAATGTGCCCGAACCGGTTCTGTACGAATACGTCGGTACCGCCGCGAACGACGGCGCCATCGAAACCTTCAATACCAGCCGCACGCCGACCTATGACAGTGTGGGCGTGCCGTCGGCGGTGTACTGCCGCACGGCCAGCGGCGCGGCGACTACCGCGACAGCGGCGAACGGCGCCGGCTTCGACTGGATCGATGTCGCCTCCACGGCCGGTATTGCCGCCAACGGATACATTGTGATTGACGACGGAACAGCCAGCGTTGAATACAAGAAGGTGCGTTTCGTCAACACGACGCTGAACCGTGTCTACTTCCTGGGGAACTCGTACAACCAACAAGCCGGCTTGAAGTACAACCACGCCGTCGGCGCGACGGTTCAGCCGGTGACCCTGACACAGAAAACGCTGACGACCGACTACACCGTGAATTCCGCCACGGGTGTGGTGACCGAGGCGGCCAATGCCAGCTTCCCAGCCGGCGATGCAGTGGTGGTCAGTTACACCTCCGACTTCGTCATGCCCGCGGTCTACGGCCCATCGCTCAACAACTCGGCCGACCTCGGCGAAACGATCGGGTGCTGGACCGGCAAGAGCATTGTCGACGGCACCTCACTACTGTCCAAAACAGGCCTGAATTGAGGGGGGTAGGGCAAAAAGCCCCCTTGGAGACTGGATTGTACCCCGGTCCCGACCCCCTGTTTCGCCACCGCATAGAAGTTGCTGTCCAAAAGCACG
>JBOHNC010000312.1:0-6971 GCA_050730415.1 Planctomycetota bacterium
AAATTGTAGCGCAGGCTTCCAGCCTGCGGTTGGAGCGGGCCTCTGCGCCCGCGGGCTGATCCCAATCCTTACAATAAATTGAAAAACGCGCTTAGCGCTGCCGGCCGGCCGCGCCGTCGGGGCCGGCGGCGGCGGGGTTCCTCAGTGCGATTGGCGGGGCGAGCACGGTTGGCGGGGCGGGCGCGGCAGCGGCGGTCGAACGGGGTGACCCGGCTGTCGGCGGCGGCGCTGTGCGGACTGCTTCGCGCGCCATCGTCACGGAATCGGCGGTGATCGAATCGACGCCGAGCGCGGCCAGGCGGCGGGCGTCCTCGGGGGTGCGAACGGTCCAGCCGTTGACCTGCATGCCGGCCTCGTGGAGGCAGGCGACCAGCGCCGGGTTGATGTCGCGGTGGAAGATGCTCAGACCGTCCAAGCCGGCATTCACGGCGCGACGCAGCCAACTGCGGTTGATCGGGTCGAGGCCGGGGGGATTTTTGCGCACTCGCGGGCCGCGCAGCCAGAACGTCTGAACGTCATGGGCGCGCCGTTTGAAGGCGGCCAGACGGCGCAGGTTGAAGCACATCACGATGGCCTGATGGCGTTTGCCGGCGGCGGTGAGGCAATCGTCGAGTTCCTCCACGCGTTGCGAGCGTCCTTTGATTTCGATGAAAATACGTTTGCCCGGCGGCACCAGCGCCAGGACCTGGCTGAGCAGCGGGATGCGTTCGCCGCGGAAGGATTCGCCGCGGTGCAGCCCGACATCGATGTCGGCCAGCCGACGCCACAGGCTGCGGCTGATGCGCCGCCGCACTCGGCCGGTACGCCGGGTGGTGGGGTCGTGAATGACGGCCAGTTGCCGGTCGCGGGTCCAGTGGATGTCGATTTCGACCGCGTCGGCGCCTTGCTCCCAGGCCAGCCGGACCGCGGCCAGGGTGTTCTCGGGCGCGTCGGCCGAAGCGCCGCGGTGAGCCACGAACAGCATCATGAGTGGATGTGTCTCCGACCGCGTCCGCACGCACAGGGCGGCGCTGAAGGCTTCAGTTCTGGATCAGGATGTCGCCGAAGGCGGCGGTGCCCTCGAGGATCTGAATCCGCAGTTTGCCATGGATGGCGCCGGCTCCGGCGAGCGTGGCCTCCAGCCGCTGGTGGGTCCCCGGCAGAGTCACGACGGCGTCGTCGCCATTGATTTCCAGTGCAAATTCCACGGATTTGTCCTTGGCGACGGTCAGCGGCGCTTCGGCGTTCTTGGTCTGGTCGCCGACCTGCAATTCCAGGTGCGCCTTGTTGCCTTCGACCCGCACCGCGATACGGTGCGTGCTATCCTGGTAGACATCGACGACGAAGCCGCTGTGGTCCGAGCGCGCGCTGGCGGACCAGCTGAGCGCCAGGTGCTTGGCGGAGACCGCGAACTTGGGGTTCAGGTCGGCCTCGCCGATATCCGCGGACAGGCATTCGAAGCGCTGATTCTGGAACGCCCACGACCCCGCCTGGACCTGCCAGTCCAACTGCTGTTTCCAGTCGGTGAAGTCGTAGTAGCGGAAGTTGGCGATCATGTGATGGGAGGTTTCGTAGGCGATCGCATCGGAGGCGGTGTCGCGGTCGCGCGCGGCCTTCTGGATTTCTTCGTTGGCGATGGAGGGAACGCCGGCGAGGTTCATGAAAATGCCCAGAGCCAGGTGGTCGATCGGGTCCGCGCTGGGAATTTTTGAAATCCAACTGCGCAGGGAATCGTCGGAAAACGTGGCCACCTTGATCGCCCCGCCGTCGGTGCAGTTGACCTTGAAGCCCGACAGGCGGGAGACCGAGTACCCCACGTCGGTGCCGCGGGTGGTCATCACGATGGGCGCCTCATTTTTGAAGGCGTCGGCGAGCACCTTGTTAAGCTTCTTCGCGATCCGGTCGCCGTAGAGGGTTTCCAGGTGCATGCTGCGCAGTTCGGAGGTCCAGCTGGTGCCGTTGGCCTTGGCGAGCACCTTCGACAGGATTTGCTCGGCCCCCGCGAAATCCCCCTGGTCGATGCGGTCGCGGGCGGCCCGTTTGGCGTCCTCGCAGGGCGTCTGCATCAGGATGTCGTTGTTGCCGAGGATCACCTGGATTTCCAGCGAATCCTTGGCCTGCGGGTCCATCGCGATCGCCTTGGAGCCCCAATAGGTGGCGGCGGCGAAATCGTTGACCGCCGATTTCGACTGCACGTTCTGCAGGCAGTTGTCGAGAAAGATGTTGATGTGGTCGTTCACGTCGGCCAGCAGCTTGGTGGCCAGGCGGGTCTGGCCGATGTCTCCGTATTTATCGAGGTGCTCGACCAGCAGACGCCTCGCGGAGATGTAATCGTCCTGGTTGAGTTTCTGCTGCGCGGCCGCACAGACTTCGTTGGTGGCGATCAGGATTTCGGCCGGCGTCTTGTCGTTCAGGCCGGGGGCGGTTTGCTTGGGCGGCGGCGTGGCCTGGTTGTCCTCCGGCTTGGGCGGCGGATTGTCGGACGGGGTGTCGTTGGGGGTGGGATTGCTTTGCGCGGCCAATTGCTGCGCGCGCCAGTCGTCGGCGCGCTTGCGCTGCTCCGCATTCCACGCCTGCGCGTCACGAACCTTGTTGGCGTAGACATCCTGCGCCTTGCGCTGCTGATCGGCCCAACTGTGCGGGAAGAGTTTTTCGACGTTGTCTTCGGGCATGAGGTACAGCGTGATGGCGGTCGCGACAGCCAGGACGGCCAGCACCACCAGCAGCGAAAGAATCGAATTCAGGACCCCGCCGCCGGCCGGCTTGTGGATGGCGGTCATGGTTTTGCCGCGGGTGCCGCCGGTTTCCTTGGCCATCCGCCGGCTGACGTTGCTGGCCTTTTTCGATGACTCCTCGGCGGGCGGGCGGGATTCTTCGTTCGGCACCGCCTTGGTGGTCGCGGCGGTCAGCACCGTTGCGGCGGTCGGGATCGCCTCCTGTTCGGTCGTCTTGCCCAGACTTTTGCGGATGGCGGTTTGTTCCTTGGCGCGGATTTCTTTCAGCTCGTCGAGCAAATCCTTCGCGTTGGCCGGGCGGTCCTTTTTATCCACCGCCATCATGCGCTCGATGACCGCTTCCACGCTTTTGGGCACCGACGGCACTTCCTTGCGCACCAGCGGGCGCGGCTCGGTGTGGTGCATGGTGATGATGGCCAGGGCGTTGGCGCCCTGGAAGGGCGGATGGCCCGTCAGCAGGTGGAAAAAAGTTGCCCCCAGCGCGTAGATATCGGCGCGGATGTCGAGTTCCTTGTTTTCCGACTGTTCGGGCGCAATGTAGTTGGGCGTGCCCATCACGCGGGCGGAGCGCTTCGATTCCTTGCCGATGGCGCGGTTGCCGCCGGCCAGGCCGAGATCGGCCAGCTTGTACTCGTTGTTTTTCGTGACGATGATGTTGGCCGGCTTGATGTCACGGTGGATGATGCCCTTGGAATCGGCGTAGGCCAGCGCGTCGGCGACGGCAATGACGATGTCGAGCGCCTGGCCGAGCGGCACCTTGCCCTCTTTTTCGATCAGTTCCTGCGCGGTTTTGCCTTCGACGAACTCCATGGAAAAATAGATCACGCCGTTGTACTGGCTGACTTCGTGGACCTGGATGATGCCGGCGTGATTGAGCTGCCCGGCCAGTCGCGCCTCGCGCAAAAAGCCTTTCACGAACTCGCGGCTGTCGCACAGTTCCTTTTTCAGGATTTTCAGGGCGACCGATCGATCCATCGAAAGCTGGGTGGCGCGGAACACGGTGCCCATGCCGCCCTCGCCCAGTTTGTGCGTCAGCTTATAGCCCGCGATCACAGTGCCTTCGCGGTTGTCTTTTTCGTCTTCCTGGAAAATCAGTTGCGATTTTCCGATGACGATGGTATCGCCGTGGACGAGTTCCTTTTCCTTGATTTTCATCCCGTTGATGCGGGTGCCGTTGGAGGAATCGAGGTCGACCAGGGTGGCCTTTTGATTTTTCACCACGATCTTGGCGTGATTGCGCGAGGCATTGTCTTCCTGCGTGAGCGGCAGGCCGTTGCTGGCGCTGCGGCCGATCGTGAGTTCGCCCTTGATGGCGACTTCTTTGACATCGGCGCCGGAGAGTACGACCAGCTTCGGCATCAGGCATCCTACCCGCACGGATCGTTGGGCCCGGGGGGTGCGCCAACTGCACAACGCGCAACCCCGCCGCGCAAGCCGCGCCGATCGCGCACGTCCAGGCGCCGATCCGCCGGCCTCCTCACCTCCTCAGCCATCCAAGATACTGTACCAGAACCCGGCTTCTAATCAATTCGACTCCCAGGTCGCGACTGGCCGGCGCAGGTCCGTCGGATTTTGAACAAAACATGGTGACTCCCAGTCACTCCGGCGGTTTTAGATGAAACCTTATACCAATTGAAGACGTTACAAGCGCATGGCTGCAATTAAGAAAGTTTTCGTCCTGGTGGTCAGCTGGCTCTTGGGCATTGACGCGCCCAATGCCAAATCGATTTTTTCGGGCGGTGTCGAGCACTGGGATATCGGCTTTGAACGGGTGCCCCGGCCGGTCTACTGGCTGGTCTATTTGCCCCTGTTCGCAGCCATTATTTATCTCATCTGGTGGAACTACCGCCGCGAACCGGATCACCTGCCGCAGCGCCGCCGCCGCCAGCTTGCCTGGCTGCGCACCGGCGGCGCCATCACCCTTTTCATCGTCTTCCTCGGTCCCTACCTTCACCTGCAGGTCGACGACAACGAAGCCCGCACCATGGTGGTGCTGGTGGACAATTCCAAGAGCATGACCATCAAGGACAAACGATCGGAGGACCTTGAGTACGCCCGGGCCGCGCGGGCGGCCGGTATGCGTCCCTACGGCGAGAAGAAAAATAACACCGTCAGCGACGGCGACAAAACCACGATCAAGGACATGAGCCGCTACGATCTGGCGCAGAAACTACTGTTTAATAAGGACCTCAACCTGTTCGGCCGGTTGAAGGACCTCGGGTACACCGTGGACGTGGAGGTATTTTCGTCCGGTTCGCCGCAGCGGCTGACCGCCGATGAAGGCGCGCCCGCCCCCAAGGATTTCCAGACCGATTTGGCCAAGCCGGTCGGCGAGCAAACCAATCTGGGCGGTGCGCTGCGCGCGGTGGTCGACGATCTGTCCAAGCGCGGCTCCGGCCAGGTGCTGGTGCTCAGCGACTTCAGCGCCAATACCGGCGAACCGCCCACCCAGGTGGCCGCCGACGCCGGCCTGCCGATCTATACCGTGGCGATGGGCCTGCCCGCCGCCAAGGACGTGCAGATGGTGTTCATGGACTCCGAGCGGCTGGTCTTCGTCGAGGACCTGGCGCCGGTCTCGGTGCGCCTGCGGGTGAATGGCTACCACGACCGCGACGTGACGGTGGAACTGTACGAGGTCCCCGCCGCCACGCCCAAAGACATGGGCACCAAGGTCGACGCCAAAACGGTCCACATCGGGGATGACCACGAAGTCGATCTGACGCTGGACTACAAGCCCAAGCAAAAGGGCGATTTTATCCTGCGCGCGCGAGCGGTTCCGCTGGACGGCGAAGCGACGATCCTGAACAACGAAAAAGAGCAGCCTGTCACGGTGACCGATCAGAAAATTAAAGTGCTGCTGATCGCCAACGAGCCTTCCTGGGAATGGCGCTACATGAAAAACGGCATGAAGCGCGACCGCCGGATCGACGTGCACATGATTCTGTTCGGCGGCGACCGCGATATCGTCGGCGGCGATTTTCTGGCCGCATTGCCCACCCGCGAGGACCTGTTCAAATACGACCTGCTGGTGATCGGCAACGTGCCGCGGGAGCGTTTCAGCGACAAGGACCTGCAGAATTTCGTCGAGTTCGTCACCAACGAAAATGGCGCCATCTGGTTCATCGCCGGCAAAAACCACATGCCCGAGGAGTACAAAAATACGCCGCTGGCGCAACTATTTCCCGTGGATCTTGGCAACGTCCCGCCGCTGACGCCGTCCTCCGAGCGCGATCAGCCGTTTACCGAGCCGTTTTTCGCTTCGCTGACGGCCGAGGGCCGCACCAGCCCGCTGATGCGCCTGAACGACGACTCCGTCCGCAACGCGCAGTTGTGGTCCGAATTTCCGCCGATGTACTGGTACATGCCCGACAAAAGCGCCAAGCCGGCCGCGCAGGTGCTGCTTGAAAATTCCGCCCAGCGCGACGAACGCGGCCGGCCGGCGACGCTCTTGGCCTACGCCAACATCGGGCGCGGGCGGGTGCTGTACCAGGCCTTCCGCGACCTGTGGCGGATGCGCTATCAGCCCGGCCCCGAACACCTCGACAAATTTTACGGCCGCGCCGCGCAGCAGTTGGGGCTGCCCCACATGCTGAAGGGCAAGGCGCGCCGGCTCGAACTGAGCGTGGACAACGACAACAAGGATGTCGTGCTGGGCGCGTCGGTGAAGGTGACCGCGCGGGTGCTCGACGAATCCTTTCACCCCTCGACCAAGGAAAAGCAGAAGCTGATCGTGAACTACAAGTCGGCGGGCAAGCAGGAACCGGTGGAACTGGACCCGGTGCCCGACCAGCCGGGGTACTACCAGGGCAGCTTCGTGGCCAGCGAAGACGGCCAGGCGGTCTGCACCGTGGAGGGTCTCGAGGACGAACAGCAGTTGGACCTCAACATCCGCCGCAGCGATCCCGAATTCGACGCGCCGAATCTCGACGAGGAAACCTTCATCAACATCGCCAACGCCTCGCATGCGCAGCATTTCGAAATGGACGAAGTGGACAAGCTGTTCGACGGTGATCGCTTGCAGGCGGCGGCGCGGAAAGCGCGGAAGAACTCAAACAACCGCCTGTGGGACTGCCCGCTGTTTCTGCTGCTGTTTGTCGGTTTCTTCTGCTCTGAATGGTACCTGCGCAAACGCAGCGACCTGTTGTAGCCCCCGGCCTTTCCCTGGGAGCGCCGGTCATCAGACCGGCTTCTTCGCCAAAACCATCCATGCGGCTCTGTGAGCCTGACCACTCCCGGGAGCGCCGGCATCTTGCCGGC
>JBOHNC010000313.1:0-14530 GCA_050730415.1 Planctomycetota bacterium
GAAGCGCAAGAAGACAGTCCGCGCCGGGCTCAACGTCTGGCAGCGATCCGAAGAAAGGTCCCCTGTTAAACGGGGCCGCGCGTGCCTGTTCTGCTTAAAGGCAGGGCGCGCGATCTGCTGGCCATCAAACGGAAGCGCGTTAGCACACACGTTTAGGCGAAATCGCATGACAGCATTTCGGGTGGAGCACACAGACTGGGTACAGGGGATTCCCGCCTGAGCCATATGAAGCACTTTTAGTACAGATAGGAGTCACATGGTCATGGTTAAACGTTCAGAAACACTTAGGCGGATTCACTTAATGGTGGGAATCATTTTGTTTGGTATTCCAATACTTTTAAGATCCAGCGAGGATCCTTCTAATGTTCCTATTACTATAACCACGATAGAAAAGTTAATTCATGAAAACCGCATCTCTGAAGTAATAGGACTCCTTGAAAAGGATAATGGGCTTATTGCTATGCATACGACTGAAAATAGTTCCCTCCTTCATGTTGCAGCTATGACTAACTCAGTACGGCTGCTTGACTATCTGGTTAGCAAAAAAACCCTGCATATCAATGAAGTTAATGATGAGGGAATGACGCCATTGGATGAAGGATTGACGAATAATTGTGGAGATGTCTGTATTCGTCTTTTAGAATTGGGGGCGAATCCAAATAAAGGGACTCCAGCTCTTTACTATGCGGTGAAATCCGGGGCCCCGCGTTATATCCTTGAGCTGTTACTGCAAAAGGGTGCTGATCCCAATTACTTATATGCCAATGGCGAGTCGCTACTACATGAATATGTTTCACTTAATGATTGGCGTGAGGTTAATATGCTCCTTAGCCATGGCGCAGACCCCAATTTGCGTGACCGCCAGATGGGGCGAACCCCGCTTCAAATGGCTGCTGCCCTTGGATCGTTCGATGTGTGTAAATCTCTTCTCGAAGATAAAGCTGATGTTAAGCTTTCCGATGACCAGGGGAACACACCGCTGCACCTTGCCGTAACTTCACGTAATATTGAACTGGTAAATCTTTTGCTTAAGTATCATCCTCTGCTTGACGCCCAAAATAATATCCACGTGACGCCTATATATATTGCTGTAGCCACTGGACAGAATGATATGCTGGAGGTATTACTAAAGGCGGGCGCCTCACCAAATTGTTCACAACTACCCCCTGTAAGGCCACCGCTTTGCCTGGCGGTCGACTATGATGACGAAAAGGCGGTAAAGCTGCTTCTTGATTATGGTGCCAAGGTTAATCAGATTGATGCAGTTGGCCAAACAGCACTGCATCATTTTGCCGTTTTTTCCACTAATGCAAAAATTTTTGAAATGCTTTTAAAAAAAGGAGCAGATTTAAATGAAAAATCGGCAGGCAATAAATTCACTCCCCTGCATATTGCGGCAAACGTTGGGAACTTCGTTGGCGCACAGTTGCTGGTTAAACATGGCTCACAAGTAGATGCACCCGCTGCACAAAACGAGACGCCGCTGTTTTACGCGGTAACTCAGGGCAGCGTTCCGATCGTTAAATTGTTGCTTGATAATAATGCCAATATAAATGCTGTTGATGACGGAGGATCGTCAGCACTTCATTTTGCGGCAGAATACAATAAACCGGAGGTTGTAGAATACTTACTGAAGGCTGGTGCAGATCCTAATTTGAAGGATCAAACTGGAAAAACGCCTCGCGATTGGGCAGTCAGTTGCGGTTTCAAAGTGGTTGTCGATATTTTTGACAGGGCTAGATAGATGGTGAAGGGTTGTAGGGGTCCAGGACGATGTCCGTGTGGAAGATTGGGAGGGATCCGGCAAAAATGGCCATAGGGAAGACGCGAGTTAGCCAGTGTCGGGGCATAATGTCCCTGCACAAAATAGGAGTAGAGCTTTTTGAATTTCAATCAGCGACAGCTACTACGCAACGCGCTTGAGCGTCACGATCGGCAGGTGCTTTTTGCCCTCGAAGTGCGTCGATTGTGTACAAATGTCTTCGCACATTTTAAAAGTCTTCGATTTGGTTTTGGGTCTGCTGCCTTCAATACTTCAACCACCCCCACTGTACCTGAGACACTCCGAACGGTGACGAGCCAGCGCTCCCGAAGGGGGGAAGCGGGAGCGCGCGCGCGTCGTGCGTCTATCCCGTTTGCGTTGCCGCCTGGCCCTCCATCTCCCGCAGGTACATCTCGATCAGCGCTTCCTCGACCGAACACTCGCGGCGGCGGTAGCGCTGGATGATGGCGCTCTCGAACGGCAGCGTGCGCAGTTTGGGCATCTTGAGCTCCACCTCGCCGGCCTTGGTGTGCAGTTGCCGTTTATAGTGCCCGGCGCGGGTGTCGAGCCGGTCGGGCGAGTGCTCGTAGCGTTTGGCGCCGCACAGCCGGTCGGCTGCGGCGTCCAGGAGCGCGTTGAGCGTGTCCTCGACGCTCTGCCGCACCAGCCCGCCCAGGTCGGCCTTGAGTTGCGCCGTGTCGATCTGGATTACTTTGTCCAGCGATTGCTTCGCCGGAGGGTTGGACGTAGAATCGGTCATAGAGTCCTCCTTTCTGGGTTTGTTCACGCAGAACCAATATGTACCCGATGAGGACTCTTTTTGTTTGGTTCCCGCCCGGCCTTCCTCCGGTCGGTCCCCAGTCAAATATGCGAAAGATACTGTACGTTATCCTTCTGAACCTACGGTCCTGCGTTCTTGCACCCGAAGGGCGCACCCTTTCAATTAGCCGTGGGTGACCGGAGGGCGAAGCCCGCAGGGAACCCCCGGAAGGCATTCAAAAAGCGCATTCGACCTCAACGGGGTCGAATTTCGCCGCGCCTACGGCAAATAACGCGCATCGAATTCGATCCCCGCTCGAACCAGAAATGCCTTGAGTTCGTCTCGAAACGAAACCTGCTTATGATGCTCTTCTTGCTTTTTGATGTAGCGAATGACCGCGGCGCGTTCACGTACTGAACAGGTAAATGCCGAGTAGCCGTCCTGCCAATATCGGAACGCGGGAAAAATCTCCTTGCGGCGAATCCATTGCCCGGATGCCAATTTTAAATCCTTGATCAGATCGGCCAAACACACCGATGGATGGAGGCTGACCAGCAGGTGCACGTGATCCTCGACTCCATTGATAGCAAGAATTTCAGAATCGCGCCGGCGCAGGATACCCGCCAGATACAGGAAAAACTCCGGCCGACCTGGCGGCAGCAGGACGGGTTGGCGGTTCTTGGTCGCGAAGACGATGTGATACAAAAATTGAGTATAGGTGGACATCGTTGCCTCCATTCGACCCCGCTGGGGTCGATGCCCGTTTTGAGCGCTTTCCGTGGGTTCCCGCGGGCTCCGCACTCGGTCACCCACGGCTAATTGAAAGGATGCGCCCCTCAGGCGCAAGCGCAGATTGCCGACCGGGGCCCGGTGCCGCTTCGGACTAACCGCCGTGAGTTCCCTTCGCGGATTGCGCTATGGTCACCCACCGCGAGTTGAAGGGCTGCACCTCCTGGGCGCAAGTGCCAATCGACGTTCGTGACCTCCTCCAGTGAGGCTGGTCCCCGGTATCCATTTTTCGAGCTTTCGGTATGATCGAGTTTTCGGCGATCCGCGCATTTTTCGCTACACCTTCCCCGCCCGCTCCCGCGCGGGACCGGACGCCGCATCCTATCCGGTATGTCCAGGAGACCTTCCATGCTGAAATCCAAATACGGCGAATTCACCGCCGACGGGCTCGAATACCAGATCAAGCGCCCCGACACGCCGCGGCCGTGGCTCAACTACATGTCCAATCTCCACTACGGCCTGTGCCTGTCGCAGGTCGGCTACGGGTTTTCGTGGTACCGCGGCGAGATGTACCTCAAGCACACCTACATCGACATCAACGGCTACGTGCCCACGCATCCGCAGACCGGCCGCTTCCACTACCTGCACGATCAGGAAAGCGGCGCCAGTTGGCCGACGCTGCCGATCGACAACGCGATTTTCGACGAATACAAGCATTTCCAGAGTAACGCCGGGCAGCAGTATTCGACCTTCACCGCCGAACGCAACGGCGTGAAATTCGACTGGCGCATCTTCGTGCCGCAGACCGACGACCCGCTCGAAGTCTGGACCGTCACCCTCACCAACACCGGCAAGAAAACGCGCAAGCTCAGCTATTTTCCCTACGTCCAGTTTATGCTCTCGAGCTGGCCGGTCACCTTCACCGATCTGTTCGCCTACAACAAAGCGTGGTACGACAAAAAATCCGACGCCATCGTCGCCAGCCAGACCAATCCGCAGAGCTGCCAGCAGTACGGTGGGTTTATGGCGGCGAGCTACACATCCGACGGCCACGAAGCGAACATGACGCAGTTTCTGGGCCAGTGCGGCCATCTGGCTTCGCCCGAAACGGTGCGCAAAGGCAAGCTGACCGACTCCGGCAGCCGCCCGGTGATCGGCGAATATATCTGCGCCAGCCTCGCCAAAGGTTTCACGATTCCGGCCGGGCAGTCGGTCACGTTTAATCTGCTCATCGGCGTCTCGAAGAAAAACGGTGATGCGGCGGCCTTCAAGAAAAAATATCTCGCCCCCGGCCGAGTCGAAAAGGAATTCACCGCGCTGCGCAGCATGCATGCCGACATGAACGCCCATGCCGTGGTGAAAACCCCCGACGAATGCTTCAACCAGGCCGCCAACTTCACCTTGAAGTCCAGCCTGATGCACGTCGCCAAATGGACCCGCGGGCTGGACAATGGCTACCGTGACGTGCTGCAGGACGTGATGGGCAGTTGCAATTTCTGGCCTGAATTCACGCGCCAGGAGGTCGAACGCACGCTGGCCTTCCAGTTCAAGTCCGGCATCGCCATGCGGCAGTGGTCGGAGATCGGCGGTCCGCACGATCTGCGCCTGCACCGCGATTCATCCAGTTGGATCGTCTGGCCGATCGAACAGTATCTCACCCACACCGGCGACTACGCCTTCCTGAACAAGAAGGTGCCCTACTACGACGGCGGCACGGCGACGGTCTGGGAGCACCTGCTGCAGGGCATCCGGATCTATATGAAGGAGCGCGGCCCGCACGGCATCTGCACCATCGGCGACGGCGATTGGAATGACGCCATCGACGGGCTGGGCAAGGGCCGCAAGGGGGAGTCGGTCTGGCTGACCTGCGCCGCGGTGGTGGCTTCGCAGAAGGCGCTGAAAATCGCCGAACACATCGGCGACAAAAAAGCCGCGAAGGAACTCACCAAGATCATTGACACCCTGTCGCAGGCGGTCAACAAAGTCGGCCTGCACGGGGGCTACTACACCTACGGCATCCGCCGTGACGGCGGCCGCATCGGCGCGCCGGAAAACAAGGAAGGCAAGATTCACCTGAACGTTCAGACTTGGGCGATCTTCAGCGACATTGCGCCCGCCAAAGTGAAAAAAGACCTGCAGAAAATGATCGACACCAAACTGGAAACCGCCTACGGGCCGGTGCTGGTCGCGCCCTGCTACAAGACACAGGACATGGAAAATATCGGCCGCATCACCGGCATGACCCTGGGCATGTTCGAAAACGGCGCGGTCTACACCCACGGCGTGGCGATGACCGTCCGCGCCGACGTGCACGAGGGCCGCGGCAAGTGGGCGCTGGCGCGCTGGCGCAAGGTCATCCCCTGCAACCCCGACCACGACCCCGACGTGATCTGGGTCGAACCCTACGCGACCAGTAATTTTTATATGGGGCCCGAAGCGCCGATACACGGCCGCGCGCTGTATTCCTGGCATTCCGGTTCGACCAGTTGGCTGTATACCATGGCGCACCAGCACATCGTCGGTTTCCGACCCGACCACGCAGGCATCGTGATCGATCCGTGCGTCGATCCGAGCTGGAAGGAATTCGCCGGCAGTTGGAAGGCGCGCGGCAGCGATTTCAGCATGAAAGTTCGCAACCCGCACGGCGTCGAACGCGGCGTGAAGGAAGTCAAAGTCAACGGCGAACCGGTGCAGGGCAACCTGATTCCCTGGCCGGCCAAGCCGGGCAAGTTCGCCGTTGAAGTGACGATGGGCTGAAGGCCAACATCGTAGTTGGAAACGCCACCTGCATGGGCCGGTGCGGAGATTCCAACCGCCAGCCGGGGAGAAACGCTTGCCTGCTTTCACCACCCTGGTTCCCGCTCCTGACAGTTCCGCCGTGCGCGTGGCGCTCTGGCGCGCGCTGCACTTGGAAGTAGACGCGCCGCCGCACGTATTCGAAGACCGGGTGGGGCTGCAACTCGCCGCGCCCGACCCCGCCTGGCGTCAGCGCCCCGACATGGACCCGCAGGCGACGCGGCTGTTTCGCGCCGGCATCGTCGCGCGGGCGCGGTTCACCGAGGACCTGGTCGTCGAACAGGCCGTGCGAGGCGTCGATCAATACGTGATTCTCGGCGCCGGCCTGGACAGTTTCGCACAGCGCCGTCCGGAAGTCGCCGGCCGCGTGCAGGTGTTCGAAGTCGATTCTCCCGGCCCGCAGGCGTGGAAGCGCAAGCGCCTGGCCGAGTGCGGTTTTGGCCGGCCCGCCTGGCTGCGGCTGGTGCCGGTGGATTTCGAAGCCGGCGCGGTGGGCTGGGAGCGCCTGCCGGCAGCCGGCTTCGACGCCGCGCGCCCGGCCGTCGTCGCCTGCGCCGGCGTTTCGATGTATCTGACCCGCGACGCCGTCGCCGCCACCCTGCGCCAGATGGCGCAGCTCGCCGCCGGTTCCACGCTGGCGATGACTTACATTCTGCCGATGGAGCTGGGCGATCCGGAAGAGCGCCCCGGCCGGGAAATGGCCGAAAAGGGCGCGCGCCGCGCCGGCACGCCGTTCCTCAGCTTTTTCGCCCCCGATGAAATCGCCGACATGGCGCGCACCGCCGGGTTCAAGGCGGCCCGCACTGTCCCCGCCGCGGAACTCACCCGGCGCTATTTCGCGTCCCGCAGCGACGGTCTGCACCCGGGTCGCTCCGAGGAAACCCTGCTGGCCACCACCTGAGCGCCCCGATCGGCAACCAAAGGCTGCAACACGCCCGCGGCCCGAGGCACCGCCAAGGCGTATCTTTGCGTTTTTGCATGAGTTCTATATCGCGCAGCGTCGCCGCCGGCGCCAAAATATTGCCCCGTTGGCGCGTCCGTTGGCCTACGGGTACTGTTCCTGGCGCTTGATCGTGACCGTGAGGATTTTGTCGCCCTGCGTGATTTTGTTGACCACGTCCTGGCCCTGGACCACTTCACCGAAGACCGAATGCTTGTCGTCGAGGTGCGGCGTGGCCACGTGGGTGATGAAAAATTGGCTGCCATTGGTGCCCGGGCCGGCGTTGGCCATCGACAGGATGCCGGCTTTGCTGTGGCGCAGCTTGGGGTGGAATTCGTCGGCGAATTTGTAGCCCGGCCCGCCGGCGCCGGTGCCTTGGGGGCAGCCGCCCTGGATCATGAAATTTTTGATCACCCGGTGCCAGGTCAGGCCATCGTAAAACTTCTTGCCGGTTTTTTTGCCTTCGGCCAGATCGACGAAGTTGGCCACCGTGTTGGGCGTCAGCTGGTCGTGCAATTTGACCACGATCAGGCCCTTGTTGGTGTTGATTTCGGCAAACATGCGGATTCTCCTCATGCCAGAGTAAACGGCGGATGTCACTGCGGGATTGCGCGACACATTATACCCCCCGCCCGCGAAAATCCTGTCTCCGCCAGCCGGCTCGGCTCTGTTTTTCCGTTGGGGTTCTCACGCGGGGATGGTACACTAGAGGCGCTTTTCAAAGGCTGTTTCTGGTGTGGCGGATCGGAGCTTGCGCGGCTGCGATCGCTTCGAATTGCTTCAACGAGGTTCATCATGGCTACCAGTCGCCGCGGACCGCGCGCCTCCGGTCGCTCACCCGGACAGAACTCCGGCCGCCGTCCCGCGCCCAGCGCGCGCAGTGGTTCCAGCGGCCCGGCTGCCTCGCGCCGCGGCGCTTCGCTTTCCGGCCGCCGCCCCGCCGGTGGCAGCCGCGTCGGTCCCGCCGCGAACCCGCCTGCACCCGCAGCCGCTGATGCCGCTTCGTCGGGACTCAAGCGCACCCAGGGTGCCGTGCCCTCCAGCCGACGGCCGCAGGGTTCCACGCCAACTGCCCCGGCCGCGCCGGCTGCGAGCGCTCCACGCGCGGCCAGTGCCGCACCCGCGCCTACCGCACCCACCGCGCCAAGTGCACGTAGCGGCAGCCCGCTGCCCAAAGCCCGCACCACCGGCACTGGCACCGTCGGCGTGCCGCGCGCCGGCAACGCGCCGGGCGGCAGAACCGGCCAAACCGGTGCGCCGGTTGCATCCACCGCCGGCCGCACGACTGGATCCACCGGCGCCCCGCAGGCTCGCAATGTCCCTGCCGGCCCCGGAACTCCCGGCGGGCTGCGCAGCGGCGCCCCGGTCAACACACCGCGCCTGTCGGAGCAACTCCGCGCGCTGCCCAAAGATGAATCCGAACTCCCCGACATCCCCATTCTGCCGCCGCGCGACGACAGCAAAATCCCGCGCAACTGGTCCAACCAGGCGCCCGAAAAAGGCCGTGGCACCACCCGTCACGTCAAGGCCGGCACCGCCGTCCTGACGCTCGAATCCGAAGACGCGGTGGTAATCGAAACCGAGGACGAAACCCTGGTGCAGGCCTCCGACAACAATATCAAGGCCCACGAACAACCCGCCGGTTCGACCGCCACGGCCGCTTCCGCTGCGCCCGCGCCCGAGCCCGCCGCCCAAGCGCCCGCCGCGCCCGAACCCATCCCCGAGGAAGCACCGGAGCCCCTGCCCGACGCGCCGCCCGAACCCATTGCTTTGCCTGTGGCAGCGAAGAAATCGAAAAGCTCGCGCATCGGCAAAGCGGCCGATTCGAAGCCCGCCCCCGCATCAAAATCCCCGGTGGCTGCAACCTCGTCGGCCGCCACCTCGCGCGTCAGCAAGACGGTTCCCGCAGACAAAGCGGAGAAGGTGGACAAGGCAGAGAAGTCGGAAAAGGCCGCCAAGCAGGGCAAGCAGGACAAGGGCGACAAATCCAGCCAGCTCGAAAAACAGGGCAAGCCCGCCCCGCCCGACAAGTCCAACAAGCCCGCCAAACCGGACGCCACGCCGGACCAGGCTGCCCTGCCGGTGGCCGACAAGAAGGGCAAAGGCTCCCGGCTGTTGCGCGCCGCGCCGCCGCCGCCGGAACCGGCCTCCGCCGCTGGCAAACCCACCGACGGTCATGCCGATGTCGCCCCCGAGGACCTCGACGAGGCCTCCCTGGAGGAAGCCCCGCGCGAGCCGCTGGACGATGCTGACGATCTCGAGGCCGCTGGCGAGGACGAAGACGGGGCCGAAGCCGCCGCCGCCGGCTCGCGCACCAGCGCCCGCGGTTCGAAAAAACTTTCCGCGCGTGGCTCGGCCCGAGCCAGTGCCGGGCGCGCCTCCAGCCGTGCCTCCGCCCGCGGCTCGGCGCGTGGTTCGCGCCGCATGTCCAAGCCGGTCGATCCGATCCAGCGGCGCAAGAACATGATCCTGGTCGGCGGCGGCGGTGTGCTGCTGGTGGTGCTCATGATCGCCTTCTGGTACATCACCGGGCCGTTCCGCACCGGCCGGCTCATCGTGGCGATCAAAGGCCCCGATGCGGCCGCCGCCAAGGACGCCATTCCCGCTCTGGCCGACCACCTCGAATTTGACGCCGTGCCGGTCTACGCTGATCTGGCCGGGCAGATCACCGACGAAAAGCGCCTGGAAATGCTCCATGTCGGCTTGGACAAAGTCTGGACCTGGAATCCGAAGGGCGCGGCCGAACTTGCCCAGTCCTGGCTCACCGCCAATCACCTGGGCTTGCGCAAGGCCGCCGCCCTGGCGGTGGCGAAGCACCCGGTGGGTGAAGCCGACCCCACCCTGATTGCCATTGTCGCGAAGACCGGCGAAGACAAGGAACTCCGCATCGACGCCGCCAAGGCACTCGGCGCCGCCAAGGCCGGCGGCGCGGCCGAAGCCCTCGGCGACTGCTGGCTGAACCCGGACGGCGACGCCGATGTCCGCAACGCCGCCGACGATGCGCTCACGCAGATCGGCGATGCCGCCAAAAGCGACGGGCTGCTCAAGGTGCTGCAGAAATACAGCACCAGCGCCGAGCGCAAAAAAGTCTTCGACCGTTTCTTCGTCAATGACTTGCAGCGCAACGACGACGATGCCATGACCTGCTGGAAATTGGCGCTCGCCGATCCCGACCCGGCGCTGCGCCTGCTGGCGGTCAAGACCATGCCGCTGCGCTTCGACGCCGGCAAACTCAGCCCCGCCTTGGAACCCTGTCTGAAGGACAAGGACCCGTCCATCGGCGTGGAAGTCGCCAAATTCCTCGGCACCGTACAGGGGGAAGGCAAAGACGCCGCCTTGAAGACCGTCCTCGCCGGCATCAAGGACAACGACCTCGACGCGACGGTCCGCAAACAGCTCACCATTTCCCTCGGCCATCTGGCCGGCTACAAGGACCCGCAGGCGCTGCAACTGCTCATCGGCGCGCTGAAAGACGAAACCGACACCGCCGCGCAGACCAATCTGCGCGGCGCGCTGGCCTCGATCTGCAACCGCGGTAAAAGTCGCGCTGACTGGAACACCCAGCAGTGGCTCGACTGGTACCAAAAGTACATGGCCTTTAAAGAGCATCAGACTGATGTCACCAAACAGATTCTGGACCTTTGGAAGGTCTATAATCAGGCCTCCGACCACATGGCCAGTTCGGATATGGCAAAAAAGGCTGAAGCCCTCTCGGCGCAGCTCGATGCGCTTGAAGACGAGTGCGATGTCGAAGATCAGGCGGAGCTTGACGATCAAATTCGCGCACTGGGGATCGATTGCAAATCTATGGACCAACAAGGCGTCGTCGATATGTATCACCAGACCCATCACTGATCCCTGCCCCGGCCCGCCTACCGCCCGCCGACCGAGAACCCCGCTCATGCCCATGCCCAAGCCCGACCGCCGTCGCAAATCCAGACGCCCCGCGCCGCCGCGTACGCCCACCGCCGTCGCGTCGCCTGAAATCGACGTGGCACTCGACGCCGCCGACCCCGGCGAAACCGGGATCCTGCCCCGCCCCGCCCAGCCGCCGGCCGCGCCGGCGTTGGAAGTCCCCCGCTACGATCTCGCCGACCGCCCCCCGACGGTGATGGTGCGCGAGCGCGTCGCGCTACACCTGCGCGAAGGCGCCCTGTGGATCGGCGCACACGACGTCGAACGCAAGGTCGGCTACGTGCCCCCGGCGGTCGGCCGGATCGCCCGCTTCGTTTCGCCCGGTGGCGAGTTCCTCGCGCATGGGTTTTTCCATCCCCAAAGCAAGGTCGCCGGCCGGGTACTCTCGACCGATCCGGCCCGCCCGATCGACGCCGATTTTTTTCGCGGCCGCCTGGCTTCGGCGCTGCGTCTGCGTGTGGCGCTGCGCGGCCAGCGGCCCACGGCCGTCTGGCGCATGGTCAACGCCGAAGGCGATGGCCTGCCCGGCCTGATCGTGGATGTCTACGGCGACTATCTGTCGCTGCAGATCAACTGCGCCGGCTTCGAAGCCCACCGTGACCTGATTTTGCGCCTCCTGACCGAACTGATTCACCCGCGCGGCATTGTCGAACGCCGCGACAGCGGCCAGCGTCGGCTGGAAGGCTTGGCCGGAGGCCCCGCCGAAATAGCGATGGGCGAAGCGCCCACCACGCCGCTGTGGGTGGACGAAGCCGGTCTGCAACTGCCGGTGGACCTCCTGAGCGGCCAGAAAACCGGCCTGTACCTCGACCAGCGCGACAACCGCCGCCGCGTCGCGGAGTACGTCAAGGCCTTCGGCTGCCGCCGCGTCGCCGATCTGTACTGCTACACCGGGGGGTTCGGGCTGAGCGCCAAGGCGGCCGGCGCCGAACAGGTTCTGTTCGTCGATCGCTCCGCCCCGGCGTTGCAAAGCGCGCGGCTGGCCTGGGAGCGCAATGGCTTCGATCCAGCCCAGGCCGAATTCGCCGCCTCGTCGGTGGACGCCTTCCTCGCCGCCCGGCCGCTGCCAACCGCCGAGCCCCGCGACTGGGACCTCGCCGTGATCGACCCACCCAAACTGACGCAGGGCTCGATCCACGCGCACAAGGCCTTGCAGTTCCACCGCAAAATCAACGCCGCCGCGCTGCGCCGAGTCCGTTCGGGCGGCCTCTTGGTCAGTTGCGACTGTTCCGGCGCGGTCAGCCTGACGGATTTTCAGCAGGCGCTTGGCGCCGCCGCCGCCGATGCCGGCGTCCGCCTGCGGCTGCTCGAAGCCACCGGCGGCGCGCTCGACCACCCCGCCCCGCCGGGCTTCCGGATGGGCCTGTATCTGAAGGCGCTGTTTTTCGAAGTCCACCGCGACGGAGTGCGGGCGGACTGATCGGCTCGCCGGCCACGGCGCCGGCGATTCCGAGCCTTTCCCCCCAATCCGCCCTTTCAAAACCTGCCCCAGGCGACAAAATTCACCCCGGACAGCCTGCTTGCCTGTGTGCCGGCGGTTTGGGCGGCGTCGCTGGCGGCCGCAGCGAATTCCATCCAACCACGGAGCGATGCGGTTCGCCCGGAATTGGTTACAATGTAGTAGAAGTCGCATACCCCTGTCAGAAGGATGCCGCCCGCATGGCGGATACGCAAGACCCTCCGGTCATTCTCTACATTGAAGACAGCTACCAGACCCGCAAGGTGGTCACCGAGGAACTGCGCAGCCGTGGGTACGTGGTCGAAGCGGTCGGCACCGCGGCCAAAGCCATGGAAGCGCTCGGCCGCCTGGAGCCCGACGCGGTCCTGTCCGACTACCTCATGCCCGGCATGACCGGCATTGAATTCTTCACCGAACTGCGCAAGAACGAAAAGTACAGCAACATTCCCGTGGTCTTCCTGACCAGCCACATCGAACGCAACGCGATGCTGCGCGCGCTGCAGATGGGCGCCGAAATGTACCTGCAAAAGCCCTGCTCGATGAACGTCCTGATCCGCGTGCTCGAAGGCGCCGTGCGCAAAGCCCGCAATGGCCGTTCGCTCACCCAACTCACCGGCACCGGCATGGACGGCAACCTGCGCGAGTTCTCCCTGGCCGATCTGCTCCAGACCATCGAAATGACCCGCAAGTCCGGCCTGCTTGAAATCGAACAGGACGCCGGCCGGGTCGGCGCCAGCGGCATGATCTACTTCAAGGAAGGCGTGCCGCTGTACGCGGAATACGACAAGTTCGACGGCGACAACGCCATCTTCCGGATGCTGCAGATCAAATCCGGCGCCTACCGTTTTTTCCCGAAGGACATGCCGAGCGTCCAGAAAAACGTCAAGCGCAACGTCATGTCGCTGCTGCTCGAAGGCGCCCGCCGCAGCGACGAAGGCCGCATCAGCGGCGGCACCCAGGCTGTGTCTTGATTTTTTTAAACAGCCGCACCGTCTAAATCAGCGCGCTGCAAACCGACCGCCGCCGCTTCCACAGTCTCGCCTGCGCAGGCACGCTTGCCGCTTCCGCTGCCGCCTCCACAGTCCGGCGTGTGCAGGTACGTTCGCCGCCACCGCGGGCCCAGCCACGTAACTTTCTTCTCCTTCTCCTTCTTTTCCTTCTCGTTCTTTATCTTCCGCAAAAGTCTCTTCTCTCGGTGCCTCCGTGTCTCGGTGGTGAACTTCTTCCCCCCGCATTTTCAAACCGCGCCGTTCCGGTACATTTTCAGCATCTACTTCGCGAGACCCTCACCATGCCCAGCCTGAAATACCGCCGCATCCTGCTCAAACTTTCCGGCGAGGCGCTCGGCGGCCCGCGTGGTGAAGGCATCGACTCCACCCTCGCCAAGGAACTATGCCGCGAACTGGTTGAACTGCACCACGAAGGCGCCGAAATCGCCATCGTCGTCGGCGGCGGCAACATCATCCGCGGCGCCACCAAGGCGGGCGACGGCATCAAGCGCACCACCGCCGACTACATGGGCATGCTCGCCACCATGATCAACGCCCTCGCGCTGCAGGACATTCTCGAATCCAAGGGCGTCGAAACGCGGGTCATGAGCGCCATCCAGGCCAGTCAGGTCTGCGAGCCGTACATTCGCCGCCGCGCCATGAAGCACCTGCACGACGGCCGCATCGCGATCCTCGCCGGCGGCACCGGCAATCCCTACTTCACCACCGACACCGCCGCCGCGCTGCGCGCGATGGAACTCGAAGCCGAAATCCTGCTCAAAGCCACCAAGGTCGACGGCATCTACTCGAAGGACCCCGTCAAACACGCCGACGCCAAAAAATTCGACCGCCTGACCTACGATCAGGTCCTCAAGGACCGCCTGCACGTGATGGACTTCACCGCCATCACGCTCTGCCAGGAACACAAGCTCCCCATCTTCGTCTTCAATCAGACCCAGCCCGGCAACATCCTTAAGGTCGCCCACGGCGAAAGCCTCGGCACCCTCGTCACGGTCTGAGCGCCCCCTGGGAGCGCCGCGCTCCAGCGCGGCTTCCTGGATTTCCTCTTCTTTCTTCCTCCAAACCGAGCCCCCGGCGCCGTGAGCCCGCCCACTCCCGGGAGCGCCGGCATCCTGCCGGCTCTTGCGCGCAAAGCGCGCACCTTCGTTTTCCTTCATCC
>JBOHNC010000314.1:0-3833 GCA_050730415.1 Planctomycetota bacterium
ATGCATCGCCGCCCACGCCCGGAGCAACCGCCTCGGCTGCCTCGGCCGCCTCAGCCGGGACGCCTTCCTCGTCGGCCGCCGCACCCACGCTCACGGCCGCCGCCGCGCCGGCCGGCCTTTCCCCACCGCCGCCGGCCGCCACCGCGCCAGCCGCCTTCGAATATGTATTCCTGCGTTCGGAGCGCACCGACCACCTGGACCCCGACGGCAATCTCACCCGCGAGGAAAACCGCTGGATCTACCTGCGCACCCGCCGCGCGGTGAAGAGCTTTCAGCGCATCGCCTGGCCGGCGCCCGCCGACGGCCTGCCGCAGCGCGTGGAAGTCCGCCGTTTTCGCCCCGGCGTCGACCCGCTCACCGGCGCCCTCGACGAAGAACTCGCCGGCGTCACGCTCGCCGCCCCCGGCGGCCAAGGCGGCGTGGTGACCTGGGTCGAAGACCTGCGACCCGGCGACGTGCTGCAAGTTCGCACCATCGAATCCGCCGCCGCCTCGCGGGTCGAAGCCGCCGACTACGGCGCGCAGATCGGCTTCGGCGGCCGGATTCCCTGCCTCACGGAAAGTTTCACGCTGATCTATCCGGCCGCCCGGGAAGCCCTCTGGAAATCCACCGGCGCCGACCTCGATTTCACCAACAGCCTGGACAACACCTACCGCACCGCGACGCTGAACTGGACGCGCAACTGGCACGCCAACGATCCGCACGCAACCGCGCGGCTGCGGGTGAGCATCCAGGCGCCGCGCCTGACCGCCCTCGACTGGCTGCGCCGCCGCACCGGCTCCGACATCGCCTGCGGCCCCGATCTGCTGGGCTACGTCGCACGCGAACAGCGCCAACTGGCCGGCCAGCCCGGTCTCTCCGAAGCCACCGCCCGCGCCTTCTATACCTTCGTCCGCTCGGATATCCACGAAGACGACCCGGCACAGCCGCTCTGCCGCCTGCACGTCGGATCCTCGGCCGACTGCTTCAGCCGCCGTCATGGCAATCGCTGGGAAAAATGCCAGTTGCTGGCGCGGCTGCTGCGCCTGGCCGGCCTCGAAGCCTACGTCTACGCCGTGCGCACCGACAGCACCGAATCGCCCGACCCACACAAATTGCTGCCGGTCCTGCCGCAGGATTTCGACGATTGCATCGTCGGCTGGCACCGTCCCTTCGACTCGATCGTCTGGTTGTATCCGCAGGGCGCCGCAGCGCAGGATTTCGGCCAGTTCCCCGCCGCTCTGGGCGACCACCCCGCCGTGCGACTCAATCCACGCGGCCCGGTGGTGATCGAAACCCTCCCGCATGAAACGCCCGTGACCCTGTTCCCCGGCGAGGGCGCGCCATGACCGCCCGCCGCGCCCACGCCGCACCCCCCGACCAGCCCGCCGGCGCCGCATGGCCCGAACGGACCGCACGGCCCGCACGGACCGAACCGCCTGCGCGGCCTGCGCGGCCCGCATGGCCCACATGGCCCACACCGCGCGCCCAGACCGCCCGCGGGGCGCATCCATCCGGTCGTTCCCGCGTCGCGCCCCGCGTCTGCCTCGCCCTGGCCGCGCTCCTGCTCCTGTTCGCCGGCGCTCCCCGGCTGTCGGCCGCCGATCTCGGCGAGCGCACCCCGACGCTCCAAGAAGACTGGGACGCCATCTCCAGCCGCCGCGACGAAGCCGTCGGCCGGCCCAACGACTACCTCGCGCGCCTGCTCGACATCGCCGCGCGCCGGCCCGCCGATCCCATCGCCGATGTCGCCCTGGGCGTCGCCGAACATCTCACCCGCGCCGACACCGGCGCCTTCGACTACCCCGCCGCGCTGAATCAACTGCACGCCCTCGAAGGCCGCCGCCAGAGCCAACTGGACATCGTCGGCTGGTACCTGGCCGGGCGGCTGCGCGCGCGCTGCTACCTGCGCGCCGGACGCTACGCCGACGCTCTCGCCGCCGGCGGCAGCCTGCGCAATCCCGGCGTTTCGGAAATCTGGTCCGAAGTCGGGCCTTTTGGACGCCATGCCGCCTGGGCCTTCGATCAGCCCTACCCGCCCGAGCAGGACCAACTGCACACGCCGCTGTTCCAATATGCCGGCGCCGATTTCAAATGGCATCCACTGCCGCTCGATCCGGCCACCGGCGGCTTCGACCCCGCCGCCGCGCTCGATCCCCGCGTCGGCGTCTGCTACCTCCGCTCGCCGAATTTCTGCGCCCTGCCCGACGACGACCCCGACACGCCCGAACCGGTCCAGATGCTGATCTGGTCCACCGGCCCCTGGAAACTCCAGGTGCTGGGCGGCTCCGCCGCCGACGCGCCCGCGCTCACCCGCGATCCCGGCGCCGCGCGCGGCGCCGAACTGCGCCTCTTCGAAGTCCCCCTCGTCAAGGGCCGCTCCTACCGCCTGCTGGTCAAACTGCCGGCCGCCACCGCCGACTTCAACGTCCTCCTGCTCGACCCCCGCACCGGCCGCCCCCACGCCCGCATTCAAACCGTGCTCACCCCCGGCCACGGCGCCAACCCGGTCGTCCGCGAACTGCCCCTGCCGCTTGAAACCATCTACCACGCGATTCACCCCGGCCCCTTGCCCGGCGGCGCCCTGCCCGATCGCAACAGCCTGAGCACCGGCGATCTCATCCGCCTCGGCATCGCCGCCTACGCCGTCGGCGCCTACGATCAGGCCCGCTACTACTTCCGGCCGATCGCCCGGGAATCGGCGGCGCTCGAACAGTGGTATTTGCTCAGCTTCCAGCCCGGCGCTCCGTCCTTCACCCCCGCGCCCGACGCGGAACTGCTCGCGCTGGCCGGCGACGCCGCCCGGCGCGATCCCACCAATGTCGAAGCCCAGATCGCCTGCATTGAACGGCTCGGCAAAACCGGCAACCGCGACCAGGCCCGCACCCGCCTGCGCTGGCTGGCCGAAGCCCACCCCGACCTGCCCGATCTGGCCTACCTGCAAGCGCGCCTGAATCTGGACTGGGATCCGCACGCCGACATCGCCGATCTGCTGGCCCGCTTGCCCGACTTCAAGCCCCTGCCCGACACCCTCGACCGGCCCGCCACCCTCAACCGGCCCGGCCCCGCCGACGCCCCCGACACCCCCGATTCGCACGGCAACCCGACCCGCTTCTACCGCCCCAAGCGCCGCCTCGCCTTGCGCGCCGCGCAAAACACCGGCGACGAAACCCACGCCCTCGACGCGATCACCGACCTGCTGAACGATGCCGCCCAGGGCCACACGCTGTACTGCCTGTCGCACCCGCGCGATAGCAACTGGCCCATCGGCTTCGCCTGCGATCCCGCCCTGGCCGCCGCCGCCGCCGATCTGTATCTGGCCGCCGGCCGTCCCGGCGAAGGCTACCAGGCCCTCTTCCAAGCCTACCTGCCCGACGGCCGCCCCGATCCGGAGTTCACCCCGCCCCACGATTGCCCCGCGGTCGCCGAAGCCATCTGGCGGCTGCGCGAAGCCCTGCGCCAGCACGCGGTCGATCGCGTCGCCGCCGACGCCGATGCCGACGCCGCCTGGCAGAGCCTCCGCGCGCTCGTGCCCGATTCCCCACGCCTCTGGCGGCAGTTGGGCGACGACCGCGCCCGCCTCGACGACTCCGCCGACGGCTCCTCCGCCTACGCCGTCAGCTTCCGCCTCGACGACCGCCAGCTCGATCTCCTGCCCAACCTGCCCCATTTCGCCGACCGCTTCGGCCCGCCCCGCGCCACGCCGCCGCCCGCCGTCGCCGCCGCCCAGCCGTTCGTCCCCAAATCCGCCGACTTCCAAAGCAACACGCTGCGCCGCCAGGTCTACCTGACCTACCTGCCGCAAGGCGACTGCCTGGCCGACGAAATTCGCGACACCTGGACCGTCCGCACCC
>JBOHNC010000315.1:0-2520 GCA_050730415.1 Planctomycetota bacterium
GGGCGAACGGGTCGAGCATTTCGAACCGATCACGCGCGACGCCATGCAGTATCTGTACGACATCCATCCGCCGGGGGTGCCGATGGGCTACGCGCTGAGCGACAGTCCGCGGCACGGATTTCTGCTGGGCAACAGCCCGACCTGCTCCCACTGCCTGATCGGCGACCCGGGCTATCTGTGCGGGCTGAACCAGAACACGCTGACGACGCTGGCGGGCAAGCGGCTGGTGGATCTGCTGTGTTCGCGCAAAGATGTGGATGCGCAAAAGATCGGCGCGATGGGCGCCAGCGGCGGCGGGACCAATACGCGGTTTCTACTGGCGCACGATCCGCGCATTGCGCTGGCGATTCCGGCCTCGATCCTGGGTTCGGATCGCTCGCACAATGGCGGCGACGCCGACCAGTGTTTATTTTTCACTATTAACCGCGGGCTGTCGCAGATCGACCTGTTGATCCTGCATGCGCCCAAGCCGCTGCTGATCATTTCGGCCAGCGAGGACCGGCATCGCAGCGACCGGGTGGCGGAGTACTACCGGCCGTTCTGGAAGGTGCTGGGCAGCCCGCAGAACGTGGAGTTCGGCACCGGCGAAGGGCCGCACGGATTCCCGCTGGGCAGCCGCAAGATCGTGGCGGAATTCGTGCTGAAGCATTTCCTGGGCGACACCCGCCCGGTGCTGGAGGCGGAGCATCCCGACGACGAACCGATCCTGCACGAGCGCGACCTGGACGCCTCTTTTTTCGGCAATCTGGGCTACGACGGCGTGGGCAAGCGGGCGACCGACCTCGTGCGCGAGCGCGCGCAGACGCTGCAGCGCACGCGCGCGCCACGCGCCGGGGAGGTGCTCATCGCCGCGGTGAAAGAAGTTCTCCACGAACCGGCCGGGAGTTTTCAGGCTCCGGCCGGCGCGCTGAACGTGCAGCCGCGCGAAATCGGGTGGGAGACCGAGGGCGGCGTGCCACTGCGGCTGTATGCGCCCGAACCGGCGCCCGCGCCGTTTGCGGCCGCGGCGTTGACCGGACCGCGATTTTTGATGTATGTGCACGACCGGGGGGCCGGAACGCCAGGCCGGCCGCAGGCATTGGCGACGCTGCTCAGCGGCAAGCTGGAATTCGCGGTGTTCGAACCGCGCGGGGTGGGCGTCAGCCTGGCGCCGGGCCCGGAGAGCAACAACGCGATGATGGCGCCGATGCTGTTTTCGAAGCAGGCCGGTCTGGCGCGCAGCGCCTGCACGCAGGGCCGGTCGCTGGTGGGCATGCGCACCAGCGATCTGTTGCAGGCGGCGCGGGTGCTGAAGGCGCGATTGCCGGGCAATGCGCGGATCGATCTGTTGGCGGAGGGCGGACTGGGTTTCGCGGCGGTGCTGGCGGCGGTGCTCGATCCCGGCGCCTTCGCGCGCGTGGTGCTGTTCAGAGCGCCGCTGTCGTGGAGCGAACTGGCCGTCTGCGAAGCGCGCGCCTACCCCTTCAGCGACTACTTGTGCGGGGTGCTCGATCACTTCGATCTGCCGGACCTGACGCGCGCGCTGCCGGCGGGGCTGGTGACCTGGATCAATCCCACCGACGGCGGCGGCCGGGTGCTGCCACTGAACGTTGCCAATCGCGCGCACCGCGGAGCGCCGATCGACTTCCGCCGCGCGCGCGTGCCGAGCGAGCTCTTGCGCCTGCTCAAAAAATAGCGAGGATGGAAACCGCGGCGGGAGCGCACGGCTCCGGCGCCGACGGCAAGGATCGCGCGGACGGATCGCGCGGACGGATCGCTCGAATGTTTCTCCGCTGCACGCGGCGGCGCCGGTCGCCAGTCGCCGGGCGCCGGGCGCCGTTTAGGAGTGCCTCATGTTTGAATGGAATCCCGCTGTGTACGGTCCGGCCTTCGCCGCGATTTTCGCCGCACCGCGGCTGGCGCCGCTGGGGCCGGGCGAACCGAACACGGCGATGCGCGGACCGCTGGAGCAGCTCAGCCCGGCCCGGGCCTTCGAAGGGCTGACGATCCAGAGCCATCCGTTTGCGACCTGCTGTCTGGCCGGCGCGTGGCTGTATCACGATTTTCTGGACGACAGCCACACGCTCAGCCAATCGGTGCACAGCCCCTCGGGCAGCTACTGGCACGCGCTGATGCACCGGCGCGAGCCGGACTTCAGCAACAGCAAATATTGGTTCGAGCGGGTCGCGGAGCACCCGATTTTTCCGGAATTGCGCGAGGCGGCGGCGGAGTTGGCGGCGCACCAGGGGGAACTGGCGGGTGCGAAGTTTCTGCAGAGCCAGAAGCGCTGGGATCCGTTTGCCTTCGTGGACCTGTGCGAGAAGGCCGCAGCGGCGGGCGCCGGCGGGCCGATCGAAATGCTCTGCCGCCAGGTTCAGCAGCGTGAATTCGAACTGCTGTTTCACCACTGCCATCAGCACGCGATCGGGGTGGCGTGAACGATTCAGCGGCGGGTGCGGTTCCGCGCGATGGGGCGGCGGGCATGTTATGATTGCCTCGGGTCGCGCGGAAGAATCTTTTGGGTGTGTCGTGGCGCGGATG
>JBOHNC010000316.1:0-11818 GCA_050730415.1 Planctomycetota bacterium
GATTTCTACTGAGGCGGTTCGCTTGAAAGGCAGGCGCAAGGATTTGGAATATCGTTCTTCCACCCATTTGTTTTGCTCGGGGTCTCGGTGGTGAATTGTTTTAGGGTGCAGCGCGTGGCACCGCTCCGAGTTTGAAAATCGAACCGCCGAACGTACAGACGTAAATGATGCTGTCGTTCTTGGGATCGAAGGCGACGCGCTGGGCGTTGCCGAAGGGCATTTCAAGGTACGGGGTCCAGGTGGCGCCGTTGTCCTGGCTCAAGTACAGCCCGGCTTCGGGTGGGCCTTCGCTGAGCGTCATGTAGATCCAGCCCGGATGCTTGGGCGAGAGAAACGCACCGAAGTGCTCGCGGCCTTTGCGGACGAGCAGCTTCCAGGTCAGGCCGGCATCGGTGGTGCGGTACAGGCCGCCTTGTTTGGTTTTGGGATCGGGGTCGGCGCAACTGATGTAGAGCGTGTCGGGGTGGTCGGGGTCGAGGGTGAAGCCTTTGGGCCACAGATATTTGTTGGAGCCGGGCACGAGTTTCCAGTGGTCGGCGCCGTCGGTGGAACGATACAGGCCGACGCCTTCGGAGGTGAAGCTGCCGCCGATCAGTTTGCCGGTGACCAGCGCGTAAATGTCGCCGTTTTTGGCGACGGCGACGCGGATGACGCGGCGGTCGGCGGCGGCACCGAGGCCGTCGGATTTAGCGGTCCAGGTTTTGCCGTCGTCGCTGGATTTGTAGACGCCTTTTTCCCAGAAGCCGGCGTAGAGGGTGCGGTTGCCGACGGGGCTTTGGGGGTCGAGCACGACCGACAGGGCGGGCGCGTCGGGCAGGCCGCCGGCGCAGGGCTTCCAGGCAGCGGCGTAGTCGTCGCTCACGCCGATCCCGCCGTTGCCCGGCAGGCCGTTGCCGCGCAGGATGGTGTTGCCGTTGGGAATGTCGTGGATGGAGGAAAACGCGCCCCAGAGTTTGCCGGGCGTGGTCGGGTCGAGCGCCAGTTCGTAGGTGGTGTTGTGCCAGGGGCCGGGGAGTTCGGGCATGGGGCACCAGATCCAGGTTTTGCCGGCGTCGACGGAACGGGCGAAGCCGATGTCGGTGTAGCAGATGTAGTGGCGGCTGGGGTCGTGGGGATCGATGTAGTAGTTCCAGGTGGAGGTGTTGGTCAGGCCGCTGTCGAGCCAGCCGGAATCCTTGGCGGGCGTGACGCCGGCCGGAGCCAGGGTGAAGGCATTTTTCCAGGTGCGGCCGGCGTCGTCGGTGTAAAAAACGAAGCCCATGTCGCACTTCAGGATGTTGTCGGGATTTTTGGGATTGATGGCCCAGCCCAGCGACGCGCCGCCCTGCCAGGACTGGCCGACGGCCGCGGTGAGCCAGTTGGGCACGGCGTTGTATTCCTTGAAGCGCGGGTCGGAGAAATACGTGGCGTGCCAGGTGCGGCCCATGTCTTCGGAGCGGAAGCAGGCTTCCTGGTGGGGCGGATAGTACCCGGTGGAGGTGTTGAGGGTCCAGACGATCTGGGGATTGACGTCGGTGGTCATGACGGCGTAGTACTTGGCGATGGAGCCGGCGCCGTAGCCGCCGTATTCCTGGGTGTCGAGATTGATGCCGGTGCCCATGGCCCAGTCCCAGTGGTCGCCGCCGTCGGTGGAGCGGTACACGCCGCCGGCGAATTTGCCGCCTTCGACTTTGCTGGGGACGGTCGCGTACAGGACGCATTGCTTGGTTTTGCGGTTGGCGCCGCAGGCGAAGTCGAGGATTTGGTGCTCGGGCAGACCGGCGGCAATGGATTTCCAGGCGGCGCCGTCGTCGTCGGAGCGCCAGAGGCCCTGGTCGGTGGCGGCGTACAGCGCGGGGTTGGCTTTGGCGCCCGAGCACGACAGCCCGAAATGGAAGCGCAGGGGCTTGCCGGTGGGGCCTTCGCACTTGGACCATTTGGCGCCGGCGTCGCGGGTCAGGTAGACGGCGTTGGCGGAGCCGACCAGCATGCGGTTGGGATCGGCGGGATCGATGCAGATTTCGCCCTGGAGATTTTTGAGGTCGCCGACGGCCTGCCAGGTGAGGCCGCGATCGTGGCTGACGCTGAACTGCCCGCCGTAGCCGTTGGCGGCGTAGATGGTGTTGGGGTCGTTGGCGGGAAAGCCGGGGCTGCACTGGGTGTCGCCGCCGAGCTGATGGTGGTCGATCATGCGCCAGTGGGCGCCGCCGTCGGTGGAGACGAAGGCGTCGGACATGTCGGAGTTGAGCATCATCAGGTTGGGATCGGCGGCGCTGATGGCGGGGCAGAAAAACGCGCCGCCGCCGGAAAGGCCCATGGACTCGTAGCCGGTCTTCGCGACCGACGGCGGTGGCAGGCCGGGCTGGGCGGAGCCGCCGGGCGAGAGGCTGGCGGAGTCGCCGGAATCGCCGCCACCGCCACCCCCGGCCGGGAGGGTCAGGGCTTTGGGCGGCGGGTGCAGCGCGGCGATGATCGGCTGGAGCTTTTTCAATTCGGTTTTGGCCTGGGCGTCGAGGTCGGGTTCGAGCTGGAGGGCTTGGTTCATGGCGTTGGCGGAGGCCAGGGCGTTGGCGTCGAGGGCGTAGAGCAGGCCGGCGATGAGATTGTTGGCGCCGGCGTCGTCGGCGTTGGGGTCGGTGACGGCGAGCACCATGGCGGCGACCTGACCGTTGTCGAGGGAGGCGAAGTCGAGGGTCTTTTTCTGGCCGTAGCGGTTGTAGATGGGATTGAGTTTGGCATCGACGCCGACCAGTTGGACGGTGACCGGCTGGCCTTCAATGGCGATGTCGATGGAGGGGCTGGTGCCGGCTTGGAGGGCTTTGGCGATGACGGCTTGGGCGCGGGTGCGCAGATCGGCGAGCGGTTTCATGTCCACGCTGGCAGCGGGAGTGGCGGCGGGGGTGGCGGGAGTGGCGGCGGGGGTGGCGGCGGGGGTTCCGGCGGGAGGCGTGCCGGTGGGGGGGGTGGCGGCGGGGTCTTGAGCCGGGTTGGGGTGAGCGGCTTCGTCGGCGCTGCACACTGCAACGGCGGGCAGCAGCACCAGGGCCAAATATAGCATCGTTGTCGACCAGGCCGGCAACCGCCGGCCGGTGTTGAATGCACGCATCGTTGTGATCTCGCCGGCACCGCAGTCGTGAGGTCGTGAGGGTCCTCGTTGCTGGTACGTCCCGCCGTCAGTGTAGACGATCCGGGAGAAATTTTCCGGCGCCAATTAAAACCTTTTAGGCGGAAAAATGCGGGCTTGTTGGAAGAGCCGGTAGGTTGTGCTATGACTCGCGCGAGTGGTTCGCTATTGGTTGCTACTGGTTGAGATGCGCCGGCAGCGGCAGGCCGGTGATGCCGCTGAGGTTGTCGTCTTCGCTGCGCAGGATGAAGTAGGCCTGCCACGGCCCGGTGAACTGGTTCAGGCGGAAGCGGAAGGTGTGGTCGCCGGCGGTGAGCGTCAGCGGGACGCGGTCGACGCCGCGGGTGACCGGCAGGGTGTCGGTGTGGCGGAAACATTCCTTGCCGTCGAGCCACAGGATCATTTGATCGTCAGCCTGTAGTTTGAGCAGGTAGTTGCCGGTTTTGGGGACATGCACGCGGGTCTGGGCATAGGTGGTGGCGTGTTCGCGGGGGTGCTTCATGTTGCCGTCGAACTGGACGCCGAAATCGAGCACGCCGAAGTGGTCGAAGCTTTTGTCGGAGAAGGGCTCCCAATTGCGCTTGTCGCCGGCTTTGGGTTCGCCGTCGCCGTCGAGCGGCCCGGCGGCGTCGACGTGAAGGAAGCCGCCGGGGCCGAAGAATTCCCAGGCGTAGGGGCGCACCAACACGGTGTGGGCGGCGGCGATGGTTTTGCCGCCGGCGGTGAGTTCGGCGCGGAGGATGTATTCGCGGCGCGGGAGTTTGGCGATGTCGAGGCCGGTGAAATCGAGCGGCAGCAGGCCGACCGGGGGCAGTTGGGCGAGGTCGAAATCATGGTCGGCGACGGTGAGGTTGGCGCCGTCGGGGCCGGCCTGTTCGAGCACTGCTTTGACGTGGCCGGCGCCGGTCAGCGGCCGGATCGACCGGAGACTCAGGTTGACCGCCAGCGGAAAATCGGGGGAGATCACCGCGGTGGGCGAATCGAAGGCCAGTTCCACGCCCGGCCCGTCCTGGGCGACGAAGGCGGTGCCTTTGCCGGTTTCGAAATTGGCCTTGTAGGCCGGCGCGTTGGGATCGATGCGGGTCGGGCTGAGGATGTATTGATCGACGCGGATGCCGTCTTCGTGGATGAAGATGTGCAGGAAGTGATCGCCGGCGGTCAGTTCGAAGGGCGAGCCGCTGACTTCCGACCACAGCCAGCGGAAGGGTGTGCGGTTTTCCATCGAGCCGATGTAGGGGCCGCCTTTGTCGATGGCGGCGGCGAGGTTGTTGGAGCAGTGGGTGTCGGTGGTCCACATGCGGCCGTAGATGTAATACGTGCCGGGCTTGTCGAGGTGGAAGTAATAGCGCAGGAAGGTCACGTCCTTGGTGCCGTCGATGTTGTAGAAGTTACCGGCGTCGTAGCGGGTCTGCGCGGGACCGTTGGCGATGCCTTCCTTGCAATGGAGATAGGCGCCGCCGGCGGCTTTGTCGTCGGCGTGAACCTCCCAGCCGTAGTTGGTGTCGGAGTAGTCTTCGGCTTCGAAGACCAGGCAGCCGGGCGGCGGAGCGTCGTAGCCGGGGTCCTTGGGCACGACCAATTTTTGCGCGGCCAGGGCGGCTTCGCTGGCCGGCGGCGGAACCGTCGCCGTGGACGTCGCAGGTGCCGTCGGGCTGGGCGGCGGCGGGGGGGTCACGGTTGCGGTCGGCGAGGTCACGGGTGGAACGGCAGGGGTCGGGGGTGTGGCCGGCGGCGTGGAACTGGCCGGCACGGTGGTAGGCGCGGGCTTGGGCTGGGGCGCGGCTGGCGTGGGCGGCGTGGGCGGCGTGGGGGGCGTGGGGGTGTGATCGGCGATGTGCGGGCCGTTCTGAAGCGGCGGCAACATGTATTGATGGGTCGGTTCGGTATAGGTGTACAGCCCGTGGACGACCGAACCGGTGCGTTGGGCAACGCGGCGCTGCGCGGGGTCGTAGACGAACGAAAGCGATCCGTCGGCATTTTTCAAGGTTTTGGCTTCGACGTAGTTCGGGACCAGTTCATCGAGGGTTTTGGGCAGGTGGCCGTGCTGGTCTTCGAATTCGAGCAGTTCGTTGCGGACTTCGGTGAGGCGGTCGAGATCGGCGGTGGCGGCGATGCGGTCGGGGCGGCTGAATTTCCACTGCAGGACGTACAGGCCGCCGCAGACGATGACGAGGCCGATCACGCCGGCGAGAATCCATTGCACTTTTTTCATGTCGGGCACCCCGCTGGTATTTCTGGTTCGTACCGATGGATAGACAGCCGCGTCACAGCAAAAGTTGCGCTCGGCAATAATTTTACCCGGTGGCGCCGAGGATGCTTGGCCGGTCCTCCCGTCGGCGCGGTGGACTGGGCGGGGAATTCGGGGACACTGAATCGCGCGACAGCGCGGCGGTCGAACCGGCTGCGGCGCGCGGCGTTGCCACCATCTGCGGAGGACTTGCGGCCATGCGCATCGGCATCCTGAGCGACTCCCACGACCATCTCGACCGGCTGAACGCGATGCTGGCGGCGCTGGCGGCGCGAAAAATCGAGCACCTGCTTCACCTCGGCGATTTCGTGGCGCCCTTCGCGATGAAACGGGTGCTGACTTCCCCGCTGCCGAAGACGATGATTTTCGGCAACAACGACGGCGAGAAAAAAGGGCTGAAAAAACTGTTCCCCGATTTGCAGGACGGGCCGATCCAGGTGGTGCTCGACGGCGTGCGGTTCGGTTTGGCGCATTCGGTGGAGGAGATTCCCGAAAGTTTCCGCGCCGAATGCGATGTGGTGCTGTACGGACACAGCCACACGCGGGTGGTCATTGCGGCCACCGAAACGCGGGCGATGGAAATCAACCCCGGCGAAACCTGCGGCTGGCTGACGGGGATTCCGAGCGCGATTGTGTTCGAGACGGCCACGCGCGGGGTGGAATGGGTGTACACGGAGAAGACGCCGGAGGCGTGAGGGGTAGAAAGGTCCGGTCTGCCGCCCCTGCCGGGACGAAGACAAATTCCGGCCAATTGCATGGATTCGACGAAGGCGACAGAAACCTGTCGCGGTGCGGTGCGGTGCGGTGCGGTTTTTGGGCGACCACTCAGGGGAGGGAAGATGCGGGCGACGCGGGCCCTGCGGCAAACTTGGGAAGGGAAAGGCCTGAGCGGCGTTGTTTAAAGGCGGGACCGGGGAAAATGGAGCCGGCCGGAAAGCGCCGGAAGGGCTGTCCGTGCCGCCGCAGGCCGCGACTACTACATTCCCGGCCGGCCGGAGTCGGCAACATCAGGAAAAAGGCGCCGAATGACACCGATTCTCCGCGTCGACCACATGACCAAGTACTACGGGTCGTTCTGCGCCGCGTACGATATCTGCTTCGAGGTGGAAGCCGGGCAGGTGGTGGGCTTTCTGGGTCCCAACGGCGCGGGCAAAACGACCAGCATGCGGGTGATCACCGGCTTTTTTCCGCCCAGCCGCGGGCAGGTGTTCGTGGACGGGCTGAGCATCATCGACCGGCCGCTGGAAGCGCGCGCCAAGATCGGCTATCTGCCCGAAGCCAACCCGTTGTACCTTGAACTGACCGTGCGTGAATACCTGCTGTTCCGGGCGAAAATTAAAGGCGTGGCTCCCAAACAGCGCGAAGCGGCAATTGTGGAGGCGATGGAGTCCACCGACTGCCGGCCGCGCGCCGACCAGGTGATCGGGACGCTGTCGAAGGGCTTCCGCCAGCGGGTCGGGCTGGCCGACGCGATCGTGGCCAAGCCGCGATTGATGATCCTGGACGAACCGACTTCGGGGCTGGACCCGGTGCAGCAGATCGAAGTGCGCCGGCTGATTCGGCGGCTGGCCGAGAACGCGACGGTGGTGCTGAGCACGCACATTCTGCAGGAGGTGGAAAAAGTCTGCGACCGGGTGTTGATCATCCATCGCGGGCGGCTGATTCCGGAGGAGGAAGTCACGCGGCGCAAACGGGCGCGGGAGGTGCGGCTGTGCGCGCGGGGCGGGCGCGAGGGCTTGGAGGCGGCGCTGGTGCGCGAGCTGCCCGCCGGCACCGAACTGGAATATCTGGGCGCGAAAAACGGCGCGCGCGAACATGTCTGGCGGGTGGTGCCGCTGGAAGGCGTGGATCTGCGGGAGACGATCGCGGCCTGTGTTGAACGGCGGCGGGCGGCTGATGCCGGCGTGACGCTGTTGGAGCTCACGCCGCATACGCTGGGCTTGGACTACGTGTTTGCGCAACTGGTCGGGCAGCCGCAGCCGGAGATGGACGAGGACGACCGGCCGCTATCGTCCGGCGGCGGGAAGACGCATCCGCGGGAGGCAGCCGCATCATGAATTCCGCCGTGCTGCATATTGCTCGCCGCGAAATCCGTTCGTTCTTCGCCACGCCACTGGCTTGGATCGTGCTGGTGCTGTATGTGGTGGTCAACAGCCTGATTCTGGTGGTGCAGTTGGAATTCACGCGACGTTCGGAATTCGAGCTGGTGCTGAGGAACAACCTGTACCTGCTGTGGCTGGCGATGCCGCTGTTGACGATGCGTTCGATTTCCGAGGAAATCAAAAGCGGCACGCTGGAAATGCTGCTGTGCGCGCCGATTTCGGAGTGGTCGATTGCGGTGGGCAAATTTCTGGGGCAATTGGGCTTCGTGGTGATCATGATCATCCCGACCTTCGGGTACGTTTTCGTGATGATGCGCTTCGGCGCGGTGATCGACTGGGGTTCGATCGGGCTGCTGTACCTGGGGATGGTGCTGCTGGCGAGCGTGTATATTTCGATCGGGCTGTTCGTGTCGGCGACGACCGACAACCAGGTGATCGCGGCGCTGGTGACCTTTTTGCTGATCGCGCTGCTGGGATCCGCGATCGCGCTGCAAGCCGGCGCGATTTTCAACATTTCCTTCGAGACGCAGCGGGCGTTGAACTTCATCGCCATCGAAAGCCACCTGCACAGTTTCATGGCCGGGGAGTTCGACACGCGGGATGTGAGCTACCTCGCGATGCTGACGGCCTTGTTTGTGTATGGCGCCTCGCGCGCCATCGCCTTCAAACGGTGGGCGTGAAACCATGAGCAACGCAACGCCGCCCACCCCGCCCACCCCACCGGTTCCGCCCACGCCGCCAACGCCGACCGGGCCGCCGGGTTCGCCGACCCCACCGGCTGCGCCGGTCGCGCCCGCTGATGCAGGGGCGGTGAACGTGGTGAAGCCCGGCGAGGCGGTCTACGAGCATCCTCCGATGGAGGACGACTACGAGCAGGTTCGGGAGCGGGAGCTGACCGGGCGCGAGCGGCTGCTGCTGAATGCGCTGCTGCCCAGCGCGCTGTTACTGGGCGCCACCAACACCATGATGGTGTGGCTGCTGAAAGGCGGCGAATACCCCTGGTACGGGTTGCAGTCGCTGGGTCTGTATGCGCTGACATTCTTTCTGCTGGGCGTTTTTTTCTACGTCAAATGGCGGTACGTCTGGAGCGTGCGCAAGGCGCACCATCTGGCGTTTTACCTGCGGATTCTGGTCGAGGCGGTGGCCGCGGTGGCGCTGGTGGCGATGGGCAGCTACCTGTTGGGCTTCAAGTTCTACAAGACCGCCGACGTGACGCTGGAGCAGAAACTGTCGCTCAGCGACCGGTCGAAGGACATTCTGCGGAGTCTGCCGCCCGGGGCGAAGGTGGAAATCGTGCTGCCCTACCAGGAGGCGGGGTTGTATCACGTCAGCGAGCTGGACCGGCTGGACCTGATCCGCACCCGGCGGGCGGTCAGCCGGGTCTGTGACGAGGTGGAACAGGAGGCGCCCGGGCTGTGCCAGGCGCAGGTCAAGTTCACGACGCTGGACGTGGACAACGATCCCGACGCGGCGGCAGCGATCGCCAAGCGCATGAATCTGCCGTCGCTGCCGCACGATTTTTACGAAAACCTGCTGGTGTTCTACACGCCGCCGCCGGGGACGAAGGACGGCGCAGGCCAGTCGGAGGGGGAACGGTTTTGGTTCATCCAGAAGCAGGACCTGTATCAGCCGGGAAAGTTCGCGAAAAATGGGCAGTCGCAGGGGATGGATTTCGTCGGCGAAGGCCGGGTGCTCGCGACCATCCAGCGGCTGCAACTGAACGACCCGCTGAAGGTGTTCTTCGTGGTGGATCACTGCCCGCGCGCGCGGGCGGTGCCGGGCGCGAACAACATGGCCTACACGATCCTGGACAACAACAACCTGCGCCTGCTGCCGATTCACTTGAAGACGACGCCGGTGATTCCGGTCGGCGGGCCGGACGGCGCGGATTTCCTGCTGCTGATGAACATCCAGGATCCGCTGAGCGCGGCCGAATGCGAAACGCTGTACAACTACGTGGCGGCGGGCGGATCGATGCTGGTGTGCCTCGATCCGTCGTCGGACAACGGGCAGGCCAGCGGACTGGCGCCGTTCCTGGACAAATTCGGGCTGGTGGCGGAGGAGGACCGCAGCGTCCACACCAGCGTGAACGGGGCTTCCAAGTGGCCGACGGTGCTGGGGCTGCCGGAGGACATGTACTTGCAGCAGAAACTGCCGCAGGATTTCGAATGGGTGCGACAAATGATCTGGCAGTGCGAGAGCGCGGGCGGGCGGATGTTCATGCGCACGGCCTGCTACCTGGACACGCCGCGGGCGATTTCCGATCCGCAACTGGCGGCGCAACACGCGCGCTTCTACCCGCTGCTGACGTCCGACCAGCCGGCCGGGGAATCGGGGCAGGATGACATCCGCGCGGTGGCCGACGCGGTGGGCAAACCGGCGCAGACCGGGCCGTTCACGCTGGCGGGCGTGGTGCAGATGTACCAGCAGTACAAGCCGGGCGAGAAGCACTTCACGCGCTACACACACAAGGCGATCGCGGGCAAATACCATCACCTGTTCGTGGTGACCGATTCGAACTGGCTGTTCGACGACGACCAGATGAGCAACCTGACGAACCAGGTTTTCTTCGACGCGATGGTTCAGAAGCTGGCGGGTGTGGAGCAGGTCGAGAAGACGCCGGACCCGACGATGAACTACATCAGCGGCGACCCGCACACATTTTTGCTGGCGCTGGTGACGGGACTGCTGCCGGCGATCGCCCTGATCATCGCAGGGTATCTGTACCTGTCGATGCGGCGCCAGGTGCCGGGCGAAGCGCAGCGCGCCTGACCGCGGGTCGGGAAGGGAGGGTCGGATGCGGGTGAAGTCCGTGATTCTCCTGCCGGTGCTGGTGGTGGTGGTGGGCGCGTACATCTGGTACCTGGCGGCGCATCCGGCGCCGGTGTTCCCGATGCGCGGCGACCATCCGCTGCGCGACATTCCGCGCGAAAAAGTGAAGAACTTCATTCTCGATGTGCCGCTGTACCGGGACTACAACCCCGACGTGTTTCCGGAAATCGAAGGCGACATGCCCGGGCAGATGAAGGTCCAGGAAAGCACCGACGCCAAGATGCTGGTGCGGCACCTGGTCTTCGAGCAGCTCCCGGACCAGGAACTGCGCGAAACCTTCCCACACAATCAGCGCAGCGACCAGGAAATTCTGCAGGCGCTGCTGAGCCAGATACTCGATATGACCATCTACGAAAAAGTGGAATTCCACCCGGACGCGATGGGGTTTGTCGATCCCAAACAGGTTCGCGTCACGATCGAGACGACCGATGGGCGGAAGGTGGAGGTGGACTTCGGCGCGCTGTCGGCGGACAAATCGATGATCTATTTCAAGCTGGCGGATTCGCCCTACGCCTACCTGACGCCGGTGGGCCGGCTGAACGAACTGCGGATGCCGGAGGAAAAATTTCTGGACCACAACCTGTGGTCGGTGCCGCCCTCGCAGATCCAGGAATTCCGGATTCAGACCTGGGACCAGGGGGAAAAAGACCTGGACATGGAAGCCTACCGGATCGACAGCATCGACACGCGGGGCCGGCCGACGCGGGGCTGGAAGCTGTCCGACCGGCCGCTCGACCAGGTGGACCAGGAGCAAATGCGCAAGCTGCGGCTGTCGCTGATGACGCTGCGGGCGACCAACCGGCAGTGGAACCTGGAATATCACGAGCTGCCGCCGCGGTTCCAATTTCCGGTGCCCTGGCCCAATCCGATCATGGGCACCAAGCCGGTCGATCGGGTGCTGTTGACGATCACGCACGCGCCGGGAGCCGACGACGAAGAGGGCAAGGTGGAGCAGTACGAGATGATCCAGGTCGAGGTGCCGCCGGAACTCTACGCGCTGTACACGCAGATTCCGATCCAGCAGCAGGACCCGGCGAAACGGCGGTTCTGGGTGGCGCGGCACTACGCCACGTTGTCGGAACGGATGCATGACCAACAGGAAGCGGAGAAAAACGGCGACCAGACGCCTTTCGACTACGAATGGATTTCCTTCACGCGCAGCGCGGTGGACGACCTGGTGGCGCTGGCGCACCGGATCAACGCCGGCACCGAACCCGCGCAGCCCGCCGCCGGGCAGGCGGGTGCGGATTTCATGCAGCACGGGCAGTGACGGCAATTCCACCAGCAGAACACGCAAAAACCGACTTCCCTGCGGCCGTCCCGAAGCATTCCTGAGTGAGCCGGTACAATTTCGAGGGAATGGGGCCGGTGTTCGCTCGGCACAGGGATTGCTTCGCGAAACCCCGAACCGCAATTCCGGAGAGTGACCCCGCGTTGCAATTTTCGCCGCAGACCGTTGCCGAACCCCAGACCGCTTGGAGCCGCCGCGCCGCCCGCGGCGCCGACGTCCTGCGCAGCGTGGAAGCCGTCCGC
>JBOHNC010000317.1:0-2219 GCA_050730415.1 Planctomycetota bacterium
CCGTCGCACCGGCCGCGCCGGCCGCGCCGCGCACCGCCTCCGAAGCGCTGGCGCGCGCCGACCAGGAGTTCCAATCCGGCGCCTGGATCGAAGCCTTCGCCGACTACGCCGCCGCCTGCCATTTTTCGGCCGACGAAGCCGAGCAGGATCGCTTCGAAAATGACGCGGCCGCGCTGGCCCGCCATCAGCTTCACGCGCTGGCCTGCCTCGGCCAGATGGCCTGGATCTACCGCACCTACCCCACCCCCGACGCCGCGTTGCCGGTGCTGGAACCGCTGGTGCAGCAGCTCGATCGCGAACCCGCGCTGCGCCGCCGCGCGCAAGCCCTGGAATTGCAGGTCGCGCGCGATGCCGGCCGCGTCGACCTGGAGACTCACCTGCGCCTGGCCGCCGGCTACGTCACCGACTGGCAGGTGCTCGGCCCCATCTGGCCCGAAACCGAACTGGAACCGCCCGGCGAAGTGACGATCGCCGACGAGCCGGTCAACACCGCGCTCGCGCCGCTCCGGCTGAAGCGCCCGACGCTGGACCTCACCCAACCGATTTCCGCGCGCGGCTCGACCGTGACCTGGCGTCGCCTGCCCGCCATCGCCCTCGACGGACGCATCCCCTTGCACCGGCTGGTCGAACCCGCGCCCGGCCGGCGCGCGCTGCTGGCCACCTGGATCAAGGTCCCGGCGCCGCAGGATGTTCACCTGATCCTGCGCGCCAACACCCCTTTCCGCATCTACCTGGACTACGTGCTGGCCGGCGCCTTCCAGGAGGCGACCGGGAGCGAAGCGGCCGAACTGGACCTGCCATTGCGGCTGCACGAAGGCTGGAATCGGCTCCTGGTCGAATCGGAATCGCCTGCCGGCGAAGCCGACGACGGCACAGCCAATCCGGCCGCGGCGCAGTTGCTGGCCAACCGGCCCGGCGCGGGCTGGTGGTTCAGTTGCCGCTTCACCCAGCCCAGCCTCGAACGCATCGTGGACGCCGCGAACGACCACCCCATCGACGATGCCGCGGAGCCTGAAAGCGGCGACTTCGAACATGACGTCCGCCCCTGGCTGAAACCCACCCTCCCCGATTTTCCCAACCTGCCCGACGACCCGCGCACCTGGTCGGATGTCCAGCGCGATTTGCTGGTGGCCTGGATGCGCGCCGCGGCGGACGCCGCCGGGGGCAGCCGCGCGACGCGCGCGCAGATCGCCGCGCAGGTGACCGATTTCCAGCCGGCGATGAAGGACGATCGCCGCTTTTTCCTGCTGCTGGCTCGCCTGACGCCGGCGGGCCTGGCCGGCTTCCAGTTCGATCAGCCGCAGCAGACTTGGCTGGACCCGTTGCGCACCCGCTTCGACGGCGGCGGGGTTCCCGGCGCCTGGCTGGCGGCGCGCGCGCGGCTCGAAGCCTTCCACGATGTGGACGGCGCCTGCGCGGCGCTCGGCGCGATCCCCGACCTGTCCGACGCCCACCCCTACGACGTGCGGCTGGCGCTGAAAGCGGTGGTGCTCGCGCAGGCCGGCCGCGCCACCGCCGCCCGGCCGCTGCTCGACGCCTTCGACCGACGCTACCCGGCCGACGCCGCCGATGTCCCCTGCGAAATCTGGTATCGGCTGGCCTGCCTGCGCCGCCAGGCGGGAGATTTCGCCGGCTGCCAGGAACTGCTCCAGCGCATCCCCGCCACCGCCGGCCATCTGCGCGCCCAGGAACTCTGGCTGGACCTGTTCCAGCACTGGGACTTCGGCCAGCACAGCGCCGATGCGCTCGACCGCTGCCGCGCCTACCTGCCCGCCGCGCCTTTCGACGAACCGATCTGGTGGCGCTTCGGCTGCTTCCAGACGCTCTTCAGCCCCGGCGAGGAAGCCGAAGCCAACCTGACGCACGCGCTGCTGCTCGATCCGGAATCGCTCGACCACTGGCGGCGGCTGCAAACCATCGCGCGGCGGGACGACAGCAAGGTGCTGGCCGAACGCTGCGAACACGAAATCGACGCGCGCGACACCGCCCGCCGCCCCGACTGGCGCATGCCCCCCTCCACCCTCTCGGTCGCGGACATGCGCGCCATGATTGCAACCATCGAAGCGCCACCGCCGGTACCGGCCCCAGCGCCCGCGCCCAGATCTTCGCATGCGGCTTCGGCTTCGCCTGCGACCGCCCCTGCGTCTGCGCCCGCACCTGCCGCGTCGCCCGCACCCGCTTCGGTGCCCGGCGTGTCACCGCCCGGCGCCGCGCTCACC
>JBOHNC010000318.1:0-2171 GCA_050730415.1 Planctomycetota bacterium
CCCTGGGAACGCCCCCTTGGGAACGCCCCCCTGGGAGCGCCCCCCTGGGAGCGCCGCGCTCCAGCGCGGCTTCTTGGATTTAATTTTTTGCGCGCGCAGCGCGCCCTCCGAGGTGGCCCGGGCTGACCAGCCCGTGTCCAGCCCATGTTCAACAAGTCCGAGCGTTTCCGCGGGACAGCGCGTTCCACGCTCTCTTCGCCGGGACCGCCGGCGGGCCCCGCCCGCGCTTCGTCCCAACCGCCCCTTCGGCTCCGTGAGGCGATCCATTCCACTCAAACGCCCAAAGCCCCGTGGCACGGGTCTCCAGCCCCGTGCAAAAAAAGTGCGAGCGCAGCTCGCGCCTTTTCATTCTTGCGCGCCCCAGCGCGCACTCTTCACCCCCCCACTGCTCCCCCTACCGCCCTTCCCGCCGAATCCGTTCAATCTCGCCCCCCGGCACCTTGCAGTTCGCCTGCCACCCCTCCAAATCCAGCCGGTGCAGCTTCACCGTCGGCTCATCCTTCACCGCATCCAGCACCTCCTGGTACTGATCGTTCAGGGCCGCCTGCTCCCCTGCCGGCAGATTCGCCGGCCACGGCGGCCACTGCGCATTCCGCGCGAAGCGCCCCAGTTTCGGCGTTTGCGGCGCAATCTTGATGAAATCCTTCCACTCCACCATCCCCGCCAGACCCCACCGTTCTTCCATGTCGATCAGCCGCCCCCGCAGTGCCCTGTACACCGGCAAAAGCGAACTCGGCAGCCCGTCCAGCATCAGGTTGGTCTGTTCGCCGGGATCGGCTGCCAGGTCGAACAGCGCCTCATAGCCGCCAAAATACGAGTACACATATTTGTAGCGCCGGTCGCGCAGCATACACCAGCGCATCGAAGCTCGCCCATTTTCGATGTACTGCACGCTGCGATCTTTGCCGCGCTCCATATCGAGCACCGACGCGCCGGGCAGCTCGAACGGCCCGGGATAGGCCACCCCGGCCGCGTCCAGAAAGGTCGGCAGAATATCGTTCAGATCGACGAAGTGCTCCCGGTCCACCGCCCCGGCCGCCACGCGCCCTGGAAAGCGCACAATAAACGGCACGTGCGCGGAACTTTCGTACGGCGCCGCTTTCTGGAAGCAGTCCAGGTCGCCCAGCATTTCGCCGTGGTCCGACGTGAACAACACCAGCGTGTTCTCGGTCAGGTGCAGGGCGTCGAGCTCCGCCAGGATTCGCCCCAGTTGCTCATCGACGAATGCAATCGCCGCGTGGTAGTGTTCCATGTGCCGCCGCAGGCGCGGAGCATCCTCGAGCATCCCCTCGCCGAGTTCAAAAAATTGGCGGACGTTGGGCATCAGGTCGCTGCGATCGGCGCGCGGGTTCAAGCGCGGGATGCGCGCCGGCAGTGGCTTGCCCACGTACAGATCGGCCAGCCGCGAAGGCACGTTTTCCGGCGGGTGCGGAGCGATCCAACTGGCCTTCAGAAAAAACGGCTCGCGCCGGTGCGCCGTCCGGCGCAGAAAATCGATGCTGCGGTCGGCGACCCACTTCGAGCCGTGATGCGCTTCGGGCACCAGCGAACGCTGCGGCTGGTGGTACAGCAAATGCCGCACGCCGTGCTGGTGGCGGACCGGGCAGCCGACCGAACGCAAATACATCAGGTAGTCGTCGTCGTCGCGGTGATCGGGCGTTTCCTCCATGATTTCCATCCGGTCGAAGCCGTGGTGGCGGCGCTCCGGTTGGAAATGCATCTTGCCCACCGCGTGCGTGCGGTAGCCGGCGTTGCCCAGAATCTCCGCCAGCATCGGCACCGCATAGGGAACCGGGTTGCCGCTGTTGTCCGGGTGGCCGTGAAACCGCGCCGGCAGCCCCGAAATCAGGTTGTGTCGCGCCGGGATACACACCGGGTTGGGCGTGTACCCGCGCTCGAACCGGCAGCCCTCCGCGCACAGCCGGTCCAGGTTCGGCGTCTGCAGCGAACCGCGCAGCGCCGCGTCCGCGTGCGAACAGGCGATCGAATCGGCGCGCTGCTGGTCGGTCATGAGTAGCAGGATATTGGGTCGGTCCATGGCGGTGCCTTCATCGCGGGGTTGCGCCCTCCCAGTCTATCCCGCCCACCCCGAGCGGGGGCCTCCCCCGCATCTTTTGCCAGGCGGCCGTCCGCGCGCGAACTTTTTTCGCGCCCCCCCTGGGAGCGCCGCG
>JBOHNC010000319.1:0-4074 GCA_050730415.1 Planctomycetota bacterium
CGGCCGCCATGAGGCTCTCGGCATGTCCGAAATGCCCCCGTCCCGCCCGACGCCGGATCCTCGCGCGCCGGCCGGTTGCCGCCCGCGCGGTTCCCACCGCGCGCGGCGCTGCGGCAGCCTCGCCGCCGGTCTGCTCGCGACCCTCCCTTGGCTGATTCCCGGCGCTGCGCGCCAAACTCGCCTTGCTGCAGCCGACACCGCGCAACCGGTCCCGCCGCAGCCGGCGCCCACCGCCACCAGCGCCCTCCTGGTGCCCGGCCACACCGCGACCCGCCCATCCACCACCATCGGTGGCCTGCCCGATCTGCCCCCGGTGCTGGTCCTGCCCTCGGCCGACTTCGGCGCGCCGCGCCGGCAGGTGGCGCCCGATCTGCTCGCCTCGGACGCCGCCACCCAGCGGCGCGTCGCGCAGCTCATCGCCGACCTCGACAGCCCCGCCTCGGAAGTCGAACGGCGGGCCAGTGACGCCCTGGTGGCGCTGGACGGCTGCGCGGTGGAGCAGCTCAACCGCGTTCTGCTCGAAGGCCGCCCGACCCTGAATCTGCAGCAGCAGATCCGCCATGTGCTGGCGCGGATCGCGATGGCCATCCCCGACAGCTACCGCCGCCGGCTGTTGCAGGCGTTCCAGGAGGACCAGACTCGCCGCGCGCAACGGCTGCACACGGCGCTGGGACGCACGCTGGTGCCGGGGCATGTGACCCCGGTCTATTCGCTGGACATGATCCCCAAGACGCTGGATTCCGCGCAGTTCGACGCCATCCTCGCTCTGCCCGACGACTGGCCCACCCGGTTCATCGCAAAATTTCTCCTGGCCGGCGGCATCCTGCCGCCCATGGCGGACACCCAAACGACGCTGACCCCCGACCAGTGGCAGCAGATCATGCAGGCCCGCGCCAACGGCCAGGACATGGATCCGCAGGCGCTGGCCCAACTGCTCGGCATCCCGGACTACGCAGGCCAGATCGCCGCAGCCCCCATGGGCGTGCGACTGGGCCTTTCGACCCCCTTCCTGATCGCCTGGCAGGCCACCATGGATGCGCTCCATCCCGAGCCGGCCAACCAGGCGACCGTCACCCAACTGTTCGTCGTGTGCATGGAAGGTCGCGACGATCCGGCGGCCCTGGACTGGGCGCGGGCGGAAATCGAGACCGATCGCGCCCTGCCGGCCGCGGCCTTCGCGCCCCCGGCCGCCACCGCCGCGGACGCCAATGCCGGCGTCAACGCCGCGATTCCCTTGCAGGCGGTTTTGAACGGCAACGGCGACCAGCAAGGGTTGCCGCCGGTGTATCTGCGCTGCGCGCGAGCCATGGACCTCGTGGAACGTCACGGCGACCCGGACGGCATCGCCCTGCTGCGCCGCCTGGCGCTGAACGGCGACGGGCCGGTGCAGGCTCTGGCCTTCGCCGCCATGCGCGTGCATTGGTCGGCCGACGACGTACCGGTGCTGGTGCGGCTCCTCAGCAACCCCATCAAGGACGTGAGCCGCAACATTCAATTGCTCGAAACCGCCCTGGCGGTGGAAGACCCGCGCCTGGACGCGGCCGTGGCCGCCCGCGCCGATCTGTTTCAGTCCACCGACCTGCAAGGAGTCCTGACACAGTACGTCCTGGTCCGCGGCACGCCGGCGCTGATCGCCGCCGCGCTCAAATACTGGACCGTCGACGGCACGCTGACCGCACCCGCGCAGACGATCGCCCTGGCCTTCCATCAGCGCGAACTGTACCTGCCGATCCTGAAATCGATGCTGATCGACGGCCAGAATAATTTCTGGCAGTATTCCCCCGACACCCTCTGGAGCATGTACCTCGACGACCCCGACGAATTGAAACCGTGGATGTACGCAATCAACGACGTGCTGATCGACGGGAAAACCGTCTACGCGCCCACCGCCAAGTACAGCCAGGCCATTTTCGAGCAGGCCCGGTTGGCCTTCAAAACCCCCGTCAACCAGAACGGGAACATCATGTACATTCGCGCCTGGATCGGCGCAGAAGTCCAACTGACCCTCGCCGAAGCCGGCGACCATGCCGTGGCCGACCGCATCGCCACCACCCTGCGCGCCTTCCACGATCCGCAGCAGACCGACAACCACCCCAACGACCGCTACCTGCTGTATGCCTACGCGCGCCACCTGCAGACCCATCCGATCCCCGAGTTCAACATCCTGCTCAACCAGATCGATCCACGCTACGGCAATTTTGCCGGCGGCGAAAACCCCGCCCTCTGCGACCCGGACGACGTGCGCCAGGACCTGTTGCGCCAAGCCCAGGGCAACCCCGCCTTCTTCTACAACCGCCGGATGATGGCGATGAACGCCATCGGCCCACCTAGCGACCCAAACACTGCGCCCGATCCGGGAATACCGCAGGTTCAGCCGCTCAATTACAGCTTCGACGCGCGGCTGACGGCCGCGGTGAACTTCCACGTGCCGGAACTGGTCGTGCCGATCCTGCGCGATCACTACCGCGAACTGCGCGGCAATCAGCCGCTGCTTTCGAGCATCGCCAGTTCGCTGGCCGACATCGGGCAATATGGCGCCGGCGCGGCGATCCTCGAACGCCAGCTCGCCCAAACCCCCGCCGACTGGGACCTGGCGCAGATTTCGCCCAACAGCGCTGGCTCGCAGTCCAACCTGGCCAATAACCTCGCCTGGCTCTACGCGACCGCGCTCGACCCGGCCTGGTGCAAGGCCGACCGCGCGCTGGAACTGGCCAATCGCTCAGTCCGCCTGGGGCCGGGCGAAAGTTACAACCTCGACACCCGCGCCTACGCCCGCCTGGTGGCCGGCCAATACGCCGCCAGCCTGGCCGATTTCGAAGCCTCGGCCCGGCTGACCGGAGCCTCCGATCCCGCCAGCCTGGCCGGTTCGCTGGCCCGCCAGGCGCGGCCGCTGCATTTCCTGCACCAGGACGACGAAGCCCTGCGTCGGCTGCGCCGCGCCGATCAGCTTCACCCGATGGATCCCGATTCGCTGTTCTGGATGGCCCGCGGCTACGGTCTGCTCGGACGCAACGGCGACGCGCTGCGGTTGCTCGCCCGCGCCGAAGCCGCCGGCTACATGAACTTCGAACAGGTGCTGCTCTGCCACGATTTCGACGCGCTCCGCCACGACCGGATCTTCTCCGAAGTGCTCGACAACATGCGCCGCCACCGCCGGCTCGTGCGCGAGGTCGTCGTCCAGTACACACCGGTCACCGACCTGCCCGAAGTCGCCGATCCCGACCCCTTCAACGCCACGCCCGACGGCACAACCGATGTCCCGGCCGACGGCGACGATTCGACGGACGCCGCGCCATGACCGCCAAGCCCGCAACCGCTGCGCCGCCCGCCGACGCCGCGACGTTGGCCGACGCGCCCCCGACCGCCGCCCCAACGGCCGCCGCGCCCGCCTACCGCTACACCAAGCTGGCCGTCAGCGGCGCGGATTTCGAAGCCCTGCGCGATCTGATCGACACCCTCCTCAGCGAACCCGGCGGCTGCCCGTGGGACAAGGCGCAGAGCCTGCAAAGCCTGCTGCAACTGTTTCCCATGGAGGTCGCCGAAGTCCGCGAAGCCGCCCAGAACGGCGACCGCGAAGCGGTGTTCGATGAACTGGGCGATTGCTTCATGCTGCTCCTGCTGCTCCTGGCGAAAGCGCAGAATCTCCCCGCCGCCGTCGCGCCTGAAACGGCCCCGTCCACCGTTACCGCATCGCCAACCTACCAGGCTGCGGCCGCGCTGCTGGTCGGAGCGGAAACGGAACCTCCCGTGCCGGCGGCGCAGGCGGCCGCCGCCCCCGCCGACGCGACCTGGGAAGCGCGCAAGGCCTTGGACCTCGTCTGCGAAAAAATCGTGCGCCGGCACACCTGGATTTTCGGCGCCGACCAGGCCGCCTCCCCGGCGGAAGTGGAAAAGCTCTGGGAGCAAAACAAGCAGCGCGAAAAAATGTCCGCGCCGCCGAATGCCTCGGCCGGCTTGGCCGGCTCGGGCGCCCCGGCCAGCTCAAGCGCCCCGCGCGGCTCGGCCGCCCCGCCCGGAGACGCCGGCGCATGACCGTTGCCAACGAAACGCTGCCGGCCGATTTCACCACCCCGC
>JBOHNC010000320.1:0-4007 GCA_050730415.1 Planctomycetota bacterium
CAGGGTGGGAAGAAGCACAAGGGGGATTGGACGGCGAGTTGAAAGCAGCCAGAAAAACACCTGGAACGGTGGGTCGGAACAGCGCCCAACGGTTGCCAGGAAAATGACTTGTGCCTAAACATGCGCCATTCGGCCTATGGCCCGTGGACAAACAACCGCGGTGAAGCCGCGGTCCGTATCCCGTTTTCCATTCGCTCGAACAAAATTCGCGTTGTAGTGTTAGTCGGTGACGGCGGGCGCGCTCGTCGCCTGGCGGGTTGAATCGTGCGCCTGGTTGGCGGGGCTCAGCAGGAATGCCAGAACATCGTCGGCGCTGTAATCGAGCCGGTCGGGGGTCACGAAGCGGCGCAACTCGGAAAGCGTGTCGCCGGCGGTGAGAATCGGCAGTTCTAGGTAGCCGTCGGGATGGCGTTGGGCAAGGCCGATGTTGGCCAGCAGTCCGTTGCACAGACATTTGCGGCCGACGGTTTCTTCGATGTGGCCGCCTTTGGCCAGGTAGGCGGGCCCGGGTTCGCCGGGGCAGCGGCCGGTGACGCAGCCTTTGGGGTCGAGGTAGAGCTGGCGCAGGTAGCCGAGATCGCAGCGGCGCTCGCGCGCGGCGGCGATCTCCGGATCGGCCATGGTACCGGGCAGGTTGACGACCTTGAAGGGGAAGCCGGTGGGCGAGGCATTCGGATCGGTGAACACCTGGGCTTTGCCGTCCAGGACGGCTTGCAGGACGCGGCGGCGGAGGTCGGGAGCAAGGCCGGATTCGCGGCAGAAAGCGAAGGCGGTGCCGACCTGAATGCCGGCGGCGCCCTGATCGAGAGCCTCCTGGAGGCGCTCGGGGCGGCCGTAGGAACCGGCCAGCCAGAAGGGGCGGCCGAGATCGCGGAGTTCCTCCAGACGCGGTTCATCGCGCGGGCCGTAGACCGGTTCGCCGGCCTCGGTCAGCCGCAGCGCGCCGCGCGGCGGGGCATTGTGTCCGCCGGCGGAATTGTGTTCTACCACGAAGCCGTCGATGCCCTGCGGCACTTTGCGGACCAGCACGGAGGCCAGCGCGGAGGAGCCGACAATGGCCAAAAACCGCGGGCGGGCCAGCGGCGGCGGCAGCGCGGAGAGGATTTCGGCGGGATCGAAGCGGGCGCGAAAAACCGCGCCGCCGGCGGGCTGTTTGACGTCGAGCGTCAGCGTGGCGGGCCGGTGGGCGGCGAGGCAATCGATGGCGGCGGGGAATTCGTGCGGCAGCCCGGCGCCGACGAGAACGTAATCGACGCCGGCCAGCATGGCGCCGTACAGCGAGGCGAGATTGGGCAGTTGGATTTTTTCCAGGTAGTTCACGCCGATCGCGCCGCGGCGTTCGGCGCTGGCTGCGGACGGAGCGGCGGTCAGGCCCTCCCGAGCAAGCCAGATTTCGACGAAGTTGGCGGCGACGGTGAGTTCGGTCAGGAAGCGCGGCGATTCCAGCGAATGCAGCGAATGCGGCAGATAGGGTCGGCCGGCCGGGCGGCCGTCAGGTTGAAACCAACGCGCCAGGATGCGCTGCGCCACCGCGGGATCGGGAAAATGCGCCAGCGCGCGGCGCAGGTGCCCGCCCGCGTCGCCGTCCTGCAGGCGGCGGGCGAGGATCACGTCGAGGGCGGTGCCGGAGACGACACCCAACTGACCGGCGGCGGCGACCGCTCGCGCCAATGGCCAACCGGACACGCCGGCACCCATGCCGCCCTGGATGATGGTCGGATCTTGCATTCGAAAAAACTCCCGCAGGGCGATAAAGCGGATAAAGACATGCGTAAGGCTTCGAATTGGCCATTCTATCCCTTTTGGGGCCGGCTGTCGCCTGAAATCCTGCCTGCCTTGCAAATGTTGCGGCCGCCGAGCTTTCCAGTCGTTGCCGCGCCGGCAATGATGCTTCGCCTGCGCGCGCGCCGCCGCCGCGACCCACTTTTTGCGCTGTACGCAACAAGGCCGATCGCCCCGCGTCACCGATGGATTTCTCGCCCGGCAGGGCTGCCGCGGCGGTCAGCGGTGCCAGTAGCCGCGGTGGTAGGTGTAGCCGTGGCCGGCGTGATTGTCGTGATTGTCGTGACTGTCGTGACTGTCGTGGCCGGCGTGCGACGGGCCCCAATACGGGTGTACATAGGTTGCGCCCGCATAGGGTCGATGACCCCAATAGCCGTGGTGCCAGACCCAGTGGTCAGCCCAGAACCAACCACCGGCGATCCAGAAAAAATCCGGTCCCGGGCAGAGCGGCACGACCTCGGCTTCCGGCGGCGGGGGGCTGTAGGGCGCCAACACCACGCCGTCCTCGTAGTCCGGACCGTAGTAGTCGTCCTCGCCGTAGTACACCTGGCTTCGGCAGCCGGCAAACATCAGCGCGGCCGCGACGACCAGACCGGTCAAAACCCATTTCATCGTTTTCATCTGGTATACCTCTGGGAGAATGTCCCCTCCCGGCCCGTCGGCCTGTTGGCCGGTCGGCCTTTCGGCCTGGCGGCCGGCCAGCCCATCGGGGCGAGCGGCCTGCCGGCCGCTGCCGGTTCCGGCCCCCGTGTGAGATCCTCCCGCCATGAGAAGACCTGCCAAGCCCAATATTTCAGGCGCCGCCAAAAATCCGCGTCGGCGGGAGGATCGCCCCAAGCGCGCGTCCAAGCCCCCCGCCGCCCACCGACCCGCCGGCTACTCGCCGCCGCGGGCCTCTTCTGACCAGCGTCGCCGCCTTTCCCGCGAAGATCCCGTGCGCACGGCCGTTCTTGAACTCTGGCGTGCGGTCCAGAACGGCTGGCCGCGCAGTGACGAACTGGCCGCGCGCATCCTGCACCGACACCCTCAATTAAAAGACGGCCAACGGGACCAAATCATTTCGCTGTTTCACGGAATGGTCGTCCACGTGCGCAAAATCGAACGCGGGCTCGATCGGATGAACCTGTCGCCGGTCCAGGCCCGTCATCGCAACACTCTGGCCTACGGCGCCTTTTTGCTGCTCCAGCATTGGGCCGAACCGGCCGCCCTGGCCAGCGAACTCGCCGGGGACCTGGCGAATCTCGCCTGGTTCGATCCCGCCGCCGTGGAGGCCGACCTTGCGGCGGAAGCCGACCCGGCACTGCGGTTGGGTTTGCAGGCGGGCCTGCCCGAGTTCCTCGCCACGCGCCTGATCCAGGTGTTCGGCCCGGAACGCGCCACGGCGATTGCCGCCGCGCTGGCCGAACGGCCGCCGCAGACGCTCCGCGCCAACACCTTGAAAACCACCCGCGAAGGGCTGATCGCGCGGCTCAAGGCGACCGGCATCGAGACCTCCGCGACACCCCATGCCGCCGCCGGCGTGACGCTCAAGCGCCGCAGCAACCCCTTTCGCCTCGCGGCCTTCCGCGAAGGGCTGTTCGAAATGCAGGATGAATCCAGCCAGTTGGCGGCCGAGGTCGTCGCGCCGCCGCCCGGCGGGCTGGTGGTGGATTTCTGCGCCGGCGCCGGCGGCAAAACGCTGGCGCTGGGTGCGCTGATGAGGAATCGCGGGCGCCTGATCGCGCTCGACACCCAGGGTTTCAAGCTGCCTGAACTGCGCAAGCGCGCCGCGCGCGCCGGCCTGTCCAACCTCCAGGCCCTGCCGATGGGCTTGACCGATTGGCCGCCGGAAGTCGCAGCGCTGCGCGGCAAGGCGGCGCGGGTGCTCGTGGACGTCCCGTGCAGCGGCACCGGCGCGCTGCGCCGCAACCCCGAAGCCCGCTGGCGGCTCCAGCCCGAAGATTTAATTCGCCTGCCCGAACTGCAGTTCCAAATCGCCCGCCGCGCCATGGCGCTGGTCGCCCCCGGCGGCCGGCTGATCTACGCCACCTGCTCGATATTGCCCGAGGAAAATGAAGCGGTGATCGCCCGGCTGCTCCAAGCAGGCAACGCGCCGTCGGCTGGCACCGGAGCGCTGGTCGCAGACGCCGGCAACGCGGATGGGAACCGCGCGGACGGTGGCCCGTCGGTCGCGGCAGAGACCGGTGGCGCGAAGGAAGGCGATGGTTCCGGGGCGCCGCCTGCGG
>JBOHNC010000321.1:0-11001 GCA_050730415.1 Planctomycetota bacterium
GCCTGCCTCGCCCACGTCGGCGACTCCCGCGGCGCCTTCCGCCGCCCGCGCCAGCGCCGCCGCGCGCGCCGCGCATCCGGCGCCAACGGTCCATCCCGCGCTCGCGCCCTTCGCCGAACGCAACGAAGGCCTCGGCGTTACCTTCGACGACATCATGCTGATCCCCGCCTACAGCGAAATTCTGCCCAACGAAACCGACCTCGGCACCCGCCTCACCCGGTCCATCCGCCTGAACATTCCGATCCTGTCCTCCGCCATGGACACCGTCACCGAAGCCCGCCTGGCCATCGCGCTGGCGCAGCAGGGCGGCATCGGCATCATCCACCGCAACCTGGCCATCGAACAACAGGCGGGCGAAGTTGTCAAGGTGAAACGCAGCGCCTCGGGGATCATCACCAAGCCCGTCACCCTCCACCCCTGGCAGACCCTCGCCGATGTCCGCCGCGTCATGACCGTGCACAACATCAGCGGCATTCCCATCGTCGACGACAAGAACAAAATCGTCGGCATCGTCACCGCCCGCGACCTGCGCTTCCAGCACCAGGACGCCACCAAGATCAGCGACTTCATGACCAGCGAACCGCTCGTCACCGCCCCGCCCGGCACCGACCTGAAGGAAGCCGAACGGGTGCTCAACCGCAACAAGGTCGAAAAACTGCTGCTGATCCACGCCGACGGCTCGCTGGCCGGCCTGATCACCATCAAGGACATCGACAACGCGGCGCGCTTTCCGGACGCCTGCAAGGATAAAAAAGGCCGGCTGCGCGTCGGCGCGGCGCTCGGCACCAAGGACAACGAACGCGCCGAGAAACTGCTCGAAGCCGGCGTCGATGTCCTCGTCGTCGACACCGCGCACGGGCACTCCAAGGGCGTCATCGACCAGACCCGCTGGCTCAAGAAACATTTCAAGGTCGATGTCATCGCCGGCAACGTTGCCACCGCCGACGGCGCCAAGGCGCTCATCGACGCCGGCGCCGATGCGGTCAAAGTCGGCGTCGGGCCCGGCTCCATCTGCACCACCCGCATCGTCTGCGGCGTCGGCGTGCCGCAGGTCAGCGCGCTGGTCAAGGTGCTGGAAGGCGTGCACAGCAGCAGCGACGCCTCCGTGCCGGTGATTGCCGACGGCGGCATCAAGTTCTCCGGCGACATCGTGAAAGCCCTCGCCGTCGGCGCCGAAACCGTCATGATCGGCAGCCTCTTCGCCGGCACCGACGAATCCCCCGGCGAGCAGGTCATCTACAAGGGGCGTACCTTCAAGTCCTACCGCGGGATGGGTTCGGTCGGCGCGATGGTCGCCGGCTCAGCCGACCGCTACGGCCTCGATTCCATCGACGAAGACCGCCTCGTGCCGCAGGGCATCGAAGGCCGCACGCCCTACAAAGGCAAGCTGGCCGGCTATGTGTATCAGCTCATGGGCGGCGTGCGCGCCGGCATGGGCTACCTGGGCGCCCGCACCATTCCCGAAATCCCGCGCAACGCGCGCTTCTGCGAAATGACCGCCGCCGGACTGCGCGAAAGCCATCCCCACGACATCTTCATCACCAAGGAAGCCCCCAACTACCAGGCCGGCGGAGATTTCTAGCGCGTGCCCCACGAACTTTGTCTGGTGCTCGACTTCGGCGCGCAATATGCGCAGCTCATCGCCCGCCGCATCCGCGAGTGCGGCGTCTACTGCCGCATCGTGCCCTACAACATCTCCGCGGCCAATCTGAAGGCGCTCCGGCCCCAAGCCCTGGTGCTGTCCGGCGGGCCGGCGTCGGTGCTGGCCGAAGGCGCGCCGCACATCGACCCCGCCATTTTCGATCTCGGCCTGCCGGTGCTCGGCATCTGCTACGGTCAGCAGTTGATGGGCAAGCTCCTCGGCGGCCAGGTCACACGCGCCAAGCACCGTGAATACGGCCACGCCGAATTGCAGCTCGACCCGCCCGACGATCCGCTGTTTCACGGCGTCGCGGCGAAAACCCAGGTCTGGATGAGCCACGGCGATTCGGTCACGAAACTCCCGCCCGGCTTCCAAGTGGCCGCGCACACCGGCTCCGCGCCGTTTGCCGCCATCGCCGACCCCAAACGCAAATTTGCCGGCGTGCAGTTTCACCCCGAAGTCACCCACACGCCCGAAGGCAAAAAAGTCCTCGACAATTTTCTGAAGCGCTACGCCGGCTTCAAAGGCGACTGGAAAATGGGCGACTTCATCGCCGAATCCACCGCCGCCATCCGGCAGAAAGTCGGCGCCGACAAAGTCATCCTCGGCCTGTCCGGCGGCGTGGACAGCTCGGTCGCGGCGGTGCTCATCCATGAAGCCATCGGCGCGCAGCTTCAGTGCATCTTCATCGACAACGGCGTGCTGCGCAAAAACGAAGCCGGCCAGGTCGAAAAAACCTTCCGTGACGCCTACCGCATCCCGCTCAAAGTCATCGACGCCGGCCAGGAATTTCTCTCCGCGCTCGCCGGGGTGCTCGACCCCGAACGCAAACGGAAAATCATCGGCGAAATTTTCGTGCGCATCTTCGAACGCGAAGCCCGCCAGGTGGCCGGCGCGAAGTTCCTTGCCCAAGGCACCCTCTACCCCGACGTGATCGAATCGGTGGCCGCGCACGGCGGGCCGACCTCGGTCATCAAGTCCCACCACAACGTCGGCGGCCTGCCCGCCGATCTGAAACTGCAACTGCTCGAACCGTTCCGCGAGCTGTTCAAAGACGAAGTCCGCGCCATCGGCCGGCAGCTCAAGCTGCCCGAAACCATCGTCGGCCGTCAGCCCTTTCCCGGCCCCGGTTTGGCGGTGCGCATCGTCGGCGAAGTCACCGCCGAACGGGTCGCGATTTTGCAGAACAGCGACGTGGTGGTCGAGGAAGAAATCCGCGCCGCCGGGCTGTACGAGAAGCTCTGGCAGAGTTTCGCCGTGCTGCTGCCGGTGAAAAGCGTCGGCGTGCAGGGCGACGAACGCACCTACGCCTACACCATCTGCCTGCGCGCGGTCGAATCCACCGACGGCATGACCGCCGACTGGGCCGACCTGCCGCGCCCGGTGCTGATGCGCATTTCCAACCGCATCATCAACGAAGTCGATGGCGTCAACCGCGTGGTCTACGATATTTCCTCGAAGCCGCCCGCCACCATCGAATGGGAGTGACGCCGATGCCCGCGCCGCGCATTCAGGTCCGCCGCAAGGCCGGCTCGCCGCCGCCCCCCAAAGCCGGCCCGCGCCAGCCCGATCCCCGCATCGCCGTCTACGCCGGCTCCTTCGATCCCATCACCAACGGCCATTTGTCGATCGTGCTGGAAGGCAGCCGCCTGTTTAAGGAACTTATCGTCGCCATCGGCACCAACTCCGAAAAAAAGTACACCTTCTCCGCCGATGAACGCGTCGCCATGGTGCGCGCCTGCTGTTCGAAAATTAAAAATGTCGAAGTCGATCGTTTCACCGACCGCTTTCTGGTGGACTACGCCCGCCAGCGCGGCGCCGCATATATCGTTCGCGGCATCCGCAACCCGGAAGACTACGAATACGAACGCGCGATGCGCAACATCAACAGCGACCTTGCGCCGGACATCGTTACTATATTTATTATGCCCCCGCGCGACCTGGCCGAAATCTCCAGTTCGTTCGTCAAAGGCCTGGTCGGCCCGCAAGGCTGGCAGCGGACGGTAAAAAAATTCCTGCCCGCCGAAATCTACAAAGACTTCGTCACGCACATGCAGCAGTGAAGAATTTTTAGCCACAAAGGACACAAAGATCACAAAGGTTAGATAGCCACCGCGGATTTCAGCGCGCCGGCTGCCAGCCCGCGGCCTTCGCCGGAAATGCCCCCTGCATTGGCATGGGACGCTGTCCCGTGCATAAAAAGAGCGCGCGAAGCGCGCGCCTTTAAATCTTCCAAAACCACGAGGTTGAATGCAGGGCCTTGTGGATGCAACGGCATGCTTGCGGGAGAAATGTAAATCGAATCACGGGACAGCGTCCCGTGCCACGATGCTGTCGCCGTGAAATGCCCCCTGCATTGTGGCACGGGTCTCCAGGCCCGTGCAAAAACAAGCGCGCGAAGCGCGACCGTTATTCTTCTCTGGTTTTCTTTTCTGGTTCTCTTTTCTGGCCCATCGGATACGCCAGAGGCCCCTACAGCGCCACTCCCTGTACCGGCGAGCCCCCGCGCCCGCTTTCTTCGCACCAACACGCACAACCCATTCAACTCCAAACCCAATCCGCCAAAACATTGCGCAATTGCCCATTCATCGTCCCGGCAGGGACGGTCTTCAGAAAGGTAGCCCAGCACGAAGCGAGGCGTTGCCGAACGCCGTGCTGGGAATCAAGGGATAAATGAACCGCCGCGCGAACCAGAGCCATCCGAGCGTCCCCGGCGAACGCACGCGCGGAACCGCACCCGCCCTCTTCACACCAACCTGACCCGAACCAATTTTTGCCATTCAACGCTTTCTTCTTCCTCCCCCGGTTCCCCGTCCGTCCTCTGTGCCTCGGTGTCTCTGTGGTGAAAAAAAAATTTCCTGCCCAGGTGTGAACCGCGGTATCATGGCGCTCATCACGCTCCCCCCCGCCACAGGAGTCTCACCGTGGCCGCATCTTTGCACGGGCCGGCGCTTTCGCCCGCCGACATCGAACAGTTCATCCGCGACGGCTACGTCGTGCTGCGCGAAGCCTTCCCGCGCGAAGTCGCTCAGCGCATCCGCGCGGCGCTCTGTAAGGAATTGCAGCTCGATCCGAACAACCGCGCCGGCTGGAAGGAGTCGGTCGTCCATCTTAAGAAATCCCACACCGGCCCGCCGTTTTCCGAAGCCTTCACCCCGCGCCTGAACGCCGCCTTCGATCAGGTCATGGGCGTCGGCCGCTACCGGCCGCTCACGCATTTGGGCTGGTGGCCGGTTTCCTTTCCCGGCTTCGACGCCCCGCCCTGGCACGCACCGGACCAGGGCTGGCATGTCGACGGCATTCAGTTCCACCACCGCGTCAATTCGCCCGACCAGGGACTGCTGCCGATTTTTCTGCTCTCCGACATCGGCCCCGGCGACGGCGGCACCGCCATCGACCTGGGTTCGCACCGGATCGCCGCGCGCATTTTGAACGAAGCCGGTGAAGCCGGGTTGGAAGTGGGCGAGTTGTGCAAGAAGGTGGCGACGCATCCGTTTCTGAACGTGATCGAAACCAACGGCCGCGCCGGCGACGTGGCGTTGATGCACCCGTTCATGCGGCACGCGCGCAGCATGAACACCGGCCAATCGGTGCGCTTCATCTGCAATCCGTGCGTCACGCTGCACGAACCGATGAACCTCGCTCGCGCCAACGCCGCCGACTACTCGCCCGTCGAACAGGCCATCGTCGCAGCGCTCCGCGAACCGGCGCAGGCCTGACGGGCATCGGCCAGCGCCACTGCCAGTCCGGCCCAGGCGCTGAGTCCGCGCGGGGTAAAGCCCAGCGTCGCGCCGGCGGCGTCGCCGAAAAGGCATTCGATGCCCGTGCGCGTATCACGAACCTCCAGAAACGGCTTCAGAACCTGGCGCGAGTAGTCCAGATCGTCGGCGTCGAGCGTCGGGCCGGCGCAGCCCGCCTGCGCCATCACCCAACCTTCCTGCGCCAATTTTTCCCGCAACGATTGTGCCGGCCCATGCCGGTCGACGTAGGCGGCCCGAAATAAGACGCAGCCGATTGACTCACGGATCCGTGTCGCGGCCGCCGGTTCAGTGCTCCACAGCGGCGCCGCAATCCATCCGCGGCGCGTCGAGCCGGGCCGGGGATTCGCCTGCGGGCGGCCCTCACCGGTGACGCCAAACCGCGTTTCATATTCGCAACTGAAGCGGTTGGTCCAACCGCCTTTCAGATCATCGAGCACCGTCAGCGCCAGTCGGCAGCGGCCGGGGAATTCCGCCAGCCGTGGCAGCAACGACGCCGCCGATTCGGCGGCGATTCGGTCACCATCAAGCGCCAAATAGTCGTCAATCAGTGCGGAGACATGTTCCCGAGCCATTGGATTCAGGCTCAGAAATGGCGGCAACGCAACGTCCTGGCGGTCGGGTGTCAAGCCAATCCGCAAAAACTCCTGAAACCGCTCGGGCGCGCGCGGCATTCGGTAGAACTCGCGCATTCGCTCAAGTAACGGGACATAATCGACTTTCATGCGGCGACTCCCGACCGCGGCGTCGGCGCGATCAAGCGGATTGTAGCGGGGAGCGGGGGACATGCCACACGGGGTTCCCCCAGCGGTACCTGGGATTGGCCAGTCTGACGCCGATGGTGCGCTTACTGCCGGCGGCGGTGCATCACCACCCCAAATCCTTGCCGACATTCCGGCAGCGCGCGATTTTGCGCCGCGTTTGGCTGGCGATGACTTCGGCCTCGATTTTGCGCGGCTCCCAGAAGGTGCTCAGGTAGTTCAAAAACGCCTGCTTCACCTGCGCCAAGTTCGGCTGCGCGCTCAGGTCGTGCATTTCATGCGGGTCCTTTTCAAGGTCGTACAGACGCAAATCGGCGCTGTGGTTGTAGACCAGCTTGTAGCGCCCGCGGCGCAGGAAACAACGCGGGTGGGCCCAACCTTCGCCTTCGAATTCGCCGAACACGAAATGCCCGCCACCGCCGTCCACCGGATCGCCGCCGAAAAGATCGCACAGCGAACGCCCCGGCCGCGGGATGGCCGGAGGCACTGCAATGCGGGCCACATCCAAAAAGGTCGGAAACAGGTCCACCAGCGAGACCGGCGTGTGGACGCGCGCGCCGGCCTTGGTTTTGCCCGGCCAACGCACGATCAGCGGCACGCGGACCGAACTTTCCAGCAGCGTGACTTTGCTCCACAGCCCGTGCTCGCCGGCCATCTCGCCGTGATCGCTGAAATAGAACACCACGGTGTTTTCGGCCAGGCCCAGCCGGTCGAGTTCATCCAGAATCCGCCCGGCATATTCGTCGAATTCGGTCACCAGCGCAAAGTACACTTCGCGCGCGCGGCGGATTTGCGCATCGGTTAGTTTCACGCCCAGTTCGCCGGTGTACTGCTGCAAGGCGCGGTCGCAGGCGTCACGGTCCGCGCCGCGCGGATTGATCGGCAGGTCGCCGGTCCCCGTATAGGTCTTCAGAATGTCGCGCCGCGCCTTGAACGGCGGATGTGGCAGCACGAAACTGGCGCAGACCGCCCACGGCTGCGCCGGCGTTTTGGTCTTCCCGCGCGCGCGCCGCGCTTTCTTTTCGGCGGCCGCTTTCTCGCGCAGATAGGCCAGGGTGCCGTCGAGCACCTCCAAATCCTTGCGAAAGATCGGCTGCCGCCGCGGTGTGTCCGGCCCGGCGGATTTCACATCCTTTGGAATCGGCAGGTAGGGCGGGATCGGCCGCGTCCAGTCGCAACTGGCGCGCACACCGTAGCTGTAGAAACTGTTGCCGGCGTTGTCGCCTTCGAGCACCGGCCGACGGTCGAAGCCGTACATCTTCTGGTAACCGTTGAAATGCATCTTGCCGATCAGAGCGGTTTCGTAGCCGGCCAAGCCGAGCATATGCGCCCAGGTGACGGTGTCTTCGGGCATGGCGGCCGTGTTGTCCCAGCAGCCGATCTGGTGCGGGTACAGCCCGGCCATGAACGACTGCCGGCTGGGCGAACACAGCGGCGCATTGCAGTAGGCGTTTTCGAAGACGGTCCCCTGCGCCGCCAGCCGGTCCAGATTCGGCGTGCGGACGAGCCTCGATCCCATGAACCCGGCCGCCTGCGCGGCGTGCTGGTCGGAAAAAAGCATCAGGATGTTGGGCGGCGGGTCGCTCGGCCGCGCACCGGCCGGCGAGGGTGTGAAGGTCAACGCGTCGGACATGGCGGATCGTCCTTTCGATCGAGCAGGGGGCTGCGGCACCACTGTACCCGGCGCCGACGGCCTCACAAGCGGCCCGGCGGCGGCAGCGGCGGCGGTGGCGCTGCACCACCTTCGCAAGGGGCGCTGGCCTTGCAGGGCGCGCGTGCTTTTAGGTTTAAACGTTCTAATTCAATTGACAATTTGAAATAAGTATTTAGATTATGTTCCTGCGGCGCGCGGTGAGGCCGCCCGGAGCGGCACAGGCATGCGGCGCAAACGCAGCGACGGACAGGACACCCGCCACCGGCTTCTCGAAGCCGCCGGCGCGATCTTCGCCCACAAGGGTTTCTGGCAGGCCTCGCTGGCGGAAATCTGCCGCACCGCCGGCGCGAATATCGCCGCCGCCAACTACCATTTCAACAGCAAGGAAGAACTCTACCTGGCCGCCTGGCGTCACGCGCAGGAACGGATGCTGAAGCTCTATCCCCCCGACGGCGGCGTGCCGGAGGGCGCTTCGGCCGAAGCCCGCCTGCGCGGCCGCATCCTCGCGATTGTCCGCCGCATGTTCGATCCGCACGGCCACGCCTTCGCCATCGTGCAGAAGGAATCGGCCTTCCCCACCGGGCTGCTCACTGACGCCCTCCGCGACACCGTGCGTCCCCTGCGCGAAGCCTTCCTCGCGCTGGTCCGCGAACTGATCGGCCCGGGCGTCCCGGAAGCGGACGTCGTGCTGTGTCTGCAAAGCATCCTCGCGCAGTGTTTCTCGATCCGCATGTACGAACGCGCCGGGGGTCACACGCCGGCGGCGAAATCCACCGCCGCGTCCGCGCACCGCAAGCCGCCTGTGCCGGCGCGCGAAGAAACCATCGAAGCCGTCGCCAACCATGTAACTTCGTTCAGTCTGGGAGGTATCTTGCGCTTGCGTCGGGAGGCCGCCACCCGCGCACCCAAGCGGCGCCGGCCGTCGCGCACTCGCACTACCCGTCAAAAGGATGGAAGGTCATGAAGAAAATCATCGCCCTGGCGATCCTCATCGCGGCCGCCGGCGGGGGCTGGTGGTACTGGCACTACCGCACCGATCAGGCCGCCGCCGCCGCCAAGGCCGCCGAAAAGAAAACCGAATTCGTCGCCGCCAAAAAAGAACCGTTCAAGGTGGTGGTGGGCGCCACCGGTCAGGTCGTTGCCAACCAGGAAGTCCAGATCAAGTGCAAGGCCAGCGGCACCATCACCAAGCTGCCGGTGGACGTGAGCGACGTCGTCAAAAAGGGCGACCTGCTGCTCGGTCTCGACCCCATCGACGAGTCCCGTCTTGTGCAACAGGCGCAGGTTCAGCTCGACCAGTCCAAAGCGCGCCTCGAGGAAGCCAAACTCAACCTGACCCTGGCCCAGCAGACGCTCACCACTTCCACCCTTCGCGCCAATGCCAATCTCGCCTCCGCCAAAGTCCAGACCGAAACGTCCAAAGCCAAAGCCGCGCGCACGGCGCAGTTGTTCGAGAAAAAAATGGAAAGCCAGGAGGACCTCGACAACGACACCTTCGCCGCCGCGCAGGCCGTCGCCAATCTCGCCCAGGCCCAGGCGCAGGTCGAAGACCTCAAAATGCTCCAGACCCAGATCGGCCTGCGGGAACAGGATGTGGTCATCGCCAACCAGCAGGTCGAAGCCGACCAGTTGGCGCTCGATATTCAAAACCAGAATCTCTCCTATTGTTCCGTGACCTCGCCGATCGACGGCGTCGTCGATGAACTGGACGTGCAGATCGGCAACATCATCGCCTCCGGTGTCAACAACGTCAGCGGCGGCACCACCATTCTGATGCTCTCCGATCTTTCCCACATCTACGCCATGGTCTCGGTCGACGAAAGCGACATCGGCCAGGTGAAGCTCAACCAGATGGTCGATATCACCGTCGACGCCTACCCCGACGTGGTCTTCTCCGGCGTGGTGACCCAGATCGGCGTCAAAGGCACCGTCGTCTCCAACGTCGTGACCTACAACGTGAAGGTCGAAATCACCAGCCCCAACCGCACGCTGCTCAAGCCGGTCATGACCACCAATGTCCAGATCGTCGTGACCGATCAGCCTGACGCACTCACCGTCCCGGCCAGCGCCGTCATGCACGCCCGCCGCGGCTACATGGTCGAACTCAAACAGCCGGACGGTACGACCAAGCACGTGCCGGTGAAGGTCGGGCCGAGCAACGGCGACGACATCCAGATCCTCGGCGGCTTGAACGAAGGCGACCAAATTTCGGTCAATCCTTCAGGCCTGCAGAGCCGCTGGCAGAAGGGCGCCGAACAGAAAGGCGCCAACCAGCCGCACGGCCCGATGATGATGGGCCACCCGCCGCACTGATGGGCACGGGGGCGGAGGGGAAGGCTTGCGGAGGCTTGAGCGATGAGCACACAGCCAAAATCGGAATCGCCGCCGCTGATAATCCGGGCGCGCGGCCTGAAAAAAACCTACCAGTTGGGCGAGACCACCGTGCGCGCCCTCGACGGCGTGGACCTCGCGATCAAGGAAGGCGAAATGGTCGCGATCACCGGCCCGTCGGGCAGCGGAAAATCCACCCTCATGCACATCATCGGGTGTCTCGACACGCCGGATGCCGGCGAGTACATCCTGGCCGGGGAGGACGTCGCGCGCCTGGACAAGGACCGCCTCGCCACCATCCGCAACCGCCGCATCGGCTTCGTCTTTCAGTCCTTCAACCTGCTCTCACGGCTGTCCGCCCTGGAAAACGTCGAACTGCCGCTGCTGTACGCCGCCGATCGCCACGCGCGCCAACGCGCCATCAAGGCCCTCACCACCGTCGGCCTGCAGGACCGCATGGAACATGAACCGCCGCAGATGTCCGGCGGCCAGCGTCAGCGAGTCGCCATCGCCCGCGCCATCGTCACCGACCCCGCCATCATCCTCGCCGACGAACCCACCGGCAACCTCGACAGCAAAACCGGCGACGAAATCCTGCTGTTGTTTCAGGAGCTGCACAAACAGGGCCGCACCGTCATCCTGGTGACCCACGACGACTACGTGGCGCAGCACTGCGAACGGCAGATTCGCGTCCGCGACGGCCGCATCCTGAACGATCCGGACGATGGCGCCGCCGGATCCACACCGGCCGCCGCCGCCGCCGCCGGCGCCGCGCCACTTTCGCGCGATGCGGTCATCGCCGCTCGCGTCGAGGCCCGCGCCGATGGAACCGATGGCGCCGGCAACGCCCCGGCC
>JBOHNC010000322.1:0-20421 GCA_050730415.1 Planctomycetota bacterium
GGCGTTGGTTCGGTGGAACAGCCCCCTGGGAGCGCCGGTGTTCTCACCTGAGCCTTACCCACATCTGTCGCGCATGACCCGGAAACCCCGCCCGTCAGGTCGCCCTCTTCGCGCCAACGGCGCGACCGCAACAAAGCCAGGGGTTGCCGAAGGTCTTCGGCAGGCGCACCCCTGGAAGCGGTCGCCTCGACCGCCCCGCGCGGTCCAAGGCGATGTCGCGTTTCCCAGGTCTTTCCGCGCGGAAGGTCGCAAGCGACGGGCCGAAATGCAATCGCTTCGTTGAACGTTGCGTGCGGTTCCGCGTGATGGAAGGTCGGGTGCGTGGTTTTGCTTCGGGTCGCGCGGGGCGGGACTTCGAAGATAGGCGCGGACGTGCGCAAGATGTGGGTAAGACTCAGGTCTTAAAGTGGCACGGGCTGACCAGCCCGTGTCCAGCGAGTCCGCGAGCGTTTCCCCTGCAAAGCGCGTTTCGCGCTCTCTTCCCTGGGAGCGCCGGTGTTCTCACCTGAGCCTTACCCACATCTGTCGCGCATGACCCGGAAACCCCAACCGTCAGATCGCCCTCTTCGTGCCAACGGCGCGAGGGTTCAAAGCCAGGGGTTGCCGAAGGTCTTCCGCAGGCGCACCCCTGGAAGCGGTCGCCAGACCGCCCCGCGCGGACCGAGACGATGTCGCGTTTCCCACGTTTTTCCGCGCGGAAGGTCGTGGGCGACGCGCCGAAATGCATTCCCCTTCGTCGAACGTTGCGTGCGGTTCCGCGCGATGGAAGGTCGGGTGTGTGGTTCTGCTTCGGGTCGCGCGGGCGCGTTGCTGCGCACCGCTTTCCCAGCAGATGGCCTCCAGGCTGCGCCTTCCGGCCAACTGCTGGGCTATAATTCTGCCGCGCCTCCGGCGCTAAAATCATCACGCGTGTGGCGGCCGTTTGGGGTGGCTGCAAGAACGGGGTGAAAGCCGGGGCTGGAAGACAAAATAGCACCCAAAGAAGATGTGGGTAATGTACAGGTGTTCACACCGGCTCCTGGCTCGGCCTGGGACCGCCGGTCTTCCGACCGGCTCTTGGTTTTGTCTTCTCACCGTAGCCCTGAATTCAATCCTGACGGACCCCTACGGTTTCTCCGGCGGACGCGCCAGCCGGCCGTAGCTCGCCAGGTTCGCCAGCATCCGCCACGCGCCGGGCACCGCCTTGGGAATTTGCAGGTGCAGCGCGTAGCCGCAGTAGACCCAGTGGCCGGCGCCGAGTTTGTAATCGAGCAGCCCGCCGGTCTTGGGCGGCTCGCCGGTGTCGTGGCAGCTCAGTAGCGCCTCGTAGCCCGGATCGCGGCCCTGCTCGGCGAAGAAATACAATCCCTTGTCCTGGAACCAGCCCTGAAAATCGGCCGGCGTCAGTTTGTACGGCTGGTTCAACAGCAGCGCGTCGGGCTTCAGAAAAGTCACCGGCGCGTCCTCTTCGGTCACCCGGTCGGCGGGGTTGGTGTAGGCGATCGGCGCCGGCGCCCAGGTCACCGTGGCAGACACGTTTTTCTCGTACATCACGATCAGCGTGCCGCCGTTCTTTACGTAGTTCAGCAGCCGATCGTTGAACGGCAGCAGGTCCTTGCGGACTTCGTAGGCGCGCACGCCGACGAAAATCGTGTCGAAGCTCGCCAGGTCCGCCTTGGGCAGCGTGTCTTCGTCGAGCACCTCCAGCCGCGCGTCCATCTGGCGCAACGCGTCGATCAGATCGTCGTCGGTGCCAGGGCCGGATATGTAGCCGACTTTCAGGCCCTTGGGCAGCGTCCGGTCCAGCGTCAGAATTTTGCAGGCCGCCGGCGCGTACAGATTGTGCGGCCGGATGTGCGGGTAATCGACGCGGGTGAGCGTCATGGCTTCGAAGCTGGGAAAATTGACGTAGCCGGGCACGTCGTCGTCGAATTCGGCCGTCCAGACCGACAGGTCGGACGGAATGGTCGTCATTTTTTTGAGTTCATCCTGGATGGTGAAACTGGTGCTGGCGCCGCGCAGCTTGAGTTCCACCATCTCCGGCCGCATGATGGCGTCCGGCTGCGAACGGTCGCCGGGCGGCTTCGGAAAAATGAGGATGCCGCCGGCCGCCGACTGGTCGCTCAGGTTCGTCACCGTCACTGTCTCCGGCGGCACAACCACGCCGGCGGCGGTCTTCGTCACCGCCAGCACCGGGCGGCTGAAGGCGACCGAAATCGGCGGCACGACCTTCACCATTTCGCGCCGCTCGCCGAAACCCGGATCGGTCCAGACATACTGGCCGGAGGTGGAAACCCTAATCGTCGTCGCCGGCCCATGCTTTCCCCCGACGGGGTCGGTTTGTTCGGTCGCTTTATTTGCATGGCCCGCCTCGCCCATCCCGTAGGTCATGTGAGCCACGATCGGAGGCAAATCCATCGTCGCCTGGTATCGATTGCCGAAGCGCGCGGTTTCCGCCCAGGCCATCGGCAGATACTCCGGCTGCGTAAGAGCCGCGTCCTCCGGCACGGTGAAAGAAAAGGTCCAGGTCCATTCCTCCGTGGCGGGCGGGCTCGGGCGGGCGGGCACCGCACCGGCCATGGTGGGCGCCGGGTCGGCATGGCCGGTTAAAACAATTTTCCAGGCTTGGGCATGGTCGAATTCCACTGTCGGATCGACGATGCTCGCGTCGGACCGGCCGATGAATCGTACGGTCAGTGTGCCCGCTTGACCAGGGGTGTAAAAGCGCCGGTCGCACCGCACTTCGAAATCGACTCCCGACGCCAGCCATTCGGCACGTTCGTATTTCTGCTCGACGTTGTTGTAGACCTCCGCCAACTCCGCCCATGGATCGAACCTCGGGCTATCGCCTGGTACGTCCTTCACCGGAGCGACGGCATGCTCGCGAGAGCGGCGTTCCATCTCAGCCGCGTCGTCGCGCGCCATCGAAACTCCGTCCGCCAGCGTATTCACCAAATTGGCATGTTGGCCCTCCATAAGCAGCTGCGCAGCCGAATCGCCGATCATCTGGAGACTGCGGACCATCCACTGGTCCGGAGAAGGCGGCATGCTGAATGCCAATGATTCTTGGGGTACCGCACCCATCACCGTCGCGAACGGATCGGCCGGATTGGGTCGCAGCTCGCCGCCTTGGCCGTAGTCGAGAGCCAGCAAGTACTTTGGCACTGCGTGTTGCGCCCACAGCCGCAGCACGATCGGATGCGGCCCCGGCGTCTGCGCCGCGCCCATGTCCTGCGTGCGGTGCTGGCTGCGGCCGTCCATCGCCATCTGGTGGTAGGTTTTTCCCAGCAGCGGATCGTATTCGCCCGCGTCGATGGTGAACCGCTGCCAGGGCAGCACCGCCGGACCCGGGTCCATCCACATCGACTGAAACAGCAGTTGCGTCGTCCACGGCGGCAGGTCGTCCTTGAACGTGGGGTCGGCCGCGGCGTCGAAGGCCAGTCGCGTCAACTGCCCAATCGCCTGGTGATGGCCGTGGCCGTCGAGCGGCGTGCCGGAAAAAACCGAAACAATCACCTGCGGGCGATACCAGCGAATGAAATGGACCAGTTCGCGGAGCGTCTTCTCCTTGCCCCAGATTTTGAAGGTCTCGGCCGCGGACTTGGAGAAGCCGAAATCCGGCACGGACAGAAAATATTGCTGGGCTCCGTCGATCCGCCGTGCGGCCAGGAGTTCCTCGGTGCGGATCACGCCCAGCGCATAGCCCTTTTCCGGTCCGATGCCGTTCTGGCCGCCTTCGCCTCGGTTGGCCGAAAGATAGGCCGTCTGGAAATGCCGCCCGCGTGCCAGATACGCCACGAGGTCGGACATTTCGTCGTCCGGGTGCGCGCCGACATGCAGCACGCGAATGTTGGTGCTCAGCGCCGCCACCGCTTCGGCCAGCGCCGCGTGGCCGCGCAGATAGGGCTGTTCGTCGAGCCAAATCCCAACCGGTGCCAGTGGAGGTACTGGCTGGGCCGCCTCCATGGGCGCGGGCGCAGGACCTGGCCCGGTGGCGGGGGCAGGAGCGGGTTGAACGGCGGGCGAGGAGGCCCCGGCCGGCTCGCCGCAGCCGGCGATCAGTGCAATGAGCAGCCCGGCGCAGGCGACGAGGGCCCGGCGGACCCCGGCCGGCCTGGCGCGGAGTCCTCCCGCGGGCGCGTCGGCAGTGGTGGCGATGGCGAGGCAACGCATGGCAGGTCCTCCGGCGCTCCATTATAGAGCGGCTCGCGCCTGCGGAGCCGGAGGCCGCACGACGGGATGGGCATGAGCGTCTGCGGGCGTCGCCGGGAGCCAATGCGCGGGTGCACCGAGACTCGTGTTCCGGGTTGTTTTCCATTCATCCACCAAGTCCTGAACGCGCCCATCCACCCCAAGGCGGCTGGCTCGTGCCGTCCGGCGCGAGACACCGGCGGCGGGGGGCGGGAGGGAGCGATCCGAGCGGGTTTCCGTTCGGATTCAGCGACCGGAGCCCCCGCCGCAGCCGCAGTCCCCACGCTACCCCCTCTTCTTTGCGACTTGGCGTCTTGGCGTCTTGGCGCGAGGTCTTCTTCTTCCTTGCACCGAAAAACGCCAAACACCCTGAACGCGCGGGTGCGGCCCAGCCCGGACCGCCCGCCGGCCCTTTTCCCGGCAAGCGGATCGGATAAGATGGTGACGGGCCCTGGACAACAAGGATCGCGATACAAACTGCCGGTGGAGCGCCTACATTGCGCTCCGGGCCGGCAGGACCATCGAAGCCGACTGCGTGAGGACCGGCTGCCGATCGGCGTTGCCACCGAGATTCTCGCCCACCTCCTCAAAGGATTTTCCGGATGTCAGCCGTACTTCCTCTCGACGCCGTCGCGCGCAATCACCAGCACCGCAACGAACTCCTGGCTGGCCTTTTGCAGCCGGTCCAGCACCGCATGCCGGCGGTGGAAACGCACATTTCCAGCCTGTTGCAGGACGACAATCCGCTGATCGCGCGGCTCACCCACCACATTGAAAAACTCAAGGGCAAACGGCTCCGGCCCGGCCTCCTGCTGTTGACCAGCCTCGCCTGCGGCAACGACGACGGCCGGGCGGAACGCTGGTCGGCGTATGTGGAATTGATCCACCTCGCCAGCCTCTGCCACGACGACATTCTCGACGACGCGAACCTCCGGCGCGGCATGCCGACCGTCCACCGCGCCTTCGGCACCAAGGTCGCCGTGATGACCGGCGACCTGATTTTCTCGCGGGTCTTCGAGCGCATGGCCGACGAAAATATCCCCGCCCCGATGCAGCGGCTCTCCCGCGCGACCCGGCTGATCTGCGAAGGCGAAATCCTCCAGATCGCCTACCGCCGCCAGTGGTCGCTCACCCGCGAAGAATACCTCGACCTGATCGAGAAAAAAACCGCCGTCCTGTTTGAAGCCGCCGCCGAACTGGGCGCGCTGGCCGCCGGCGCGCCGCCGGAAACCGTCCGCGCCTGCGCCGCCTACGGTCGGCACCTGGGCATGGCCTTCCAACTCGTCGACGATCTGCTCGACCTGGTGGGCCTCGAATCGACCATCGGCAAATCGCTCGGCTCGGACCTGCGCAATGGCGAACTGACCCTGGGCGTCATTCATCTGTTGTCGGTCGCGCCCGATTCGGTGCGCGCGCAGGTGCTCGATGACCTGGAGGACCGCCTGCCGGGGCATGCGGTGGAACGCCTGGCGCTGGCGCTGGGCGAATACAAGTGCGCCGATACCATTCTCGACACCGCGCAGAATTACGTCCGCCAGGCGTTGGCGGCGATAGCGCCGCTGCCGCCGTCGGCCGCGCGCAGCGCGATGGAATCGCTGGCCGATTACTTGCTCAGCCGGTCGTCGTAGGCTGGGACGCTTCGGATGGTTTGAGCGGCCGCCGCGTGGCTGCGTTGGGAAAGGCGTGAAGGATGACCAACCTGGGCGTGACGAAACCGGCCGGACTCGCGGTGCTGTACATCAGCAATCCGCCGCGTTTCGAAACCAACGGCGACGTCGTGCTGGGCCAGTGCGAATTCGACACGCCCAGTTGGGAGCTGAAACTGCTGCTGCAGGACGGCCCGCCGGTGCTGCTGGGCTCCGGCGCCTACCGGCAGTTGAAACAGGTGCAGTCGCGCTGCCAAGGCATCACCAAGGTCGAAGAACTCAGCGCCAAAGCCAAGGAACTGCTGGGCCAGATCAAGGGACCGCCGGCGGGTTCGGGGCTCAAACCGGTCAAGGAAGGCCGAGCGCACCTCGAAGCCGAACACCGTCCCAGCTCCACGCTCGATTCGGCCATGATCGAAAAAACACTGCTGCGCCTGGCCGACCTGAGCTCCCGCAAGGGCCGCACCGCCGTCCCCGAGACCCTGCCGGTCTCCTACCAGCAGGTCAAAAATCTGAATGTCGTGCGGGTCGAAACCGACATCCTGGCCGCCGAAGCCGACACCCTTTGCGATGTGCTCACGCAGGCCTCCAAGGACAACCCCGGGCCGGTCACGCTGGACCTGAGCGCCGTCGAACAGATCGCCAGCCGCGCCGTACATGAAATCCTGCGCTTCAGCGAAGATAGCCGCACCGCTGGCCGCCAGTTCGCCGTCGTCGGCACCACCGCCCGCGTCATGACCATCTTCCAACTGCTGAACCTGGACAAGAAAATTTCGTTCTACAAGACGCCCGAAGCCGCCGCCGAAGCGTTCGACAAGTAGACCGGCCAGCGGCGTCGCCGGCCGCCGCTGCCGCCGCGGAGCGCTCCCCGCGGCTATAATGGTCCCCTGGATGGGCCCCTGCGCATGCGCATTCTCGTGATCGAAGATGAAGACCGCATCTCCAGCTTCATCTGCCGCGGGCTGGAAGAGGAAGGCTACACCGTTGAGGTGGCCGCCGACGGCCGCCTGGGCTTGGACAAAGCCCGCAACGGCGCCTTCGACCTGGTCGTGCTGGACCTGATGCTGCCCAAACTGAGCGGCCTGGAACTGCTCAAGCTGCTGCGCAGCGAAGGTCGCGCGCTGCCGGTCCTGGTGCTGACCGCCCGCGATGCGGTGGAATTCAAGGTCGAAGGGCTCAACGCCGGCGCCGACGACTACCTGACCAAACCGTTTTCATTCGACGAATACCTGGCCCGCATCCGCGCGCTCTTGCGGCGCGGGCCGGTCACCGCCGATGTGGACCTCAAGATCGCCGATCTCAGCCTCAATCTCGTCAGCCGCACCGCCACCCGCAACGGGCGGAAAATCGAGCTGTCCTCGCGCGAATTCATGCTGCTGGAATATTTCATGCGCAATCCCGGCGCGGTGCTGTCGCGCACCCGCATCTACCAGCACGTCTGGGACTACAACTTCGACGGCATGACCAACGTCGTGGACGTCTACGTGAACTACCTGCGCAAAAAAATTGAATCGGGCGCGGAGCCCAAGCTCCTGCACACCGTCCGCGGCCACGGCTACGTGCTGAAACCACCGGAGTAACCTCCGCGCATGACCATCCGCAAGCGGCTCCTGAGCGGCTACCTGTTCATGATGGCGCTGATGCTCATCGGCTTCAGCGTGGCCACCTACTTCGTCACGCGCTGGCGGCTGACCGAGGAAATCGACGCCGACCTCGACGGCCGCATCGACCAGTTCGTGAAGTTCATGAACGAAAGCGGCGATGAAATCGAACTCGAGGTTCGCCGCGCCGACCAGGAGCACGACTTCTTCTGGCGCATCACACTGCCCGACGGCACCCAGGTCGAACACTCCAAAGCCTACGCCGAAGTCGCCACCGTGCCGCCGCCCCTGGGCGACGTCGCCACCCGCGGCGCCACTTCCCTCTGGAGCAACTTCACTCCCAACCACACCCACATGCGCTTCGCCCGCCGCAGCATCGAATTCCACGGCGGACCGCACAAGCTCAAAATCGTCACCTTCACCTTCAACGACAAAAACCAGCTGCTCTCGCGCAACACGCGTTTCGTGCCGGGCGTCACCGCGCTGGTCATCGACGCCGGCACCACGCTCGATTCACGTGACCAGGCCCTGGATTCCCTGATGCTCATCCTGCTGGTCGCTGTGCCTTCCATGCTGCTACTCACCGCGCTCGGCGGCTTCGTGCTGGTCAGCCGCGCGCTCGACCCGGTCGTCGCGATCACCCGGGCGGCTGCCGGCGTGGGCCCGGGAAATCTCGATGCCCGCGTCCCCGGCGGCCCGGCCCGCGATGAAATCGGACGCCTGGCCGACGTCATCAACCGGATGCTCGACCGCATCGCCGAAGGCTTCTCGCGTGAACGCCAGTTCACCGGCGACGCCAGCCACGAACTACGCACGCCGCTGACCGTCCTTCGCGGGGACATCGAAGTTTCGCTGCGCAAGACACGCTCGCAGGAGGAATACCGCCAGGTGCTCCTGCGCGCCCTGGATGAAGCCGGCCGGATGGAGCGCGTCGTCACCGGCCTGCTGTTCCTCGCGCGCGCCGATGCCGGCCGCATCCGGCTGGACACCGAACCGATCGATCTGGCCGCGCTGCTGACCAAGGTCACCAACGCCGTACGCCGGCTGCCCGGTGCGCCGGAAATCCGTGTCGCCCGGTTGCCGGCCGAGGCCGTGCACGTCCACGGCAGCTTGAACCTGCTGGAAACCCTCTTCACCAACCTGCTCGAAAACGCCATCAAACACGGCACGCCGCCGATCGTGCTCGAAGTCTCCGATGTCCCCGCCCAGCCGCCCGGATCGGCCGCTGCGTTCGCTTCGGCCCGGACATCCCGATCGGCGCGCCAGTCGAGCGCCGGTGACACCGGCCACCGGACCCGCGCGACGGATTTCGCCGCGCCCAACGAATCGGTCGATCCGATCGACTCGGCGGGCCTGGCCAACCGGAGCGACGCCGCCGGCCCGAGCAACCCGCTGGGCAGTTGGACCGTTTCGGTGCTGAACGGCGGACCGCCCATTCCCGCCGACGAACTGCCGCACCTGTTCGACCGCTTCTACCGCACCGACAAGGCCCGCAGCCGCTCGACCGGCGGCGTCGGCCTGGGCCTGTCGATCTGCAAGTGGATCACCGCCGCGCACCAGGGCTCCATCGCCGTGCGCAACGAACCGGCGGGCGGCATTCGCTTCACGGTCACGTTGCCGAAGTCGCGCGCCACCCAGTCGGCCATGCCTTCGCCGGTCTACGAGCCCCCACCCCACACCACTGCCACGCCCGCGGCCACCCCCGCCGCGACCCTGGCCGCCAGGCCGTCGCAACCGCACGACATCACCAAGCCCGCGTGACCGTCGCGCCGCCGGCCACGGCAAACCGCCGCACTCCAGTGCCGCACAGGAAGCCGGGCGGTACACTGTTTGCTTGCGCATTTTTCCGCCGCTGGAGTTCGCCATGGCTGATCGATCGGTCATCCTCACCTGCGCCATCACCGGCGCCGTGCACACCCCCTCGATGTCGCCGCATCTGCCGGTGACCGCCGCGGCGATCGCGAAGGAAGCCATCGCCGCCGCACAGGCCGGCGCCGCGATTCTGCATCTGCACGCGCGCCTCGAGGCAGACGGCCGGCCCTCCCCCGACCCCGATGACTTCGCGCGGTTTCTCCCCCAGATTCAGGCCCACACCGACGCCGTGATCAACATCACCACCGGGGGCGGCCAGAACATGACCGTCGACGACCGGATTCAAGCCGCCCTGCGCTTCCAGCCGCCGATGTGTTCCTTGAACATGGGCTCGATGAACTTCGGGCTGTACCCCGCGCTCGAAAAGGTGAAGCACTGGAAATACCCCTGGGAGCCGGAATATCTGGCGGCCAGCCGCGGCTTCATTTTCCGCAATACCTTCGCCGACATCGAAATGATTCTCGAGCGCGTCGGCCGCCACGGCGGCGCCCGCTTCGAATTCGAATGCTACGATGTGGGCCACCTGTACACTCTCGCCCATTTCCTCGACCGCAAGCTGGTCGCGCCGCCGCCGTTCGTGCAGTTCGTCCTCGGCATCCTCGGCGGCATCGGCGCGGAAACCGAAAATCTGCTGTTCATGCGGCGCACCGCCGAGCGCCTCTTCGGGCGCGAATTCGAATGGTCGGTGCTGGGCGTCGGCAAACACCAGTTGAAACTGGGCGTCACCGCCGCGACCCTCGGCGGCAACGTGCGCGTCGGCCTCGAAGACAGCCTGTACATCGCCAAAGGCGAACTGGCGACCTCCAATGCCCAGCAGGTCGCAAAAATGCGCGCGCTGCTGCGCGATCTCTCGATCGAACTGGCCACCCCGGCGGAAGCCCGTCGGCGGCTCGGCCTGAAACCAGCCGCGGGTTCCTCCGCCGCCTGAAGGAGTCCACCCATGCCCACCACTTCCGACGCTCCGCCGCCGGTCGCCGTCTACGGCTGCGGCACCATCGGCGCCTCGTGGGCAACCCTGTTCGCCCTGAACCCCGCCGTCGCCGGCGAAGTCCGCCTGTTCGACATCACCGCCGAAGCGCGCGCCGCCGGCCGGGCGAAAATCGATGCGATGCTGGCCACCGTCGCCGGCCTGACTTCTGCCCAGCGCACCGCCGCTCAGGCGCGCTTGAAAGTTTGCGCGACCTCTGCCGAAGCCCTCGCCGGCGTCGGCTTCATCCAGGAATCGGTGCTGGAGCGCTACCCCATCAAGGCCGACACGCACGCCGATATCGAACGGCACGCGCCGGTGCAGGCGCTGGTGGCCAGCAGTTCCTCGGGATTGCTCGCCAGCAAAATGCAGGAAACCTGGACGCATCCGGAGCGCTTCCTGGTCGGCCATCCGTTCAATCCGCCGCACCTGATTCCGCTGGTGGAACTGGTGCCCGGCCCGCGCACCTCGGAGGCGGCGCTCGCCGCGGCCGGCGCGTTCTACACCGCCCTCGGCAAAATTCCGGTGGTGCTGCGCAAGGAAGTCCCCGGGCACATCGCCAACCGGCTGGCGGCGGCGGTCTGGCGTGAAGCCCTCGACCTCGTCGACCACGGCGTGGCCAGCCTCGAAGACGTCGACAAAGCCCTGTGCGCGGGGCCGGGACTGCGCTGGGCGTTGATGGGCCAGCACCTCATCTACCACTTGAACGGCGGCGCGAAGGGCTACGCCGGATTTTTCGACCAGTTCGAATCGCAGTTCGCGAAATGGTGGGAAGACATGGCGCGCTGGACGGCCATCCCGCCCGGCGCCAAAACCGCGGCGCTGGCGCAGATCGCGGCGGCCGCCGATGGGAAATCGGTGGCGGAACTGGAAGCCCGCCGCGACCGCCAGCTCCAAGCGATCCTGGCGGTGCTCAAGGCCGACGCACAGGACTAGCAGCGTTTCAATTTTGCGATTGGTTGCTCTTGCCTTGGCGTCCCGCTCGCGGAACGTAAGAGTCATAGCCCAGCACTTCAGTGCTGGGAGAGGAGCGACCGAAAGGCTTGGATTCCCAGTCCCGGAGGGACGCCAGATGGAGTTCGCGATTCCTGAACCGCCAACTTCAATCTTGAAGCGCCACGAGCCGGCGCAATCCGTTCAGACGGGAGAGGCGAAATGCGAGTGCTCTTGCAGCGCGTGTCCTTCGCGGAGGTCACCGCCGCGCCCGATCACCGGGCGCGCATCGAAGGCGGCCTGCTGGCCTTGGTCGGCATCGGCCAGGGCGACAGCGAAGCGACGGTCGCGAAACTGGCCAAAAAAACAGCCGAACTGCGCATCTTCCCCGACGAGGCCGGCAAGATGAACCGCGATCTGCGCGAAAGCGGCGGCAGCCTGCTCGCCGTCAGCCAGTTCACGCTGTACGCCGACCTCACCAAGGGCCGCCGGCCTTCGTTCGGCCCGGCCGAAGCGCCCGAGCGCGCCAAGCTTCTGTTCGATCGTTTCTGCAGCGAGCTGCGCCTGCACGGGCTGATGGTCGAAACCGGCGTCTTCGGCGCGCACATGCAGGTCACACTCTGCAACGACGGCCCGGTCACGATGCTGCTCGAAGAAATCCCGACCCTGCCCTGAATCCGCCGGGCGAGCCAAACGCTGGCGGCCGGCGTCGGCGCACTCCCGTACAACTGGTTCGATACAGACTCGTCAATAATCCCGGTCGCGCGGCACATTCGGATCGACCGGCTCGTTCATCCGGCGCAGCAGTTCGCGCACCGACCACGCCGCATCCGGCTGCGTCACCGTGTGTTCGGCCAAGTGCAGCGCGGGGATGGCGTAGCGCCCGTCTTTGACGAGACCGGCGAAGGCGTCGGCTCGAATCTTGCGGTCGCTGGACCCCAGCTTGGCAATTTCCTTGGCGAGATCTTTCTGGTAGTCCGAATCCGGGTAGGTGGCGACAAACTGCGCCGCGGCATGGTTCTTGGGGTCCTTGGCCAGCACCGCGTCGAACAGCTTCCGCGCGTCGTCCTTGCGACCCAGGAAAAAATACTCGGTGCCCAATAGCAGCTGCCACTCCAGCTTGTCGGGCTGTTTTTTCACCCCGGCCTCGAGCGCCGCCAGCGCCTGGTCGTGGTCGCTGCGGTCGCCGTAGAACTGCACCGGGTCGATGTCGAACGTCGGCCATTCGGGCAGATACTCGAAGCCTTTTTCCTGCCAGCGCGCGGCCGCGTCGAAATCCTTGAGCGTGAACAGGGCGCGCGAATAGGCGAACGGCGCGACCCGGCCGTCCAGCCCCAGTTCGCTCGGGTCGGTCCCGGTGACCTCCGCCAGTTCCCCGCAGGCGTCATGGAAGGAATCCTGCGCCTGCGCGTACAGCCCGAGCTGAAAATATTTGCTGCCCAATCCGACCAGCAGAACCTGGTGGTCGGAGGTCTGCTGCCACGCGGCGGAAACCTTGTCGAACCCGTAGCGCAGCGCCCAGGCCTGTTTGTCCACGCCGGCGTAGCCCAGCGCCGAATCGTGCGCCGCGCGCAGGTCGTGCAGCGCCTTGACCACCGCCGGCGATACGTCGGGCGATTTTTCGAAGGCCGCCAGCAGCGCCTCGGTCGAGACCCGGTAGAAACTGTAGCACGCGTCGTGGTCGCCGTTGTCGTAGGCCGGCGCGCCGTAGGAAATCGAGAGGTCGATGACCTCCTTAAGCAGCCCCAGCGTCGGAGGCTGTTTGGCGGCCACGAACTTCGCGATGCGATCGTCGATATCCTTGCGCGTGGCGTCCTTGTCGGGGATGACCTCCTGCGCCGCCCGCAGCCCGGGCGTGGCGCCGATCCACGCCGCCAGCAGCGCGCACGCCACCAGAGCCGGCCGAACCAGGCGCCGACTGCGACGCCGCGTGACCGCCACGCGGCCGGCCTGCAAAATAAGTTCCGCTCCGTCAGGCATGAACCTTGCTCCCGTCCGCCTTGCTCCGGCGCAAATACACCGTCAACCCGGCGAAGGCAGCGCCGCTCAGGCCGAAAACGATCCACGCCCAGGCGGGATTCGTGCCGCCGTCCTGGCTGGCCAGCGTCGCAGCACGTCGTTCCTGCATGATTTTCTGCACGTCTTCCTCGCGCACCACGATGCCCGGCCCGCGCACCGGCTCGCTCGAACCGCCCGCCATATTTTTCCCCGCCGACCCGGCGGCGCCGCCGCTCGGCGCGGCCCCCGGCGAATGCGCGGCCTGGTTCGCCGCGGCGGCCTGACCTTGACGGTCGAACAGCGCCTGCAGCGCGGTGGCCACGTCGCGATCGCGCGCCGCCAGCGCCGGCACGCGCCCGGCCGTCAGGTCGCGCTGGTAGCTTTCCACTTCGGCACGGAACTGCGCAAGCGACGTGCCTTCCCGCCCTTCAATCCGCATCATCGCAGCGAACCCCAGCACGGCCGTGAGGCCGTTCGCGGCGTGGCCGGCAATGTCGCAGTCAGCGTCGGAACTCGGCCGCGCCAGCCGTTCCACGTGGTCGGCTCCATCCACCACCAGGTACCGGCCTGGCACGCCGGAGGTGGTCCGGTAGCGCCCGCCGGGATCGTTGGGGTCCTTCTGCAGGAAGGTGACCACCTGGTCGCCGGTCTGAAAAGCCGGCATGCCGCCGGTCTGCGAAACGACGTTGCCAAGGATGCCGCCGGGTTCGACCACCTCCACGCTGCCCGGCAGTCCGGCGCCCTTCCAGACATCCGCCACATTCAGCGTCACGATGGTGACGATCTGGTCGCCGCGCTTTTCGTAGCGCACCGCCGTGACCTTTCCGACCACCACCGCGTCGGAATTTTTCAGCAGGTCCAGCGTGGACTGGTAGACGAAGGTCGTGGCGTGCGCGCTCCGGGCGGTGCCCGCGAGGCCGCACAGCACGCTCCAGCACACAAGCAGCGCGATCCGAATGCGTCGCATGGCCGGCGGAGGTCCTTTCAAGCAGGCAGTCGGACACCGGTGACGCCCATCGCAGCCGGCCTCCGCAAAACATGGACGCTATTATCGCCCCGCCTCTGGCCTCGGAACATCGAATTTTTCGAAAGCCTGCCGCCAGCGCCCTCCGACCGCCCCGCCAGCACCACCGTCCGCCCCCGCCGCCCCGCCTTCTCCACGCCCGGCGCTCCGGCCGTCACTGCCCCTGCGCCGAAGGCGGCGCTGGCGCGTACCCGGTCAGCTCGACATAGCCAAACCCCGCCGGTGCCGAATGCGTGCCGTCGCCGCCCGTCGATTCGGCTCGCACCGCGCCCTCCCAGTAGGTGACGTACAAATTCAATTCCTGGTCGGCGCGCAAGGGGGTGATGGTCAGGTCGATATTTTGCGCCGGTGCCCGCAGTCGCCAGCGCGATGGGTACACGCCCCCCGAATGCGGGCTGCGCCAAGTCGCCAGCACATCGATCTGGATCGCCCCCGGCAGCAGTTGGGTCACCGTGCCGTCGGCCGCCGTGATCGTCCCGCGGCTGACCGGGTCGAAACTGCCGTCGGCGTGACGCAAACGGTAGTACATAAGGTCCCGGCCGTCGGCCAATTGAACCGAAAACCAGTCCCAGCCGACCTCGCCGTGGCTCAGTGCCGAGGTGCTCCACTCGCGGTCCATCCAGCTCAGCCCGGTCACGGCGAATGTCTCCGTGCCGATTTGCACCGATCCGTGCGTCTCCATCCGCGGCAGCGAATAGTAGTAGGACGCCTGCCCCGGGTCGGGCCCTTTGCGGCTCAGCCCCTGGTCGCCCTGCAGCGTGGGCGGCTTGAGCGCCCGCAGCGTCAAGTCAATCGCCACCGGCCCGGCGGCCGAAGGCTGCGTCGCGCGCAGCCGGATCGGCCCCAGCTTGTCCGGCCCTTGGCCCGGCGCATCGGCCCGCGCTTCGGCCGGCGCGACCTTCAGCGCCGCCTCCGCCGACCAGTCATCCAGCCACACCCGAAACGGCGTCGCCTGCGCGCCGGCCAGTCCCACCGCCGCGCGGCTGAAGCGGTCGGAGGCGATAAACCGGTTGCCCACCGGATCGGTCAGGGCGAACTGCCCCATGTACAGTTGGTCGGCGTGCCACGCGGACGGGCCCGTCGGCTCGAACAGCGCCGCCAACGGCGGGCGCAGCGCCGAGCGAAAAAACGTGAGTTGAAATCCGAAGCGCCGACCGTCCGCCGTCGCCAGATTCCCCGTGAAATACCACCACTCATTGCGGAACCCCGGGTGCGGGCCGTGGTCGGCGGGAAAGGCGAACTGCCGCGGTGCGTCGGCCGCCGCGAAACCGGTCGTCGGCCCCGCGCCGAGGATATCGGTCACCGCGACCTGCGCGCGCGGCGGAGCCGGCGGCGCATTGCGCAGCAGCAGCGCCGCCGCCAGCGCCAGCGCGCCCGCCAGCAGAGCCAGCGCCGACCAGAACAGCCATTGGCGCATCAGCGGCTACTCCTCCCTGAGCGCGGCAGCCGGCGAAGTGCGGCTCATCCGCCACGCCGGCGCCAGCCCGGCCAGCAGCGCCGCCCCCAACGCCAACGCCAACGCCTGGATCAAAATGCCCGGCTCAATGTGCATCGCCATCGACCAGCCGAACGAGCGCCGGTTGATCACGAAAATCATCAGCGCCGCCAGCAGCACTCCCGCGGGCGCGGCGAGCACCCCGGCGGCCAGCCCCATCAGCCCGGTCTGCGTCACGATCAGCCGCCACAGTTGCCCCGGCGTCAGCCCCGTGGCGCGCAGCACGCCCAGTTCGCGGGAACGCTCCAGTTGCTGCGCCATCAGCGCGCTCAGGATCCCCACGAAGGCCACCGCCATCGCCACCAGCCGCAGCACGTCGGTGATCAAAAACGTGCGGTCGAATATCTGCATCGAAACCGCCCGCAGATCGGCGTTGGACTGCATCAGGACTTCGTCGCCGGTCGGCACGACCCGCCGGGCAGCCGCCAGCAGCGCCGCGCGGTCCACGCCCGGCCGCGCATACACGCCGATGGAGTTCACCGCCGCATCGTGCCAATGCGCCAGGTAGGTCGCGTGGCTCATGATCAACCCGCCCCGGTCGGAACTGTAGTCCTGGATGACGCCGGCGATCGGAAAATCCCACGGCCCCCGATCGGTGTCCAGCCGCACCGTGTCGCCGGGTTTCAGCCCGCGGCGATAGGCAAAGGTTTCCGTCGCCAACACGCCCCCGGCATCGAAGCTGCGCCAGGCGGTCGCCGGCGCGCCGGCGCGAAAGGTGAAGGCGCGGTGGCTGCGCGGGTCCATCCGGATCGCCGAAAGATACACCGGGCCCGCCGGCGAGGCAACATCGACGCCGCGATACAGCGTGATGTACAGCACGCCCGGCAGCGCCGCCAGCCGGTCGGCCAGGACCGGATCGAGCGTGCCTTCAATCCGGCTGGCCGTCAGCTTCGGCGTGGTCACGTAGATGTCCGCGATCAGCGTGTGCTCCAGCCAGCGCTGAACCGCGTCACGGAAGGAATCCACCATCACGCCGATCGCCACCGTCACCGTCACCGCGATCATCAGGGCCGCGATCGCGACCGCGGTGCGGCTGAGCGTCGAGGTGACGCCACGTGCCGCCATCCGCCCGAACAGCCCGAACAGCCGGCCCAGCAGCGGTCCGAACAGCGCCATCAGGCCGACGGTGAGCAGCGGCGCCACCAGGGCGCAGCCCAGAATCACACCCAGCAGCGCGGCGAAGTTCAACAGCAAATTCGCGCCCGACACCGCCATGACCAGGCCGCCCACCGCGCCCAGCGCCACGCCCGCCAACGCCGCACGCGGCGTCAGCCGCCGCCAGTGCGCTTCGATCGTGCTGCGCGCCATCGCCGCGCGCGCCGGACCGCGCGTGGCCTCGAAGGCCGGCGGCAGCGCCGCGACCGCCGTCGCCGCCAGCCCCAGGCCCAGCCCCTTCACCAGCGTCCCCGCCGGCAGCGCCAGATGCGTCACCTGGACCACGAAATATAGATCGTTGATCGTCTGCGCCACCAGCCGCACCAGGCCCAATCCGAGCAGCAGCCCCAGCAGCACCCCCAGCACCGACCCGGCCAGCGCGACCACCGCCGCCTCGCGAAAAACCAGCGTGAAAATCTGCCCGCGCGTCACCCCCAGCGCCCGCAGCGTCCCGATCAGCGGCCGCCGCTGCACCACCGAAAACGTCATCGAGTTGTAGATCAGAAACATGCCGCAGACCATCGCCAGCAGACTCAGTGCCGTCAGGTTCAAATCGAAAGCTGCGGTCATCTGCCGGAGCGTCTCGCCGCGCGCCGAACTGGGCTCCAGCCGCAATCCCGGCCCCAGCCAGCCGCCCACCTCGCGACGCCAGGAATCCCCCGGCGCGCCGGACGGCACGATCGCATCGATCCGGCTCAGGAATCCCGCCTGCCCACACCAGTCCTGCGCCGTCGCCACATCGGTCACCAGCAGCGTGTCCAGCGCCTCGCGGCTGCGTTCGTCCTGCGGCTCGATCAACCCCGCCAGCCGGACCTCCACCCACCGCCCGTTCACCCGCAGCCGGAACCGGTCGCCCGCCTTCAGCCCCAGCCGCCGCGCCGTGGGCGCCGCCAGCACCGCCGCACCCGGTTCGGTCAGCAGATCGATCAGCGGGAAACCGGCCGCGGCCCGTGGCTGCGCCGCCGTGGATGCAGATTCAATCCCGCCGCCGCGATCTGCCAGGTAGGGCCGGAAATGCGCATCGGCCAGCGGGTCGATGCCGAGAATGTGCAGGACCTCAGAACCCGCCTCACGCCCGGTCCCCGCCAGCACCCCACCGGCCGGAGCCGCCGCAGCGCCGTTCGGGCCGCCAGGAGAATCGGCGGTCGACGGTTTCGTCGGCGCGGCCGAATCGACCGATTTGGCCGATTCGCCAGGTGCGACAGGTGCAGCAGGTGCGGCAGGCGCGGCAGACGCGACAAGCGCAGTCCCGGGATGGAGATCGGCAGCAGCCCCAGGCGCCGCCGGCGCGCCCCGCGCATCCCGTGCATCCCGCGATCCTGGTGGCGGCGCCACGCCGTAGCCTTCCACCACCGGCGCGATGTTCGTCAGCCCATGATCGACCCGCAGCGCGGTGTACACGCCCTCCGGCACCCCGGCCGGGCCGCCGACGATCCAGTCGGTCGTCCGCCCCACCGCCGCGTCGGTCGACAGCGTGAAAGCCCGCCGCGCGCTGGCAATCGCCAGATCGACCGCCACCACCACCGCAACCCCCAGCGCAACGCCGAGAATCGCCAGCAGCCCCTGCCACGGGTGGCGGCTCAGATGACGCAGGCTGGATCGGGTGAGCAGGGAGGGCATGTCAATCGTATTTGAAGTTGAACCGGTCGACGAGGTTCGTTTCCAACTGCTTGCGCTTGGCCTGGATCGCCAGCCAGGCATCGTAGTCATTCTCGATCGCGCGCCAGGTCAGCCGCTCGTTGTCGGGGCTGTGGTCGAGGATGTACTGGAGGTAGCCGATCAGCCCCTTCAATTCATCCAGATAGGCCTGCTGGTATTCGCGGTTTTTGGCGTCGCTCACCGGCACCTTGGCGATTGCCGCGGACAGCTCCTGCAACTGCTTGATCATGTCCTTCGACTGCACCAGTTTTTTCATTTCCACCGGCTGCTGCGCATCCTGCTGCAATTGATCCAGCCAGTCGCCGATGATACCCTCCGCCGGCGAAATCTGCTTCTCGAACAGATTGTGGAATTCCTGCGCCCGGTCCCCGACCGTGGTGTGTTTAAAAGTCGGCACCGGCACCAGCAGCTCGGCCGTCGGCTGCTGGATCTTGTAGCGCAGCGCCACCGTCGCGTAGTGCTGGCGGCGGCGATCGGAGGCATTCAGCGCCTTCTGCAGCGCCGACTGAATGGCGGTCCGCGTCAGCAGATTGTTGTCGGGCGCTTTTTCGATCAGCGTCAGCCAGTCGGCATAGGCCTGATATTCCGCCGTCATTTCCTCCACCAGCGCTTGCAGCGCTGGAATTTTGGTCCGATAGGCGGCTACCGGCGCGAAACCGTCCTTCAGGTTCTTGGCCAGATGCAATTCTTCGATCACCGTCTTCATTTCCGACGGCCAGCCGGCCACTTTCATTTGCATCACCGCGTCGGCCTTCGCCTGGAAAAAGGGCAGCGCCGTCTGGCTGTCGAAGTCGAACACCGCCTGGCGCTCGGCCGGATCGATCTTCACCAGCGGAGGAAGAACCTGATCGGAGGGCTGCGCCGCAGGCTGCGGGTTGGCCCCAACCGCCGGATTCGTCGCCGGGTTCGTCGGCGGATTCCCCGCCGGCTTCGGGTTGGAATCAGGCGGCGGATGGGTCGTCCCTCCGCCCTGCCCGGTGCCGCCGCCGGCCCCGGCACCGGCCCCGTCGCCGTCGCCGTTCGAAGCCACCGTGGGCGTGGGCGTCGCGCCGCCGCCGGCCAGCACCACCTGCATCGCGCCTTTGGCGTCGTAGGACTCCATCACCCGGTCCTCGGGCTTCAGCCCCAGCCGCGCCACCCGCAGCGCCGGCTGCGCCACGCACGCGGCGGCGTCGGAATCGCTATACAGCAGCCCGCCCAGCAGGGCCACCGCCAGCGCGCCGCAAGCATACCGCAGGTAACGGTGGCTCGGCACCCCCGCCGCTTTCTGACGCGCGCTGGCCGGCACCGTATACAGAAAGGCCACTCCGCTGACCGCGCCGGCGAACACCGAGGGCCACACGATGAAGCTGTAGTTCGAGTCCAGATAGAAACACAAAAACAGTTCAATCGCGACGACGATTCCATCCAGCGGCCAGAAATAGGGCTCCCCCACCAGCCGGTTGGCGCGCCGGAAGCGGAAATGCCCGCCCAGAAATGCCAGCCCCACCGCGGCATAGAAAGGCAGCGCTCCCGGATAGGCGGCGCCGGCCTGATAGAACAGCGCCGCGCTGCCCGTCCCCAGCCCGACCGCCAGCAGCAGCCCGGCGAAGCGCAGCGAACCCAGCACCATTTCGTACACGTTGAAACTCAGCCAGATGAAAATCGCCACGAACAGCGCCGCGATCCAGCAGGTGTATTTCTCGGCAAACGGAATCTGCGACGGCAGCCCGAATTCGTTCTGGTCGCTGACCAGGTTCATCGTCAGCGGACGCCAGTACTGGTGCGCCTTGCCGACGCTGCCCAAGGTCAGCCCGCCTGCGTCCATCACTCCCCGATATACCGACTCGTCGTAGGCTGCCTGAAAAACGGCCTCGGGAAAAATCTGGCCGTTCGTGACCCCCGGCAGGCGCGTGCTCAGG
>JBOHNC010000323.1:0-2384 GCA_050730415.1 Planctomycetota bacterium
GGTCGCGCCTGCGGCGGCGACCGGCGCGGCGGTGGGACTGGCCGAACCGGCCGGGTGCAGCCAGGGAGGCACGCCCGCTCCGGCTGAGGCCATCCCGGGAAATTCCGCAAACCCGCCGCCAGCCGGCACAGCCGGCAACGCGACGGTGCCGGAAAAATCGCCGCTGATCGGCAGCACCGAACGCTGCTGTGCCCCGGGCGCGTAGATGCTCAGTTCCTGCGGCGCGGCCAACCCGTTGGTCACGTAGCGTTCCCAGTCGGCCGCCAGAGCGTTCAGCGCCAGGCAGGCCGCGGCCTGCTCGGCTTCGCGCTTGGATTTTCCGCGCGCCGGGGCAAAACCGCGGTCCTGAATCTTGACCTGGATTTCAAACACCTTCTCGTGATCCGGACCGGACTGCCCGGTGACCTGGTAACGCACCGACCCGGCCAGAAATTTCTGCGTGATGTGCTGCAATAGCGATTTGTGATTGGTTTCGATCCCCGGCGCGCTGACGCTGGTGATCGGGCCTTCCAGCATCCGCATCACGAAGCTGCGCGCTTCGGGCAGACCGGCGTCGAGGTAAATCGCCCCTACGATGGCCTCAAACATGTTGGCCCAGATGCGGCTGGGGAGTTCCTTGTTGGTCGGGATGCCGCGACCCAGCCGCAGCAGCGAACGCATCGAGACGCGCCGCAATAGGCGCGGTTCCTCCGCGTCGTGCGCATCGTGGACCAGTTCCGCATCGGCCGGGCCGTCGCTTCCGAAAGCTTCGCGATATTCGCCGTCCAGCATGAACGCGATCATGCCGCGCATGACTTTGGCCAGCGTGTGCGTGTTCACCACCATGCTGCGGTAGCGCGTCAGGTCGCCTTCGGGCGCGCCCGGTTGCGTCCGCACCAGGTGTTCCGCCACCACCAAGCCCAGGATGCTGTCGCCCAGGAACTCGATCCGTTCGTTGTTCAGACCGTTGGCAGTGGTGGCGGAGGAATGGGTGAGGGCCAGGGTGAGCCACTCGGCGTGGTTGAACCGGTAGCCGATCAGCGCTTCGGCCACCGCCTGTTCGGGCCGGCGCAACGGTTCCAGCAGATCGTAGGGGGCGTGGAGTGGGGTGGGGGGCGGTTCGTGCGCGGAGGGATTGGGCATCGGTGCAATCCTGAGCTTCCACGGCGGCGCAGCGCGGGAACGGCCGGTCGAAGGCGATGGGGTTTCCTACGATGGTACAGGGAAAACGGCCAAAAAAAAGCGCCCGCACGAAGGCGGGCGCGGAAGGTCGAATGTGGCCGGTCAGGGGCCGGTTCAGGGCATCAGGGTCGAACTGATGTTTTCGCTGGCGAGCCGGCGCTGGACCACCCGGGCGTCGCTGGGGGTTTCGAAGTTTTCCAGGGCGACGCGGAAGACGTGCAGCCCGGTGTCCTTGGCGGCCAGTTCCTGGATGCCGGCGGTGTAGCCCTTCTTGTCGAGCGCATCGACCACATCCTGAGCCTCGCCCTTCGAGGAGTACTCGCCGATGGCCAGGTAGAACTTCAGGGGGTCGTCGTTGTTGCCGATGCGGCTGTCTTCGCGGCGAGCCATCTGGAAGAAGGCGCCATGGCGGAATTCATCCATGATCAGTTCGAAGTATTTGTCGGCCTCGGCGGTGTTGGGCAGGAATTTGTTGGCCATGCCGAGCTTGAAGTACAGCGCGTCGGTCTGGACGCCGGCTTCGCCTTCGTGGTAGGCCAGGACGTTCTGATATTGGGAGATGGCCAGATCGTAGGCGCCGGAATCGAAGTAGGTGTCGCCCATGGCGATCTTGGCGGCGGCTTCGTCGGCTGGCGTGCGGGCGAAGTGAATGGCGCGGTCGATCCGCATCACCGCGACGCTGTAGTTCTCCAGCTTGGAGGCGGAGCGCCCGGCCAGCAGGTTGGCCTGGGCGTAGAAGGCGTCCTGATCGGAATGCGCGTTCAGGTAGTTGGTGCAGGCGTCGTAGCACTGATCGTATTTGCGCTGGTTGTACAGGTCCTGCGCAGCCTGGAAGTCGGTCGGCGTGGGCAGCACGATGTCGGACGGCGTCGGGCTGTCGCAGCCGGCCAGCATCACCAGAATCCCGCCGATGACCGGGGCCAGCAGATTGATCAGGATGATCCTGAGGGTGCCCTTTTTCATCGCTCGTCTCCTTACTTTTCCGCGTCTGAGTCCAGGCGCCGGACCGTTGCTGCGGCCCTGACCGGAATCTCAAACGTCGCCTTCGCACGAAAGGTTGGTTGTCTGGGCGCGCAATTGCCGGAAGCTCCCGAAGCCGCCCGACTCGCGGGCCGGAATCCGCACCTGAGTCTATTTCGGTCGGAGGGGGGAAAAACTTGAAGCAAAATTTGGGAACAGGGGACAGGAAAAGGAGGACAGGGGACAGGAGCAGGGGGTGGGGC
>JBOHNC010000324.1:0-4891 GCA_050730415.1 Planctomycetota bacterium
GGCCTGGCACATGAGAGCCCAGGGCTGGTTGGACGAGCGCAGCTCGGCAAACCAACCCTGGGTACGCGGTCGCCTCGACCGCCCGCGCGAGCCGAGGCGATGTCGCGTCGTCGGCGCTTTTCCGCGCGGAACGCTGCGGGCGATGCGCAAAAAGGAATTCCTTTCTTTGAGCGCCGGGTCAGTTCCGCGCCATTGCAGGCCGGCAGCGTGGGTCCGCCTCGGATAGCGCGGGGAGCGGCCTGGCGACCGCCTTCCCAGGGTTGCCCTGTCAGGGCAGCGGAAAGATCGGCGTGGACGGGCAACACGCGCTGAACAAAATGGCGGTCAAAGCTCGGCCCGAAGATGAAATCTTCAGTGCCACATTAGCCATCAGAACTTCCACGCCCTACACCTTCTCCCACTTCAGCAATTCGGCCACCTTCCCGAGCGAGCTGCCGGCGTCGATGTCCGCCCGCAGGCGGTTTTCTTTTTCGAGCACATCCAACGCGCGGTTGGCCCACTCGGCCGCCTGCGCCTGCGGCACCACCACCACCCCGTCGTCGTCGCCCAGCAGCCAGTCCCCGGGATGAATTTCACGCCCCAGAAAATGCAGCGGCACGGCCAGTTCGCCGAAGCCTTTCGGCTCCCCGGCGTTGGGCATCTGCAGCAAACTGAACAAAGGAAAGTTCAGCGCGCGAATATCGCCGGTGTCGCGCGAGGCTCCGTGAATGACCACCCCGGCCAGTCCGCGCTTCATCGCCGAATGCGTCGCCAGTTCCCCCCACACCGCCGGGCCGACGCCGAAGCTGTCGATCACCAGCACATCCCCCGGCTGCGCTTCGTCGATCGCGCGCACCGGCTTGGACCAGTCCCCCGGCATGCTGCGGCAGGTGTAGGCCGGCCCGGCAAAGCGCAGGCCCGGCTTGACCGGGTGAATCCCCGGCAGCACCCCGCCGCGATGCATCGCGTCCGAAAGGTTGGCGGCCGAGACCTGCTTCAGCGCCTTCAGCACCTCGTCGCGCCCGACGCGTTTAAACTGCGGCGCGTCCACTTTCTGCCCGGCCATTGCCGCGCGGATCGCCGCCGCCGCGGCCTGGCCGTCCGGCGACTTCGTGATCGCGCCGCCCACCACCACGATCCGCGCCCCGAACTGCACCGCCTGCCCGGCCGTCGCCGCGCTGATGCCGCCCGCCACACTGATCGGAATTTTCACCCGCGCCGCGACTTCCTTCAGCCGGTCCCACGGCGTTTTGCCCTCCATCTGCTCGTCGATCGGGCAGTGCACGTTCACATAGTCCACGCCCAATTTTTCGACCGCCGCCGCACGCGCCGCCGGATCGGCCACGCCGATCAAGTCGCAGCCGATCGTCAGGCCGTAGTTCCGCCCGGCCTCGACGCATTCGGCAATCGTCGCGTCGGAGGCCAGCCCGAGCACCACCCCGACGTTCGCGCCGGCCTTGGCGGCCGCTTCCATCTCGGTGCGCCCGGCGTCCATCGTTTTCAGGTCGGCCACCACCGTCGCCTGCGGGAACTCGGCCCGCAACGCCCGCACCGCCGCCAGCCCTTCGGCCTTGATCAGCGGCGTGCCGGCCTCCAGCCACTGCGCCCCGCCAGCGTGCGCTTCCTTGGCTGCGCGCAGCGCGCGGCTGATGTCCAGAAAATCCAGAGCCACCTGAAGGACGGGAAATGGCGCGTTGAGCATGGGGGATGAACCTTCGTTGCAGGGAAGCCGGCGCCGAGCGCAGCTTCTGGGGGACCGCATTAAACCAATCCTACCGACAGAACGGTTTGAAGAAAGGATGTAGCCATGAGCGGCTGTGTAGAAATCTTTTCTTCCCTCTCTCCTTCTTTCTTGGTCCCGCAAGAGCGATGCCTGTCCGCAGCCGTGCATACAGCCCACGCACCGCGTTCCGTGGCGCGTCCCGCGACGATCTTGACCTCGCCGCCGTGTCATCGCGCGGAATCGCACCCGCTCCTGAAACCCACGCTTGGATTTTAAAAAGCCCCTTCCCTCCTTCACGATTCATCCTCGCAGCCACCGGTGCACCTGTGCGCTGGTCCGCTGCCTTGCGCCAGCTTCGTGCAGATTCCCCGCGATTGCCGTCAAACGTCGATTGACACAACCTTGGAGCTTAGGACACTTAAGCGCCGCATTTGGGCCGGCAGTCCCGAATCGAGTCGCCGCTTGTTCGTTGGGACATTCGGCCGCTGGAAGCCGCTTTTTCGGCGCAGGCCTTTCAACGGGCCGGCGCCGGTCGATTGGAGACGTGTCCGAGTGGTTGAAGGAGCACGCTTGGAAAGCGTGTAAACGGGAAACCGTTTCGTGGGTTCGAATCCCACCGTCTCCGATTCGCCCGTCGGCATTTTTTCGGAGGCTTCTGCCCTTGGGTCCCGTGGCATTCCCCGTTTTGGGGAAGCGGCCCCAGCGGAATGCGTAAGCAACCTGATGAGCACAACGCGATGGCGCAACAATCCGCCTCGGCTTTTCTCTCCATTGCCTGCTGCCCACCCGGTCGCTTTTCCTCCCCCACCGGTAGAACCGTCAGACTAGCCATTGAGCCCCCCGCGGGCGGCCCTACAATGACGGTTCACGCCGAGAGAGAGGTTCGTAGCGCCCCCCTGTTTTTTGCGGTCCGCAAAGACCGCCAGGGTTGCTGAGTTGGAGAAGGCAATGAAAATCGCGGAAATCATGCGCGTGATTATCGACGACCTCAAGGCGTCCGACAAAAAGGGCGCCGTTCAGGAAATGGTCGAAACGCTCGTGAAATCCGGCTTCATCAAGGCCGGTCATGTCGACCAGGTCGTCACCGCTCTCATGGATCGCGAAGATTTGGGCAGCACGGGCATCGGCCGGTCGGTCGCCGTCCCACATGCCAAAGACGACAGCGTCGGGGAACTGGTGGGCGCCTTCGCACGCTCCAAAAAAGGCGTGGCCTTCGAGTCCCTCGACGGCGAACCGGTCCACGTCCTGTTCATGCTCCTGTCCTCCCGAGCTTCCAGCGACCTCCATCTGGTGGCTCTTGCCTACATCTCCCGCCTGGTGCGGGAGGATCAGTTCGTGCGCTTCTTGCGTGAAGCCAAAACCAAGCAAGACATCCTGGACATCTTCACCGACAGCGACGCGCGACTGAGCGACTCGTAATTCCGGAACCCCGCGCCTCCCTGAAGTTCCGGCGCGCCGTTCCCCGCTCGTGCGTGGATTCCGTTCATGGCCCATCGCCCTCTGCTCAGCTGGCTTCTGCCCGGCCTGCGCATCAAGCGTTGGTTGGCCGTCATTCTCGCCGGCATCGTCTTTGCCGTCCTCGCCTGCCTCCTGTTCATCGCCTATCTTTCCGGCACCTCCGATCCCGGCTTCGGTCCCTCCTTCTCCGATATCCTCCTGGCCGCCCTCCTTTTTCTCGTCGTCGCCGCCGTCGCCCTCACCGTCGGCTTCTACCGCCTGCTCAAATCGGTTGTCGAACTCCTCAAAGGCCGCAGCCTCAACAAGGACCTCATCGACCTCGCCTACGAACGCCGCTACCTTGGCCTCGGACCGGCCGTCGTCTGCCTCGGCGGCGGGACCGGGTTGAGCACCCTCCTGTCGGGGCTGAAGGAACACACCGCGCAGATCACCGCCGTCGTCTCGATGGCCGACGACGGCGGTTCCTCCGGCAAACTGCGCCGCGACTTCGACATCGCGCCGCCTGGCGACATCCGCAAATGCATGGTCGCGCTCGCCGATGAAGACCCCATGATCCGCCACCTCATGGACTACCGCTTCCCCGCCGAAGAACTCGAAGGCCACTCCTTCGGCAACCTGCTGCTCACGGTGATGGCCCGCATCCGCGGCGATTTCGGCGAAGGCGTGCGCGACGCCAACCGCCTGTTCGGCGTCCGCGGCGCCGTCGTCCCCGCCACTCTCGACCAGATCACCCTGATGGCGCATCACGCCGACGGCACCCGCACCATCGGGCAGAAAGCCATCACCCAGGTCAGCAAACGCATCGTCAACCTGCAGCTCATCCCCGACGTTAAAAAAATCGCCCCCGACATCGAACAGGCGCTGGCCAAAGCCGAACTGGTCGTGCTCGGCCCCGGCAGCCTGTTCACCTCCGTGCTGCCGAACATGCTCATCAGCGGCATGGTCGAAGCGCTGGAACGCTGCCCCGCCCGCAAAGTCCTGGTGGTGAACGGCTCCAACGCCGAAGGCGAAACCCACGACTTCCGCGTCCAGGACCATGTCGAAGCGGTGGTCAAACTGACCGCGCCGCACCGCATCTTCGACGTCGTGCTGATCCACAAAGGCCCCAAGGACGACGTGCTCAAACGCCGCATCCAGGAATCCGGCGCGCAGTGGTGCGAAGGCATGCTCGAAGGCGCCATCGCCGAACAGGTGAAGGTCGTCTACGCCGACGTGCTCGACGAAAACAGCCCGCGCCGGCACGATCCGCAAAAATTGGCCCGCGCGCTCATGGACATCCTGCGCGCCAGAGAATAATGGAACCGGCGTCAGTTCTGGCGCCCAGTCAAACACCGCCGGGGAATCAGCCGCGATGGCCGCCAGCCGCCACGATAAAACGGTCCAACTTCACGACCGCTCCGCCTTCCACATGCGGCCCTGCCAGCAGATGGTGGCGCTGTCGCGCGCCTTCCCCACCTGCCAGATCAAACTGCGCTACGGCGACGCATCGTTTTCCACCGCCAACATTCTCGACCTGATGGACTGGGCCGGCATGCAAGTCCAGGACACGAAGGCCGACGCCGGCAAAGTCACCGTCGAAGCCGAGGGCGAAGACGCCTTCATCGCCGTCGAAGTGCTCGCCCAATACCTAACCCTCCTGGGCACCACGCCCAAAACCTGACCCTTCCTTTGCGATCCAGAATCGGAACCAAGCCGCGGGCTCGTTGGAACGGGCCGGCGGGCGGTGGGCCC
>JBOHNC010000325.1:0-1975 GCA_050730415.1 Planctomycetota bacterium
CACCCAGACCATCGACCCGGCCGCCATCGCCGCCGGCAGCGACGACGGCGACGGCATCGAACCCGCCGCGCTGGTGCGCCGCGACGCCGTCGGCGGCGCCGACGCTTCGCCGGCCGCCGCCTGGATGCGCCGCTTGCAGGTGGCCCGCGATCTGCTCCGCGCCGGCGCCACCGCCGCCGCCCGCGAAACCTACGAACGCATCGTCGGCGAAGCCCCCGTCTGCCGCGCCTACCAGTACGCCCTCATCGACCTCGCCGCCATTGAGCTCAACCGCGGCCACGCCGACTCCGCCCGCCAGCTCCTGGCCGAAGCCCACCGCAGCGCCGACGCTCTGGCCCTCGACGACCTCTCCGCCGATCGCATCGCCACCCTGAACAGCGCCATCGATGCCACGCAGCCGGCCGTCCCGGCGCTCGCCCCTTCGCCGGCTGCTCCGGCCCCGACCGCTCTGGCATCGGCTGCGCCGGCCTCCGTGGCCCGCGCGGTTCCATACGGCCCGGTTTTGGTTCCGCCGCCGGTGCTGGCGCCCGACCCCGCCGCCACCCTTCGCGTCGCGGTCGAATACTGATTCCAGGGAGTCCCGCATGACCGGTCTGCGCCGCGGCCTGCTCCTCTTGGCGGTTCTTGCGGCGGTGGGGCTGATCGTGGTCGCCCTGCGGCCGACCGGCCGCCAGCTCGTCCCGCCCGCTGAACTTGCCCGCCTGGCCGATCAAAATCAGGCCCGCTTCCATGTCGACCGCGCGCTCATTCTGGCGGTGGTCGAAAACGAAAGCGGCGGCGACGCCCATGCGCGCTCGTCGGCCGGCGCGCTCGGCCTGATGCAACTGCTGCCGGCCACCGCCGACGAACTGGCCCGCCGCCATCATCTCAGCGCCGATCTGTACGACCCGGCCGCCAACATGGCGCTGGGCAGCGCCTACCTGCGCGAACTCGGCGACCGCTTCCGCAACCAGCCCGACCTGGTGATCGCCGCCTACCACGCCGGCCCCTCCCGCGTCGAAGGCTGGCAGCGCGCCCATCCCGACCGCTCCATTTCCCAGCTCATCGATCAGAGCGCCGGTCCCCAGACGCGTGCCTATGTGGCCAACGTCGAAGCCAGTTGGCGGCGCTTCCGCGACGAACAACAGCGCACCGCTCAGCTGCCCAGCGAACCCCGCCGCTGACCCCCGCCCCAAGCGCGCTGCCGCCGGACTTTCAGCACCTTCCGCAGCCCGTCACCGTCCCTCGCGCCGCAATTGGCGACCCCCTCTGGAAGACCGGCCAAACCGGCGACAATATCCCCGTCCGCCGCCGGATTTGTTCCGAGGAGGCCGGCCGCGCTGGGAGTCTCGCTATGTCACGGTTGCGTTTCCTGCCGCTGATGGCCGCCTCCGCCGGTGTCCTGTTTGCCACCGGCTGTGTCAGCCGCGTCGTCGTCGAAGATCATCCGTCCGACAATCGTCCGCCGCCCCCGCCGCCGCCCGAGCATCACGACGAAGATTTCCATGACGAGGGCGAAGGGGAGATCGTCATCCGCGAAGCCCCACCGCCGCCGCGCCAGGAGTACATGACGCGCCGTCCGGGCGAAGACTACGTCTGGATCCCCGGCCGCTGGGTCTGGAACCATCATTGGGATTGGGTCCGCGGGCACTGGGTCCGCCGCCCACGCCACGGCGCCGAATGGGTTCCCGCGCACTGGGATCGCGAACCCCGCGGCTGGGTCTACCGCCCCGGCCACTGGGAAAACCGCTAACCCCCGGCACCTCGGGCGGGCTCGCCGAATGGCGCATTTTTAGGCACACGTCATTTTCCTGGCAACCTTTGGGCGCTGTTCCGACCCACCGTTCCGGCCGTTTTTCCGGGCGTTTTCAATTCACCGCCCAATCCCCCTTGTGATCCTTCCCACCCTGAGGCGGCTGGCTCGTGCCGGCCGGCACGAGACACCGGCGGCGGGGGGCGCAGGGAGCGATCCGAGCAGCCCTGCGCTCGGATGCAG
>JBOHNC010000326.1:0-32898 GCA_050730415.1 Planctomycetota bacterium
GGCCAAAGCGGCGGGCGGTGCTCCGGCGGGCGCGGCGGCCTCGCCTGCGGTCGCCTCGGCGCCCGCTTTCACCGCGCCGGTGGCCGGGCCGCTGGCGCCCAAGCCCACCATCAAGCCTCCGGTGCCCAGGGTGCCGACCGCGCCCACCGCCGAAGTCGCCAAGACCGGCAGCGATGGCCTGCGGCGCAAGTTCGTCTTTGCCAGCGTCTTCGGCTTCATCGGCATCTGCGTGCTGTCGACGATGCGCTTTTTCTTCCCACGGGTGCTGTTTGAACCCAAAACCACCTTTAAAACCTGCACCATCCCGGAAATTCCGATCGGCGTCACGACCAAGTTCAAGGAAGCGCATCGAATCTGGCTGGTGCGGGACACCAACTCGGTCTACTGCATCCTGGCGATCTGCACCCACCTGGGCTGCACGCCGAACTGGCTGGAAGGCGAGCAGAAATTCAAATGCCCCTGCCACGGCAGCGGCTACGACATCGAAGGCGTGAACTTCGAAGGCCCGGCGCCGCGTCCGATGGATCGCTGCCATATGGAACTGAACGCGGATGGGGTCATCGTGATCGACAAGGCGCGCGTCTACGGCCCGAAAGATTGGCACAATCCGGGCGTGTTCCTGCCGGCCTGAGCACCCCGGTTCTTCACATGCAATCCAGGAAATCTAGCACCGCCAGGAGTTGGGAATGACGCAATCGACGAAGCCCCCGGAGCCGGGGAAGCCCGAGGAACCGGCCGAGAGCCTGATCGCCAAGGCCAAAAGCACCCTGGGCTCCGTTCTGAAGCCCAAGGAAAGCAAGGCTTGGAAGTCCATCTTCCGGCACAAGCTCGACGATCAGCCGCGCAACCGTTCGCTGGCGGTGCTGACCAACGTGTTCCTGCATTTGCATCCGGCGCGGGTCAACCGCGACGCGGTGCGGTACTCCTATACCTGGGGCATGGGCGGCATCACCTTTTTCCTGTTCATCGTGCTGACGCTGACCGGCATCTACCTGATGTTCTACTACCACCCGACCAAGGCGCAGGCCTTCCGCGACATTCTGTATCTGCGCAACGACGTGCCGTTCGGCAACATCCTGCGCAACATGCACCGCTGGGCGGCGCACTCGATGATCATCACCGTCTGGCTGCATATGTTCCGCGTGTTCCTGTCGGGCTCGTATAAGAAACCGCGCGAATTCAACTGGGGCGTGGGCGTGATTCTACTGGTGCTGACAATGCTGCTGAGCTTCACCGGCTATCTGCTGCCCGACGACCAGCTGGGTTTCTGGGCGGTGACCGTCGGCACCAACATGGCGCGCGCGACGCCGTTTCTCGGCAGCCAGGGTCCATTCGGCCCGCAGATGGGCGTGACGCAGTTTTCCGACGTGCGCTTCGCGCTGCTGGGCGGATCGATCGTCGACGCCAATGCGCTGTTGCGCGCCTACATCTGGCACTGCATCGGCATTCCGGTGGTGGCCTCGGTGTTCATGATCGTGCACTTCTGGCGAGTACGTAAAGACGGCGGGATTTCAGGGCCGTCGGAAGTCATGCTGCAGAAAGAGGCGAAATACGGCAACGCGTAGATTTTTTGGCAGGCCGGGTTGTCGGGGCGCGAGCCCCGGGGACCGGTTCAGGGAAGAGTAAGCTCCATGTATCACATCGACTGGAACCAACTGAGCGAGATTGCCTTCTCGCCGGACAACATTCCAATCCTGGTTCTGATGGTGCTGGTGCCCTTCTATACGTTCTACGGCCTCAAGCAGGCCTTCGCCAACGACCGGTTGATCGCCCAACTGGAAGCCGATCCGGAGCTGGCTCGCACCCACCACCGCAAAGTGCAGCCCTACCAGGAAGGCTGGCCGAAGGTGGTGCATGTCTGGCCGTACCTGCTGAAAATCGAATTCCTGGCGGCGCTCGTGGTGACGGTGATCCTGATTGTGTGGGCGGTGACGGTCAACGCGCCGCTCGAAGAACCGGCCAATCCCAACCTGACGATGAATCCCGCCAAGGCCCCGTGGTACTTTCTGGGCTTGCAGGAAATGCTCGTCTATTTCGACCCCTGGATCGCCGGCGTGGTGCTGCCCGGGCTGATCATCGGCGGGCTGATCATGATTCCCTACTGCGACGTGAACCCCCTGGGCAACGGCTACTACACCTTCAAACAGCGCAAGTACGCGATCCTGACATTCGTGTTTGGGTTTCACATTCTCTGGCTGCTGATGACCATCATCGGCGTGTTCATCCGCGGACCGCAGTGGATGTGGTTCTGGCCGGGGATGTACTGGGACCACCACCGAGTAATCCATGAGACCAACCAGAACCTGTCGCAACTGGTGGGGCTCGACCACACCACCGCACCGCTGGCGGCGGGGCTGTTCGGAGCAGGCGTGCTGGCGGTGTACGGCGTGGTGATGTTTGTCGTCATCCACAAGCTGTACACGAAGTACAAGCGCAACGAATACAACGCGATGAACATCTACCAATACATGATCATGCAGTTCTTCCTGATCTCGATGGTCGCGCTGCCGATCAAAATCGCGCTGCGTCTTTTGTTCCGCATTAAGTACGTCTTGGTCACGCCCTGGTTCAACGTGTAGGCCGCGAACGAAGGTTGTCCGATTCAATTCCCTATCCGAGGCAAACCGGGATGTCCACTCCCAACACACCGAAGCAACCCGACCCGATCCTGACTTCCAGCCTGAGCTGGCCGTTGGCGATCGTCTCCTTGCTGCTCATGGCGTCCACCCTCTGGGCGATGTACGACGAAATCTGGGGCTTGCGGCCCTGGAAGAACTACCAGGCGGAGTACATCCAGGTCTACGGGAGTTTTCTGGACGGGATCAAGAAGGGCCGCGCGGAGGCGCTGACGGCCGTCACCTCGACCGACAAGTACAAGGCGCTTGAGCAGGAAAGAAACGCCGACGACGCCAAGATCAAGGATCAGGTTGCCGCGATCCAGAAACAGTTGGACGACGTGGTGCAGCCGCAGATCGAAGTCATGACCAAGGCGATGATCGATCCGCGCAGCCAGGTGACGGCGAAGATCTACGACATTGAATCGGCCGACGCGCCTGACAAGCCGGCGCAGGAGGCGCTGCTGAAAGAAATCGAAAGCACTCCGATCCCGGTCGATCTGCCCACCGGGCCGGGCAAGGTCGAAAAGAAAAATTTCAAATACGAAGAACTGTCGGATGCGTTGTCCGCGGCGAAGGCCATGAAAGGCACGCTCAGCGGGGAGATGGCGAAACTCCAGGAACCGGGCAAAGAACTGCAGGCGCAGATGGACGCCATGGTCGCGCTCGACGACCCCGGTCTGACCCCCGACAAGGTGGCTGCCCTCAAGAACAACCTCGATTCCTTCGACATCGAAATCAAACAGATTCACGTCAAGGACATTGACCTGGTCGACCGCTGCGAATCCTGCCACGTGGGCGAGCGTTCCCCGGCCAACATGCCGGTCGATAAGCTGCTGCCGATCGTGAATAAGCTCTTCGGCCCCGGCCATGAAGACCTCGCGCACGTCTTTGCCAGCCACCCCAAAGCGCAGGATGAACTGCTCAAGATTCACGACCCCGAAAAATTCGGCTGCAGCCCCTGCCACGGCGGCAACGGCGTCGGCACCACCAGCGTCGACTACGGCCACGGGAAGTACGAACACTGGCTCTGGCCGCTGTACGACAACGAAAACACCGAAGCCGGCTGCGTGCAGTGCCACGACAGCGAATTGAAGCTCAAGTACGGCCAGACCATTAGCGATGGCAAGGAACTGTTCCGGCATCTGGGCTGCTGGGGCTGCCACAGCCGCAGCGGGTTCAACCAACAGAAGGGCGAAGTGCAAACGGTTGAGCAGGAGCTGACCAAGATTGCCGATGCACGCAAGGAGCTGGTCCACCAGCAGGAGCTCAACAACCAGACCCGCCAGAACCTGCCTGACGATGCGCCGGACTCCGAAAAGCGCGGGCTGATCGAAGCCAACGTCCAGATCACGCTGCAGATTTCCAACATGGCGGCCAAGGAGCAGGCGCTCAAGGCCCACGAAATCGGCCTCTTCCGCGAATGGAAGAAGGTGGCGCCGGACCTGAAGAACGCGCGCGCCAAGCTCAACCGCGATTGGATCCCGGTCTGGATCAGCGGGACCCGCCAGTTTCGTCCGGACACCAAAATGCCGCAGTTCCAGTTGACGCCGGAACAGACGCTGGAAATCGCCGCCTTCATCTGGCAGTCGGGCGACAAGACCAAAGCGCCGGCGCAGGCGCCGGGCGATGCGACCCTGGGCAAACGCCTGTTCCACGCCCGTGGCTGTCTGGCCTGTCACTCGATCGGCGAAGGCGACGACCGCATCGGCGGGAGCTTCGCACCCAACCTCAGCCGCGAAGGCGAGAAAGCCAACTACGACTTCCTGGTGCACTGGATTCAACACCCCGACAAGCGCCTGGTGCCCTACAACCACGTGCTGGGCCGCGACTACACCCCCGAGGAAACCGCGGCGCTTGAAAAGAGCGACCCCGATCACAACGATCAGGCCTGGGAACAGGCGACCATCATGCCGAACCTGCGGCTGACCACCGAGGAATCCCGCGACATTGCCAGCTACCTGATGACCCAGAAGCACAGCGACGTGGACTACCCGAAAGCCGACAAAATGGACGACCCGGCGGTGGCCGAAAAGGGCAAGGCCTGGGTCAAGCTGTTCGGCTGCGCGGGCTGCCACGAAATCAGCGGCATGGAAAACGACACCGGCATCGGCACCGACCTCACGCAGGAAGGGTCCAAGCCGATCGACCGCCTCGATTTCGGCCTGATGACCCAGGACGCCGAAATGGGCCGCACCTTCCCCAACGACCCGTACGCCTCCGAATTCAAGGACGCCAAGGGCAACACCGTCAAGTACGACTGGTACACGCACAAGGGCTTTTTCGAGCGCAAACTGAAGTCGCCGGAAATCTGGGACCAGGGCAAGGACAAATCGCCGACCGAAAAACTGCACATGCCGAACTTCGGTCTGAACAAGACGCAGATCAGCCAACTGGTGACCTTCCTGCTGGGCTCCGTGGACATCTCCCCCGAACTGGAGAAATACCAGTACACGCCGACCGGCGCGGCCAAGGCCATCGCCGACGGCTGGTGGGTGGTGCAGAAATACAACTGTGTCGGCTGCCACCAGTTCGTGCCCGGGCAGAACAAGCCTGAAGTGCAGAACCTGCCGCAGTTCGATCCGTCGCAGACTTTCACCGATCTGGACGGGACGAAGCAGCCCGGCAGCATCGGCTTCGCGCCGCCGAATCTGGTCGGCGAAGGCGCGCGCGTCAATCCGCAGTGGCTGGCCGATTTCCTGCGCAATCCGTCGCTTTCGACCACCGACATCAACGGCAACGGGGTGCGGCAGTACCTGAAAATCCGCATGCCGACCTTCTCGCTGTCCGAGGACGAGATTCAAAAGCTGGTGCGGTTCTTCAACGCGCTGAGCAACCAGTCGATGCCGTACGTCGCGCCGAAGTACCCGCCGCTGACGGCCGAGGAAACAACCATCGCCCGCCACGCGGTCGCGGTCGGCTGCGTGCGCTGCCACGCCTCGGAGACCATGAAGGTCTACCCGGCCACGGTCATTGCGCCGAACCTTGGGCTGGCCCAGGAGCGGCTCAAGCCGTCCTGGATCGAGCGCTGGGTGGTGGCGCCGCAGGCAATCTTCCCGGGCACCAATATGCCGAACGGCATATTCCAGTATGATGACGCGCAACATCGCTGGCTGATTGGCAACCAGGAAACGCCAGGGATGAAAACCTACCCCGGCGACGAACGGGATCTCATCGTCCGCTACCTGATGCAACTGGATCCGGCTGAGGCTGCGAAGCTGAAGGCCGAAAGCGACAAGCTATCCGGCGGCGGGTAGTCCGGAGGTTCGTGGGAGAAAGCGGAAAGCGGCAGTCGAACTGTCCGGGGGCTGGCGGCGGCGGTGCGCGGAAGCGGACCACCGAGCCAGTCGAGCCCAGTCGAGCTTGCGTGGCGCGAGCGGGACAGTCCGACGGCGGTTTTCCAAGGGATATGGCCGGCGGCCGAATCGGTCGCCGAAAGGAGGAATCAGCCATGAAGAAGTTGAGTCTGTTTGCGGCCAGTCTGGCCGGTTTGATGTTGGCAGGGTGCGGCGGCAGCACCAGCTCGACCACCGGGAGCAACACCCCGGCCGGCGGCGCTCCGGATGGCGGCACGCCCACGTCCGCGGCGGCGGCCAAGACGCCGTTCCCGGAAAAGGACGCGACCGGCACGGTCACCGGCATGGTGACCTTGAAGGGCACCGCGCCCAAGCGCAAGCTGGTGCCGATCATGGGCGACAAGTACTGCGTGGACGCTCACAAGGACGCGCCGGCCAAGACCGAGGACGAAATCGTCGACGGCGCCGATCAGGGCATTGAAAACGTCTTCATCTACGTGAAGAAGACCCCGTCGCCCTGGAGCTTCACCGTGCCGACCGCGCCGGTGCAGATCCACCAGATGGGCTGCATCTACACCCCGCACGTCTCGGCGGCGATGGTGGGACAGACCATCAACATCACCAGCGAAGACGACACCAAGCACAACGTTCACTTTGTGTCGCCCTCCGGCACCAACTCCGAAATCAACAAGGACTCGCTGAAGGGGCAGACGATCACCTACGTGCCGCAGAGCCACGAACTGGGCTGCTACTTCAAGTGCGACATCCACAACTGGATGCACGGCTGGGTGTGCATCGAAAGCAATCCGTTGTTCGCGGTCACCGACAAGGATGGCAAGTTCACGCTGCCCAAGCTGCCGCCGGGCGAATACGAAATCGGCGTCTGGCATGAAACGCTGAAGGCCTCCAAGCCGATGTACAAGGTCACCGTCCCGGCCAATGGGACCGTGAAGCTCGACATCACCTTGGATCAGGACTAGTCGCAGGCGTCGGACCGCCGGAATGCTTCCAAGCGTTCCGGCGGAACGGCGGGTTTGAAATTCGGGTTTGAGGCCGCCAGATGAAAGGCGGCCTCCGGCGGATGGCGGGGCGGTTGTTCGTTCCCGCCGTCGGCTGGTTAAGCCGCCGCCGGCAACGGCGGCGCCAGGTGGAGACAGGTATGTTGCAGCACGGGCCGTGGCGGCGCGCGCAGGGCGTGTCGACGTTGCTCCTGGTGGTCATGTTGACCGCGCTGACGGTGTTCGGCGTCGGTCCGGTCCGCGCCGGAGACGACGCAACGCCGGCGGCCGCAGCGAGCACCACCGCCGGCGGCGGGCAGGCGACCATCGAAATGCCGGGTACCAATCCGGCCTTTCCGCTGCCCGAAGACATCTCGACCTACGGGCCGGAAGTGGATTATTTGTTCTATCTGATCCTGTGGATCACCGGCATCACCTTCATCGGCACCGAAGCGCTGCTCATCTACTGCATGCTGCGCTTCCGCCATCGCGAAGGCGCGAAATCGCAGTTCGTCCACGGCAATCACACGATCGAAATCATCTGGACCACGGTTCCTGCGCTGATCCTGTTCTTCCTCGCCGTGTATCAGCTCGGTGCGTGGAAGGAAATCAAAATGGAGCACCTCGATCCGGCCGATCCGGCCGAGATCCACGCGCTCCACGTCCAGGTTCTGGCCAAGCAGTTCGAATGGAACTTCCGCTACCCCGGTCCGGACGGCAAGTTCGGGACCGACGACGATTTCTACACCGCCAAGCTGCTGGTGGTGCCGGTGCATACCCGCGTGCTGCTGGAAATGCGCTCCGGCGACGTCATTCACAGCCTCTTTGCGCCGTATCTTCGCTTCAAGCAGGACGTGGTGCCGGGCTCGACCGTACATGGCTGGTTCGAATGCACGAAGACAACTCAAGAAGGCCAGGCGGAGCGCCACAACCCGGGGTTCAACTACGAGATCGCCTGTACCGAGCTGTGCGGAATCGATCACGGCCAGATGCGCGCCGAAATGGATGTCCTGAGCGACGCCGATTTCAAAGCCTGGGAACAGAAACAGGAAGTCAAATACCAGAACACCGAAGCGCCGTCGGTCTGGACCAAACGCGGCGATCCGGGTTGGTATTGCGACGTGGCCAAGGGCCAGATTCCTTTGCCACCGTCGGATGACGATTCGGGCAACTAGCCCGGGCGCCGGATGGGTTTCGGCGCACGGATGGTTGTAGGGTTTCGAGGTCGACTGAGTCGGGCCGATTGGGCAAAAAATCGCAGGGCCAGAAGCCCCGCAGAGGAGTGACAAGCAGCCATGAGCGCCGAGACGGGCCACGCCGGAGAGCACGGCCATGACCACGGTGGGGAGCACGGGCACGAACACCACGAGCCGGGCTTCATCCGCAAGTACATTTTCTCGACCGACCACAAGACGATCGGCATCCAGTTCCTGTTCACCGGACTGACGATGTTCATCCTGGGCGGCTTCCTCGCCCTGGGCGTGCGTTGGCAGTTGGCCTACCCCGACAATCTGCCGGGCGGGCAGTTTTTCACCTCGATCGGCCTGACCACCAAGGCCTATCACTACAAGGAAAACATCTACCAGGAATTCGGTGCGATCAAGGCGAAAAAAGATGCCAATGAACCGCTGACAGCCGAGGAAAAAGCGCTCGAGGCCGAGCAGCCCAAGATCGACGCGGTGATGGCCAAGCTGGGCGCGCGGGACGACGCCCAGGCCAAGGCGGACAGCGGCGCCAAACTCGACGACAGCGACAAGGCCGCCCTCGCCGCCAGCCTGACTCCCGAGGAACAGAAAACTTTCGATACCTACGCCGAAGCCCGCTACACGATGGACGGCGCGCGCTACAACATGCTGTTCACCATGCACGCCTCGGTGATGATCTTCCTCGTGATTATCCCGCTGCTCACCGGCGCCTTCGGGAACTTTCTGATTCCCCTCCAGATCGGCGCGCGCGACATGGCCTTTCCCTGGCTCAACATGGTTTCCTATTGGCTGATGGCGCCGGCGATCGTGATCATGCTGATCGGCTTTTTTGTCGGCGGCGGCCACGCGGCCTCCGGCTGGACGGCCTACCCGCCGCTGTCCGACATGCACAACCCGGTCTACATTCCCGGCTCCGAATCGGGCCAGACTTACTGGCTGATGGCGGTGTTTCTGCTGGGCTTCTCCTCGATCACCGGCTCGGTGAATTACGTCACCACCATACTCAAGATGCGTGCGCCGGGTATGACGATGTTCCGCATGCCGCTGTCGACCTGGAGCCTCTTCATTACCTCCATCCTGGTGCTGTTCGGAACGCCGGTCTTGGCCAGCGCGATCTTCATGCTGCTGTGCGACCGGGTGGGTTGGATCGACGCCAGCTTCTTCAAGCCTCAAATGGGCGGCCAGCCGCTTTTGTGGCAGCACCTGTTCTGGTTTTATTCACACCCGGCCGTGTACATCATGATTCTGCCGGGCATGGGCATGGTCTCGGACATCATTTCGACCTTCTCGCGCAAGCCGATTTTCGGCTACAAGCCGATGATTTTCTCGATCGCTTCGATCGCATTGCTGGGCTTCATGGTCTGGGGCCACCATATGTTCCAGACCGGCATGAACCCGGCGCTCGGCATGGCCTTCATGTTCTCCACCATGATGATCGCGCTGCCCAGCGCCGTCAAGGTCTTCAACTGGCTGGCCACCATGTGGAACTCCAACATGCAGCTTACCCCGGCCATGCTCAACGCCATCGCCTTCGTGTCCATGTTCATCATCGGCGGTCTGTCCGGCATCTTCATGGCCACCACGCCGGTCGACGTATTCGTGCATGGCACCTACTTCATCGTCGGCCACATCCACTACGTGCTGTTCGGCGGTTCGATGTTCGCGCTTTTTGCGGCGGTGCAGTTCTGGTTTCCGAAGATGTTCGGCCGGATGATGAACAAGACCCTCGGCTACATTCATTTCGTGATCACCTTCATCGCCTTCAACCTGACCTTCTTCCCGATGCACATCATCGGGGTCGCCGGTTTCCCGCGCCGCATCGCCAACAGCCACTGGGACGCGATCACCGGCACCGGCTACCAGTACCTCGAACCGGTCCAGTACTTGAACCGCATGATGACCTACGGCGCCTTCCTGCTGGCCTTCGGCATGATCTTCTTCTACATCAATATCATTTGGAGCCTGTTCAAGGGCGAGAAGGCGGAGCAGAATCCCTGGAAGGCCAACTCGCTCGAATGGTGCGCGGCGCCGACCCCGACGATTCACGGCAACTTTGGCCCTGAACTGCCGGTGGTCTACCGCGGGCCCTACGAGTTCGCATCGCCCCTGGTCGCCGAGGACTACCTGCCGCAGACGCGCAAGCTGGAAGGCGAAGCCGCGGCTGCGGAAGCGGCGGCGGCCACCGCGCCGGCGCACTAGCGGGCTTCTGGAACAGGCGTCTTCGGCCGTTGCACCGGCCGAACAGATGGGTGAACGGTTGAGTCGGTTTGGGCGGAGTAAGTTGGGCAGCGCGGCGGATGCAGGCGCCGGCGGGCCGCGAACGGTCCGTCCGCCAAAGAGCCGCCACCGCTCCGCCCGCGAGAGGCAGCAGCAGTGACGGGTGAATCTGAAACACCCCCGATCCCCGCGCCCGAAACGGCCCCGGCGTCTTCGCCGGCCGCCCGGAATCGCTACGCTCCGTTTCTGACGGTCTGGGCAATTCTCACCGTCGCGCTGACGTTGCTGTTGATCGTTTTCGGGTCGCTGGTCACCAGTCACACCCGCTACCAGGGCGACCAGATTAAGGCCGTTGGCGATTCCATCTCCACCTGGCCGTGGGGCTCGACCTGGAACATCGAAATGATCCACCGCGTCACCGCCATGACGGTGGGCACCTGCGCGTTGGTGCTGGCGATCACCCTGGCCGCCACCGAGCCCCGCCGCTGGGTGCGCTGGCTGGGCTACGCCGCGCTGACCTGCGTCTGCCTGGAGGCGCTCCTCGGCGGCCTGCGGGTGGTCATGTATTCGCCGGTCCATGCCGCCTACAATTCGCTTGGCCGCATCGGCGTGGGCATGATTCATGCCACTTTCGCCCAGCTCATTTTTGCGCTGACGGTGATCGTCGCGCTGGTCACCACCAAGGGCTGGCTGGAAGCCCCCGCGCCGGTCGTCTCGGCCGATACCGCCCGCACCCGCCGTCTGGCCATCCTGACCTGCGCGATGGTCGCCATTCAGATTCTGATCGGCGCCTGGGCGCGCCACCTGCGCATGCTCGTGCCTGGCGGCACCGTGAACCTGGTGGCGACGAGCACCGGGACGGCGGCGGTGGTCTCGAACCATCTTGACTGGCGCAACGTCGCGGTCTGGATTCACGTCGCCATGGCCGTCTCGGTCGCGGTCCACGTGGTGCTGCTGGCCGTGCGGACCTCCTCCAAGCACCCGGCGGTGTTTCAGATCCGCCAGACCGCGGGGCTCGTGGTGTTTTTCGTCGGCCTGCAGATTGTGCTCGGCCTGTTCGCGTGGGTCATGACGCCGACCGGCCTGTCCGCGACGCAGCCGCCGGCCGCGCTGGCCGACATCGTCCGTTCCGGCCATGTCGCCAACGGCGCGATGATTCTGGCCATGTGCGTCGTCGTGGCCGCGCGCAGCTTTTTGCTTTTGCAGACGCCGGCCGAAGCCGCGCGCCGCGTCGCCGATCCGCGCGCCGCGCCGCAGGCCGAAACCGCCCAGAACGAACTGCACTCCCAGCCCGGCTGGGATGGCGCCAATCCTTCGAACGTCGTGCCCCCGAACCGTCAGCGGGAGGCACACACTTGAAAGACGACCCGATTTTGGATCACGCGCACGCGGCGCCGGTTGAACCTCACGTCCCGGCGGCGCGGGCCGCCGGTCTGGCCGTGCGGCTGCACGATTATTTCGAGCTCCTCAAGCCCCGCCTGACGATGCTGGTGCTCCTGACCGTCGCCGGCGGCTACGTGATGGGTTCGCCGGCCGCTCCCCATTTCGCCGCGCTCTGGCACGTCCTGATCGGCATGACCCTGGTGGTCGGCGGTGGCGCGACACTCAATCAGTACCTCGAGCGCGGCACCGACGGCCTGATGCGCCGCACCCAGAACCGGCCGCTGCCGGCGCATCGGATGGATCCCTCCGAAGTGCTGGTCTACGGCGCCGCCCTGGCAACCGCCGGCCTGGTGTACCTCGAACTGACCGCCGACCTGGCGGTGATGCTGCTGGCCGCCGCCGCCGCGGCGATCTATCTGCTGGCCTACACGCCGCTCAAGCGCCGCACCGTGCTCAACACGCTGGTCGGCGGCATCACCGGGGCGCTGCCGCCGTTGATCGGCTGGGCCGCCGCGCGGGGCGGCCACGTATCGGCCGGCGCCTGGGCGCTTTTCGCGATTTTGTTCATCTGGCAGATGCCGCACTTTTTCGCCCTGAGCTGGTGCTTCAAGGACGACTACCAGAACGCGGGGATCCGCACGTTGAGCGGCCTGCACGACGGCGGGCGGATGGTGATGGCGGTGATCGTGCTGTTCGCGCTGGTGCAGATTCCCGCCGCGCTCGCGCCCGCCTGGCTGGGCGTTTCCGGGCGCCTGTATTTCTACGCGGCGCTCTTTTTGAGCGTCGCATTTTTCGGCCTGTGTGCGAAGCTGGCGTGGACCCGGTCCCGTCGCGACGCGTGGGTGGTGTTCTGGGCATCGATCGCCTGGCTCCCGCTGATTTTCAGCGTGATGCTGTACGACCGGATTCCCATGTAGCTGTACAGTTGGTTCGACGGCAACGGAGGCAACGACGAGGATCGGACGGATGAACGACGGGGACAGAAGCGAGTTGGAAGCCTGGCGCAAACCGGAGGCGGTCGCAAGCCGCACCCGGTGGGGCTGGGGTCTGGCCATCTTCGTGCTGCTCCTGTTCGTCGTGCCGGTCGTCGCCAAGTACTTCCACTGGTTTTGAGAGGGCGCAATCATGTCGCATGCCGCTTCGTTGGGAGCTGCTCCTGCGGGAGCCCGGCCGCTCGCGCAACGGATCAGCAACGCCAAGCTGGGGATGTGGATCTTCCTGGCCTCGGAGGTGATGTTCTTCGCCGGCCTGATCGGCACCTATGTGGTGCTGCGCGTCTCCAACCACACGGAGTTCACGCCGGACTTTCTGAACAAACATTTCCACGGCCACGCGCCCGACAAAATTCTGGGCGGCGTGAACACCCTGATCCTCATCGTCAGCAGTCTCACCATGACGCTGGCGGTCGAGGGCTCCAAACAGGGCAAACTGGGCAAGGTGCGCTGGCTGCTATTGATCACCGCGTTGCTGGGCATCCTCTTCTGCGGCGTGAAAGGCTACGAATACTACGACAAGCTTCATGACGGAATCATCCCCAGCACCCACCTGTATTTCTCCTGCTATTACGTCACCACCGGCGTCCACCTGGTTCACGTGATTCTGGGCGTGCTGCCGCTGCTGTTCTGCTTCTTCATGACTTTCTTTTCCGATCGTCTCATCCGCAAGGGCGACGAAGTCGTCGAATTGCTGGGTCTGTACTGGTGCTTCGTCGACCTGATCTGGCTGATCCTGTTCCCGCTTCTGTATCTGCTGCACTAGACCTGCACGCGCTTTCCCGGAGCCAGGATTTTCCCTCCATCGTTGGCTGAAAAAAGGAGTCATCCCATGTCCGAGTCCTCAAATCACCCGCACGCCGAGTCGCACGCCGACCACGCGGGCGGCGCCGAGGTCGCCGTGCCGCACGGCAAAACCACCTTCATCGTCTTCCTGTGCGTGGCCGCCCTCACTGTACTGAACGTTGCCGCCAGCTATCTGACGGTGAGTTCGTCGCTGGGCGTGATCATCGTGATGGGGCTCGCCTCGTTGCAGGTGACGCTGGTGGCGCTGTACTTCATGCACCTGCGCCTGGAAATCAAGCCGGTGTACATCGTGGTGGGCGTACCGGTGATTCTCACCACCCTGCTGGTGGTGGCGCTGCTGCCGGACATTGCCTGGCACGAGCCGGCCGCGGGCCAACCGGCCGCTGCCGTGAAGGCCACGAAGGCTGGGAACTAGCCGTGGCCGGCGCGGGGCAGGAACTGCCCAAACCTGTACCGGCTGAAGCCGCCGCACCGGTCCACGCGGTCCCGTTCTGGATCTGGCCGGCCGCCAGCCTCGTGATTGCCGCCGGGTTTGCCGTCGGCATGTTCGCCATCGACCGCCGCCACCAGGCCGCCCGCGCCGCCGCCCATTCCACGGCCGGCGATTTGCCGCCCTGCTGCAAGCCCGACACCCTCGGCGAAGGCCACGCCGAAAACATGGTCGGCGCCGTGCCGCCGGTGCTGAAAGGCCGCGAGATTCCCGATTTCGCCTTCACCGAGCGTTCCGGGCGCACCATCCGCCGCGCCGACCTGCTCGGCCACTGGTGCGTCATCGATTTCATCTTCACCAACTGCGCCGGCTCCTGCCCGATCATGACCGGCAGTCTGCGCCGCGTGCAGGATACCTGCAAGGACCTGCCCAAGCTCCTGTTGGTCTCGATCACCGTCGATCCCGACCGCGACACGCCGGAGCAACTTTCGAGCTACGCGCGCAGCCAGGGCGCCGATCCGCAGCGCTGGCTGTTTCTGACCGGCAAGGAAAAGGCGCTGGCCGATTTTTCGCACCAAGCCTTTCTGCTGGCCGCCGCGCGCAATCCCAACACCTCGCCAAGTTCCGTCGAACAGGAATTCACCCACAGCACCCGCGTGATCGAACTGAATCCGCAGGGCGAGGTGGTCGCAATGTACACCGGAACCGACCCGGACCAGATCCAGGCGCTGATCGCCGATCTGCGCAAACGCGCGGGCGCCGCTCCGCTTGCACCGGCGCCGACCGCCGCCCCCTCGGCTGCGGCCTCCACGCCGGCCGAACGGCGGTAGCCTGAACCATGCTCACCCGCGACGACCTGCCGGTCCTCAACGCCATCCTGAACGCCAGCGCCGGCGTGATCGTCTTCACCGGCTGGGTGCTGATCAAGCGCGGCCTGCGCGGGCCGCACAAAGCCGCCATGCTGACCGGGATCTGCGTTTCCACCGCCTTCCTGGTCTCCTATCTGATCTACCATTTCACCGGGCCGTACGTCAGTTTCGCCGGGCCAACCTGGGCCAAGATCGCCTACCTCATCATGCTTTTCACCCATGTGGTTCTGGCGATCGTGATGGTGCCGATGATCGCCGTCACCGTCGTATACGCTTTCCGCAACCAACTCGACAAGCACCGCCGCATCGCGCGTTGGACCTTCGGTATCTGGATGTACGTTTCGGTCACCGGCGTGGTGGTGTACGTGGTGCTGTACATGCTGGCCATGCACACCTGAGTCGGTCAGACTTCCTTCTCGTAGACGCCCTTGTCCTTGCGCACCAGCTTGGTGAACCCCTTCTCCTTGAGGTTGGAATTGGCCAGAATGTTGACCTTGCCGGTGGAGCGTGAAATCAATCGGTGGACCGGCTTGCCGCAGACCGGACAGGCGGTCAGCGGCGGGTCCTGCATCGTTTGGAACTCCTCGAAAACCGCCGTGCAGTTTTTGCCCTTCTGGGCGACATGTTCGTATTCGTAGATGGGCATTGTGTGGGACTCCTGAGCGCAGCCGCGGACATGGTTCGAGTTCCGGCCGAATGCGGCCGGAATCCATTCTACCAAACCTCAGGGCGCGATAAAATCGAAGGATCGCGCAAAGCCGCCAAGCGTGGGTAGAATGACGTCATCGTGGAGGTGTCGAGTATGGGGAGTCGCTGCCCAACCTGCAGCCTCGAAAACACTGTGTTTTCGGGTTGGGCCACACTGTACCTGTGCCGGGCCTGTGGCGTTGCCTTCTGCGACCACTGCAACGAAGGCGACGAAAACGAAACCCAATGCCCCGCCTGCCACGCGGTTGCCAATCCCCGGCGCGGCGAGCCCATGGCGCTCACGCTGGCCGATGCCAAAGTCGCCGGTCCGCTGACGGCGAAGCTCTGGAAAATTCTCCACGGCAGCGACGCTCCGATCGAAGCCTGCACCCCCGACTTTCGCGCCGCCACCTACCCCAACCATCCGGCTGAAGCCATCTACCGCGAGATCGAAAACGCGCAGGCCGCCAAATCGCCCAAGGATCGCAAACAGATTCTGACCGACGCCGGCCGGTTTCACTCTTGGAACAACCCGGAGATCGGGCCGGCCGAAGATCGCGGCTTCCGTTTCGGCCTGCAATTTCTCGACACCAACATGCCGCTGGCCGGCTGGAAATATTTCGTGGCCGGCATGGAGCACGGCTCCGATCGCGCCTTCTGGACCTACTTCGCCGACGGCAAACCGTTCTTCCAGGAAAAATACCACGCCGACATCAAAACCCATCTCGAAAAACGGCTGTCAGCCGAACGCTTCGAAGTCGCTCCCGGCGCGCTGGTCCGCGCGGCCGCCTGCGTGTTCGAGTTCGCTCCGGAACTGGCCACTGCCGCGTTGGCGAAGCTGAAAGAGCCCGCCGTTGGACAGCCGGCGCCGACCGCCGAGCCGGAACGTTCTCCGGCCGGCGCCGCCAAGGCCTTCCTCGTGCTGCAGCCTTGGTTCGAACAGACCGGGCAGCTTGATCTCGCCCGCGCCGCGGCGGCCTACCTGAGCGATCACACCGCGTGGGATGAAGTCCAGCATGTGGCGATTCTGCCCTGGCTGGTGATGCTGCGCGCGGAGTGCTTCGCCGACCTGCGCGCGGCCTGGCTGCCGCGCCTGACCGCGCAGCTGGTCGTCGGCCTGGCGCGCGATCCGCTCCCCGCCGATGTGGTGGCAAAACTGGCGCAGGATTTCACCGAGCTGGGATCGCTCAGCGCCGCCGACAAAACGCGCTTCCTCGCCGAGGCGCTGCAGCGGTCGCTCGCCGCCGGTCTCGCCGCACCCGATCCTCACGCCGCCAATGCCCTGTACGCGCTGGCCGACCGCGCCGATCTGCTGGCCGATCCCCTCGCGCGGGAGGTGCTCGGCGACGCCCCGGCCCAACTGGCCGACACGGTTCACGGCCGGCAGCCGCTCGATGCCGTCCTGCCCGCCGCGCTGGCGCTCGCCACGATCGACCCCGCGCTGACCGCGCGCTGCGTCGAGCGTTGGAGCCAGGGCGAGGGAAAGCTCACCAAGCCCGACCGCTGGCTGGCGTCCCTGTTGAAAATTTTGCAGCAGCGCGCCGCCGCGCCGGATGGACCGCTCACTGCGGTGCTGCCCGCATTTCTGACTGCCCTCTTCGCCCGCGGCTTTGCGACGCGCCTGACCTGCACGCTGGCGGCGGCGGAATATCTGGCCGGTCTGAAGCCGCTGCCGGCCGATGAAATTCGCAAACAGGCGGGCGTCGCCGCCTTCGCGCCGGTCGCCGCCGCCTTCGCCGCGCTCGACGGCCGCCAGCAGCCGCCCTTCGTGAAGATTCTGCCCGAACTGGCCGAGCCGGCGAAGTACAACCTTGAAACCGTCGCCGAACGCGATGCGCGGCTGAAGCGCGAAGAAGAGGAGCGTCGGCGTCAGGAGGAAGAAGAACGCCGGCGGCGCGAGGAGGAGGAGCGCCGACGCAAGGAAGCCGAGGAACGCGCCCGTCTGGCCGCCGAAAAGAAAGCGCGCGAGGAAGCCGCCGAGCGCGCCCGCCGCGAGGAACTCGAGCGCATTCGCAAGGAAGCCGAGGAACGGGCCAAACAGATCGCCGAGGAGCAGGCGGCCAAACTTGCCGCTGAACTCCGCCGCCAGCAGGAAGAGGCCCGTGCGAAGGCCGAGGAGGACGCGCGCAAACTCGCCGAAGAAGTCCGCGCCAAGGCCGAAGCCTTGGCGAAGGTGCGGGCCGAGGCCGAAGCGCGCCGCAAAGCCGAGGAAGAAGCCCGCCGTCAGGCCGAGGCCGAAGCACGGGCGCGTGAAGAAGCCGAAGCCCAGGCTCGGGCGGAAGCCGAAGCCGCCGCGCGCGCCGCCGCAGAAGCCGCCGCCGAAGCGCGCGCCCGCGCCGAAGCCGAACGCCTGGCCCGCGAAGAACTCGAGCGCAAAAAACAGGAAGAGGCCGCGCGCGCTCAGGCCGAAGCCGAGGCCCGCGAACTGGCCGAAGCCGAAGCGGCCGTCCGCGCCGCCGCCGATGACGCCCAGCGCCAGGAGGCCGAGGAACGCAAGCGCCAGGCCCAGGCTGCTCAGGCCCGTGCGGAAGCCGAAGCCCAGGCCGCCGCCGCGGCCGCGGAAAACGCGCGTCGCGAAGCCGAAGAAGCTCAGCGCCGCGCCGCCGAGGAGCGCGAGCAGCGCGCCGCCGCCGAACGCGAACGGGTCGCCGCGGAAGCGCGCGCCCGCGCCGAGGCTGAAGCCGTCGCCAAGGTCCGCGCCGAAAACGAAGCTCGGGCCGCCGCCGAAGCCGCCGCCGCCGCGCAGATTGCCGAGGCGCAGGCGCCCCTGCAACTGCCGCCCTCTGCCGTCGCCCACATCGCCGCCGAAGGTTCGGCCGAGGCCGATGCCGCATCTGCCGCGCCCGCGCCGGAGGTCGATGCCGCGCGCATTCAGGCCGAAGTCCAGGCCCGCGCCGCGGCCGAACGGGTCGAAATGGAGCGCCGGATGGCCGAGCGCATGGCAAAGATCGAAGCCGCGTTCAGCAAGGCGCAGGTCAGCGATGCGCCGGAATCGGGCCCTACCGCCGCCGCGCTGGCCGGCGCGTCGGCGGAAGCAGGCTCGTCACCGACCGCGACTTCCGAATCGGCCAGCGCCGCGGCTGGCGCGGGCGCTGCGGACGATCCGGCTTCCGTCGGCGCCCCCGCGGAGGCCGCGCCGCCGGGCGTGGACGCGCCTTCGGCCGACGATCGCCGCCGTCAGGCGCAGGAAGAAATTGAAGCGCGCATGCGCCAACTCGAGGAAAAATTCGCCGCCGCCATGGCCGATTCGGAGGTGCTTGAAGCCGACGCCATCGCCGCCATTCATGCCGAACGCCAGGAGCAGCAGGCTGCCCCGCCGCCTGCGACCGCCGATGCACCGGAAACCCCGGCCGCCGGTCCGGCCGCCCAGACCGCTCTGCCTGTCAAGCGCCCCGTGGACAACCGGCCGGGGCCCTCGCTGGACGGCCTTGCGCCCGACGCTGCGATCACCGTCTTCTGCACCGAATGCGGTGGCGAAACGCCGGCCTTCCGCATGCTGATCGGACGCAAAATCAATTGCCGGCGCTGCCGCAAGACCTTCGTGATCCTGGACCCGGATACCACCCCCCGCCCGCCGCTGAAGGAGCTTCCGCCGCCGGAACCCAAGGCCCCGCCAGCGCCTGCCCCTGCCTCTGACGACGCTGCCGATTCTCCCGCCGATGACGGCGAAGACATCCTGCCGCGCACCGCACCCAAAGCAGCGCCCAAGCTGGATTTCGACCACGTCCGCGTGGGCGGAAAAACGCTGGCCCAGGCCGGCGCTCGAAAGCCCGCCAAACCGACCCTCACCGCCGGCAAAAAAGCCAGCGGCGTATATCCCAAGCAGCCAGGCGCCAAGCCCGGCTCCGGCGTGAAGCCGGCCGCGCCTGGCGTGCCCGCCGTGCCCGCCGTGCCGGCCGATCGAGTCATGATCGCCTGCGGTCAATGTCACCAGCAATTCATGGTGCCGAAAAGCTACATCGGCAAGTCCATCCGCTGCCCGGCCTGCAAGGCCGCGATTCAGGTCGTGGGGCCGCCGTCCAAGTCCACGCTGCTGCCGGCGGTGGCGTCCGGCGGCGGGCCGGCCTTCCACGATTCGATGGCGCCGCAGGTGATGAGCAGCCAGGGCGGCGTGATCAAACTGACCTGCGGCTTCTGCGAAAAAGTGCTCGCGATTCCCGCCAAATTCGCCGGGCAGGAAGTGCGCTGCCCCGAATGCGAATTCCCGAACAAGGTGCCGTCGGCCTGACCGGTTCGCCGGCGTCGCCGCTCCGCGTGCCGCCGCCGATCATGGGCCCTGCGTTGGCTTGTTGAACCCGTTGCTCTTCCAGACGCCTTGCAGCACCTGCGCCACGCCGTCGGCATTTAATTTCAGTGTCAGGTTCATCTGCATCTGCGCCGGTGAACTGCCCACCTCCGCCGTCAGCACGCCGCTGAACAGCGGCAGCATTTTCACCCAGACCGACAGGTGCGGGATGATCCGTTCCAGGCCCCCGAAGGTGAACCGATTTTCGGCCGAAACCGTCGCCGTCATCGCCAGCCCGCCGGTGGCGGCGTCGGGCACGAGGTCAAAATCGACCTGGTGAATCGGTCGCCCCACCTGTTCGATCGTCAGATGTCCCGAGTCGATGGCGGCCGTCAGGTCGCGGGCAAGCGCGGCGAAATCCGGCTGCGGCTTGCCGGTCAGCGTGGCCAGCAGCGCGAACCAGCGAGAAACACCGTCCAGCCCGCCCACGCCGCCCGTTGCCGGCCGTGGCTTCAGTCGCAGAATGCCGTGGAAGTTCTGCGCTCGCTTGGTTGTTTCGCGCTCGAACGGGCCACCCCGCCCCGGCCGCCCTTCGCCGACTTTCTCATCGATGTCGTGGACCATGTCGGTGAAATCGGGCATGTCGATCGAATGTCCTGAAAATCGGATTTCGCCCTGATCGTCGAAGGAAGCGTGCAGGTCGGTTCCGCTGGCCGTCGATCCATCGGCGCCCTTCATCTGCAGAACGTACAGCACCTTCTTGAACCGCTGCTCCGACTGCGTCAAAAGAAGCGGGCCGTTTTCGGGCCGGTCCTGCGTCAGCGTCGGCAACAGGTCGAGGTAGGCCAGCAGGCCGTCCCGATCGAAGAACTGCATCTGCGTCTGGTCGACCCGCCGGTCGCCATTGGTGGAAATCGTGATGTTCATCCACGCCGCCGGATGAACGATCGTCTGCAAGGTGAACAGCGGCGTCTCGGACAGGCTGACGGTCAGTTGCGGCGTGAGGTCGCGGGCCGGATCGACCGGCGCGATGGCCATCTTCGGCTCGAGCACCGGATGGGTCGGCGTGGCGGCCAGCGCCTTGAATCCGGCCAGGATTTTCGCCTCCGCGTCCTTCAGGAATTTCAGCTCCGCGCTGCGCCGCGCCAGACCTGCCTGGATCGCGGAACCGACCTCCGCCGTGCTGTTCGGATCGGCCCCGGCCGGGAGGGTTTTGAACAGCTTCGCGGCGCCGTCGAAATCGTTGATCGCCAGCAGCGGCTGAATCTGCCGCAAGGTCGCGCTGACCTCCGCCGCGCGCGTCGCCGCCGCCGCATCGGCCGCAACGACCTCGTCATGGTGGTGCAGGTACCAGCCCACGCCGCCGCTCAACAGCAGCACAGCCGCCAGGGCACCGATCAAGATCGGCGCCAGCCGGCTACCGCTGCTTCCGCGTGCCATCTGGCCGCTGGCGGCGGCCGCTGCGGTGCGGGTCGCGGTGGCGGGTGGGCTCGCGTGCGAACCGGCGCGGCCGACCGGCGTCACCCCCTGGCCCGGCGTGCCGCGCCGCCGCGTCGGGCCGCCGCCTACCGCCAAGGTGTCGGTCGGCAGCGCTGCGGTCAGCGCCGGACCGACCCCGCCCGGTGCGGTGGCGGTGCCCTCCAAGCCGCCGCGGTGCGTGGCTGGACGGGGCGTTCGAGTCGGCTGGACCGGCGCGGCGGACCGCCCGTCGGTCAGATGCGGCACCGTCGCCGCCACCGCTCCGCCGCCGGCCGCCGCCATGCGCTGTTCGGCCAGCGCACGCAAGGTCTTCAGCAGATCGGCCGCTGCCATTCGCTTTTCCGGATCCTTCTCCAGGCAGCGCAGGATCGTCGCGCGCAAGTCGTCGCTCAGCGTCGGGCAGTAGGTGCGCGGATCCTCCGGCGGGTCTTCGTGAATTTTTTTCACCAGCGCGTAGATCGTCGGCGCCTGAAACGCCGTCTGGCCGGTGATCAGGTGGTACAGGGTGGCGCCGATCGAGTAGATGTCGCTGCGGTCGGTCGCGTGCTTGGCATCTTCGGCCTGCTCCGGCGACATATAGTGCGGCGAACCCATCCCCGTCGAGGTCATCGACACGCCTTCGTCGGCGTCGAGCGCCTTGGCCAGCCCGAGGTCCATCAGCTTGACCCGCCCATCCGCCTTCCGGATCATGATGTTGTCCGGCTTGATGTCGCGGTGGATGATGCCTTTCCCGTGCGCGTAGGCGATCGCCGAAACCACCTGCACAAAGATGCTCACCACCGTCCTCTCCGACAGCGGCCGATTGCTTTTTTCGAGATGCCGCCGCAGCGCCTGACCCGTCGTCTCCCCCTCCACGTACTCCATGATGAGGTAGCACACGTCCTGGTCGGTCACGTCCACGTCCATGACGCGGATCAGGTTGGGGTGGTCCAGTTGAACGGCCAGTTGCGCTTCCCGTTTGAAACGCTGGCGCGCCGCTTCCGCGGCCGGCCCCGAGGCCAGATGAAACGGCAGGATCTTCACCGCCACCGGCGTATCCAGCCGGATGTGATGCCCGCGGTAGACCGCGCCCATGCCGCCCTGGCCCAGCTTCGCGACCAACGCGCACACGCCCAGGCGCTTGGCGCCGTCGATCACCGGCACGCTCGCGAGCAACGGATCGTCCAGAATTTCACGCGGCGATAAACCCGCCGCGGCGGCCGGCGTCGGCGCGCCGGGAACCGGTCCGCTGGCGTCAGGCAGGTTGGATTGGGTCATGCGCGCACCGCTGCTTTCCCCACTCCGTCGCCGGTCACCCGCCGCCCGCCTGTTGCCGGTTTCCGCCGCCCCGCCCCGCGGCGCCGGTGCAACCGAATCGCACGGTTCGCGCGGAACCGTTTGTTCGGCCCGGTGCGCGAAAGGACGCTGATTTCCAAGGCGCATTCCAGTGTATCACTTCGCCGGAGGTTTGGAGACACGATTTCCCCTCGCCCTGCGAGGCGTCGCGGTCCACGAATATTTTGCCCGATGCAAAAAAATTCAACCCCGTCCATTCCCCCCCGTGCTCCGCTCCACGCGGTCGATTTGAATGCGGGCGTGCGGCGGCGTTCCCACCCGTCGCACCGTCCAGCCCCCAGGCAGATCAACCGCCGCCGGCGCGGCCGGGTCGGTCAACAGCGCCCACAGCAGATCGAAGTGCCGCCGGCTCAATGCCCCGCGGCCCGCCTTGCCGCTGACGCCGCTCCCGCCGACATCCGCCACCGCCGCCTCCACCGGCTCTGCCAGCTCTGCAACCGGCTCCCTCGTCTCCTGCCGCCGCGCGATCTCCAGCGTCCGCTGCAGCGCCGCGACCGCTCGCCCGCGACCCAGCGCCAGCAGCGTGGCGCCGTCCAGTGTCCACGGCAGCGCCCCGAAGGGAAAATCGTGCTCCGCGCCGGCTTCCTGCGCCGCTTCCTCCCACTGCCCGGCGTCCTCGGCCACCTCCCACAGGTGCTGCCGTGCCTTGGCGTTGAATTCGTCCAGCCGCGGCAGCAGTTCGTGTCGGATGCGGTTGCGCGTGTGCGCGTCGCTGGCGTTGCTCGGATCGTCCACCCACGTGAGCCCCCGCGCGCGGCAGTAGGCCGTGGTTTCTTCCCGCCAGATACTCAGGAGCGGCCGGTGAAAGGTCAGCGAGGCCGTTCGCGCACCCAGCCCACCACCTTCAGCGCCGATTGCGGAACCGCCCGCCGCCGCTCCGCCCGCCGGCAGCGCCGCCATGGCAAGTCCCTCGCAGCGGCGCCAGTCGATGCCCGTCAGCCCGCGCAGCCCCGTGCCGCGCAACATCCGGAACAGCAGCGTTTCAACCCGGTCGTCGGCCTGGTGCGCGGTCGCGACATGGCGCACGCCCGTCGCCTGCGCCAGCCGCCGGAAACCATGCAGTCGCGCCGTCCGCGCCGCCGTCTCGAGACTCTCCCCCGGTCGCGGCGTCACCGCCAGCCGTTCCAAACGCAACGGCAGCGACAGTTGCGCGCACAGCGCTTGGCAGAAATGCGCCTCGTCCGCCGCCGCCGCTTCGCCGCGCAGCCCGTGGTCAAAATGCACCGCCTCGATCCGCCAACCGCCCCACGCCGACAGCGCTTGCAGCACCCCCGCCAGGCACACTGAATCCCGTCCGCCGCTCAGCCCCAGCAACACGTCCGCGCCCTTGGGCAGCAGGTCGTGCTCCCGGATCGCCTCCGCCACCCGCCGTTCCACCGCGCCGGTCGGATCGCTCATGGTCGCCCGTCTTGCGCCGTCGCGCCGGTTGCCAAGGCCGCCGCGCCGGGCTTCTCTGCGATCACGTAGTAGCTGCTGGCCAGCCGCGCAATGTACGGCCGCCGCCGGAAGGGCCAGTCCAAATATTTCAGCCAGAACGTCAGCCAGCCCGCCCACGCCCACATGCAGGTGAACGACCGCCGCCCGCCGAACAGCCCCGCCGCCGTCTCCCGCGCCAGCCACGCCCACGTCGAACCCGGCCCGCACCCCATCCCGCCTTCCACCACCGTGAGGCCGAACTGCATGCACTGCCGCGTCAAACCCGCCAGCGTGTAGCGCCGGAAATCCTGCGGATCGGGATGCTCCCCCTGCAAAAACGGCGTCTCGATGTACACCCGCCCGCCTGGCTTGAGCACCCGCGCCATCTCCCGCACCACCTGGTCCGGATCGGTCACGTGCTCCAGCACCCCCGTGTTCACAATCCCGTCGATCGACTCGTCGGCCAGCGGCAGCCGGTGCGCGTTGCCGATCAGGTCGGTGTAGGCGAACGGCGCCATGTCGAAATTCAAAATGTTCGGATGCAGGTTAAAGTTCTGTGCGCCGACATCCAGCAGCACCGCCTCGCGCGGAAACCCGCCGAAAAATCGGCGCAGCCGCCCGTTCTTCGCCGGATCGAAGCAGGGCGATGGCGGCGGCGGCGCAAACAATCGCAGCGTCCGCGACCCAAACGCCGGCACCGTCGTCAGCCCGTGGTGCGCCATCAGCGCGTCGGCTTCCGCCGCGTCGGCCGGCGTCAACAGCCGCGGGATCGCCCGCGCGCCGGCGAACAAATAGATCGCGCCGCAGTGCACGTTCCGGCACACCGCCGCCCGCTCGAACACCAGCCGCGCCCCGCAGGCCGGACAGCGCGCGATCGCCCGCACGGTTTGCGCTTTGGCATTCAACGGTTCCGCCGCCAACTGCCCGCTCCTTGCCGCCCCTGGCTCCCCAGCCGTTGTGTCCGCCGCCGGTGATACGGCGGTCGGGACCGCGGAACTTCCCGATGGCGCAGCGGTTGCCAGTGCGCCGGCCGATGCACCGGATTTCATCGCTGGCCTCCTGCCGACGACCGACGCGCCCGGCCGCAACGAAAAGCCCCTGACGGCGGATGCGCGTCAGGGGCGAAAAACCAGGCCGCTACAGCGCCCACACCCAATGCCAATCAGTGTTTCCCGGTGACGTTCCCCACGTTGGCGTTGGCGTCTTCACGCGCACGACTGTTGTCGCCGATCTGCCCCGGCCCGTTGTCGCCCATCCCCGGCCCGTGCTGGCCCGGCTGCCCGCCCTGGGGCGGCGGCGGGGTGTTCGAGTGCATGACCGGCGGCGGAACATTGGTGTTCTTGGGCGGTGCGTACACCGGAATCTTGCGGACGATCGGCTTGGCCGGCGGCGTCACCGTCAATTGCGGCAGCGGAGATGCCGGTGTCACCCCGTCTTCCTCGGGCGGATAGTACTGTTCGAAGGGCTTCAAGTCCGCCATGATGGCCGCGGCGGCGGTGTTGAAATCCTGAGCCGGCACCGGCACCGTCGTGTCGCCCTGCCGCCACGACGATTTGAACATCGTCTGGTACTCTTTTTCCCGCGCCTCGCGGATCTGGTTCAGCAGCCGCAGGTCGATTTCCGCCGTCTTCAGGTCGAGATTGGTCTTGCCCAACTGCACCCGCGACTCGACTTTCTTCTCGTCGATCAGCACCGCCACGTCCGTCTTCGCGTCCGCGTCGGTTTCAATTTTTTCCAGGGTCAGACCGGTGTGTACTTCTTCGGTCACCGTTCCCGTCGGCCCGATCAGCGGCTGACCCTTGTCGTCCAGCACCTGCATCTTCGCCACGATCTCCTGGCCCACCGGGATGTCGGTGATCTCCGACGCCGACAGCCCGCGCAACACGCTGAAGGTCCCCACCGACTTGTCGGCGTTGTCCGACACAAACTTAACCTGGATCCGCCCCGTCGCCGTCGGCGACACCGACGGCCCCGGCGCGAACACCTGCAACGCCACGCCCGCTGACGTATACGGATCGCTGATGCCGTCCGGAATGTAAGGCACCAGATGGGTCGGCTGGCCGTCTTCCGTCACATCCTTCGGCTGCGCGTCCTGCAGCGTCTTCCCGATCGTTGCAATCCGGTAGTCGTAGCGCTGTTCGTTGTTCTGGTCGACCTTGTCGAACACCACGTAAATGCCTTCGTATTTTTTCAAGTCAAACGCATCGGCCGCCGGCGTCGCGCCCGCGATCACCGCGCCGTTTCCGGCGCTCTTGCCCGGATGCACGTCGATGATCGGCCTGGGCACTGCTCGTTGCGCCGGCGCGGGCGTCGGCGTGACCGGCGTCGCCGTCCCGGCCGCAGCCGGCGGCGCGCCTGCCTTCGCTTCATCCTGCACCAAGTACTTCGGCAGGCTCTCCCAAGTCGTTGTATCCGGCACCCACGCGTTCTGCGCGTTGCGGTGCATCTTCTGGCGCTGAATCACAAACCCCGTCACCGTATACATCGGACGGTCTTCCGGCCACGGCAGCGTCACCACCAGCACGTTCCCGGTGCTCACCTGGTACACATCCAGCCCCGCCGGCTTGATGTACTCCGGCACCTTCAGTTCGGTCACTTTGGGCTGATTCGTGTCTGGGCCTGGGAGCGGAGTAACCGCACCCTCCGCCGCCTGAACCTTCGTCTTGACCGCAATCGGCGCCGATTCAGTCGGGAAAAACGCCCGCGGCACGCTGCCGATGTCGGTGATGTTCGTGTCCGGCGCCGCCGCCGGCGTCGGCGCAGATTTCACCATGTCCGGCTTGTCCGACAGCACCTTTTGCCGGTTGGGGTTGGTCGTGCTAATTTCGTTCTGGACCGAGGACATCGATACGCCCAGTTCGTTCTCCTGCGGCGTGTTGTTCTTGGCGTTGCTCTTGAACACCACCAGCAGCGCCCAACCGATCGCCACCACCAGCACCGCAATGCACACCGCCTGCGCCCAGTTCTGTTTCAATTTTTCCATCGTGTTGCCCTCACCGCTGCCTCGAAGGGGAATCTGCCCGTTAGACGCTCCAACCCGGCCCGATGTTGCAAAAACCCGTCCCGCTTGGTCTCATTGCGCCGCACGCCAGCCCACCGAACCCCTAATTCTCCTTGGAATAAAGCGCCGAAGCAAGCTTTTCCGCCGTACCCTTGTCGAAATACAGCAGTTGCACGTCCGCCGTGACCGTCACGTCTCCGTCCCCATAGGGCAGCGGGATTCCCTGCTTGCGATCCTGCCAGTCCTTGTAGGTGTAAAACGCGTTGCCCGCCCGCGTCACCTCCAGCCGTTCCACCGTCACCAAAAACGGGTCGAACGATTCCAGCGCCGCAATCGCCGCCGGCACGTTGACCGGATTGGTCACGAACATCACCCGGAATCCCATCGTGTGGTACGGCAGCGGCGTCGCCGGACCAGTGACCAGCGGCACCATGGGCGCCGCCGCCGCGCCGCCCAGGCCCCCGGCCGCCGGTTTGGCCGCCGTCGCCGGCGCTGCCACCGCAACCGTCGGACCCGGACCCGGACCCGGCGCGGCCGCCGTCTTGCCGCCCGTCGGCTTCGGGAGCAACTTCGTCAATTCGGTGTCGTATTGTTTGGTCCGATTCTTCCACTGGTCTTCATTGAAATACATGAACTGCATCACGCCGGTGACCTGAGCCGTCACCGTCGCCGGCTGCGGCGAAATGTTGCCGTTGCTGTCCACGGTCGGATTGAGCATCTTCACCTGCGTCGTCGCGCCCAGCAGCTTGCTCATCACCTCGTAGCAGTACTTGAACGACCAGTACTCGTTCTCGCTGATGTCGGTCTTGCGTTCGTCGGGCAGGTTGAAAAACTCCGCTTTCGGCACCGCAAGATCGTGCTTCTTGAACAGGTCGCTCAGGTCGCTGCGCAGCTTGGCCGTCAGCGGCAGGTACTCCTTGCTCGGCGGCTTCGGCGCATCCGCCTCGTGCGCCTTCACCACCGCCTGGATCAACGTCCCGGTCGCCTTGGAAATGTTCTGGCGGTCGGTCATGAGCAGCTTCGTGATATCCGGCGTGACCAGCACCTGCTGCAGCGTGCCCAGCAACTCCGGCATCTGCATCGCGGTCTTGTTCGGGTCCGTCGGGTCGGTCGTGAGCGCTGCCTGGTCGGCTTTCACGTAGCCGTCCAGTTTCGCCGATTCGGTCTTCATCCCCGCCAGACTCTGGGCGATGGACTTGTTCATCGGATGAATCCAGAGAAAAAATACCGCCAGCGTCGCGACCAGGCAGGCGCCGGCGCCCGAGTACCCGACGATTTCGATGCGATCCATGGCTGTGTCCTCAAGCCCATCCCATTCCGGCCGGCGCCCTCGAGCGCCCCACCACCACCGCCCCCGACCACCCCATCAGGGCGTCGTGGCCGACGTGGTTGCCGGCGGCAGATTGTCGTCCTTCGAGAAATACACAAAGCCCAGCCGTGCGCCGGTCGTCACGATCTTGTCCGGCCCCGCGCTCACCCCCACCGGCCCCGTCGTGGGCGGCGTCGGCTCCGGCCCCTTCGGACCGATCACCTCGATATCCGGTTTGTAGGTGTGGTAATCCGGGTTGCGGTCGCTCAAGTAGGGAATGTTCCCGTCCAGGTCCGACGTCACCGCGATCGCCTCATGCGGATTGCTCAGCGACCGCACAATCCCCAACTGCGCCAGCTCCGACCGCACCGGCGTGAACGGGTCGTTCGCGCCCACGCTCGTGCCGAACGATTCCACCGTCAGCACCACCACCAGCGGCGGCGAGATCGCCAGTTCCGGCGCCCCTGCCGGCGGCGTCGGCGCATCGGCCATGAACGAATACATCTTCTGCAGCCGCTGATCGGCCGCTTTGATTTCGGGAATCATTCCCGTGTTCGTCGGCGTGCCGATGGGTTCCCGGAAACTCGGCGGCACCCGCGAAATCGCCACGTCCACCAGCTTCAAGGTCGCGCTCGGGTCGCTGAATACCTTCATGTGGCTGATGCGGTCGTAGATCGAGCGCGCCGCCGTTGAGTCCTTGCTCAGCGCCACCAGCCGCGCCTGCAAGTTCAATTCCTCGCCGATTGGCAGGTGCGGCGCCGGCGGCGACTGAAAAATGGCCATCGCGTCGGTACGCGCTTTGACCAGCAACTTCTCGTAGGTCTCCGCCTGCGTCAGCTCCGTCTTCAGCGCCTTGGCGTGGCCGCTGGTGAAATACCCCGCCACCAGCGACGCCAACAGCAACCCGACGCCGCCGATCGCCAGCCACATCGAACGGTTCTTGGCTTCTTCCGTTTCCTCCGGCGGCTTCAGGTTGCTCAGGTTGATGTCGATGCTCTTCTCGCCCAGCCCCTGCAGGCCCAGGCCGATCGCCACCGGCAACCCCGGGAAGTCCTCGTCAAACTTCTTCTGGTCCACCCCCGATCCCAGCCGCAGCCGTTGCGGCGCTTCGATCAGCAGCGCCGGCGCTTCGCGCACCTGCCGCGCAATGATGTCGGCCATTTCCGGCAGCCGGAAGGTGTACCCGAACAGGAACAGCTTCCCGATTTTCACGCCCTTGTTTTTCGATTTGTAAAACCCGATCGATCGGTGCACTTCGCTCGCCAGACTGCGCAGCAGCGGATCGACTTTCTTCATGATCTTCTCAGCCTGCTTCGGCTGCATGCTGTTGATTTTTTTCTTCAGGTCCTCGGCCTTGGTGTGGTCGAATTTGAAAATTTCCATCACCGCCTGCGTGATTTCCTTGCCCGCAATCCCCAGCGGCCGGAAAAACAGGTGCTTGCCGTCCAGCACCACGAAGTCGGTCGAACGCATGCCGCTGTCGAGCAGCGTCACCGCGCCCTCCGGGTTGTACTCGTACTGGATGAAGTTCGTCAGCGCGATCGGCGCCGCCGTGATGCCCGCCAGCCGGATGTTGAATTTGTCGAACTGCTCCACCAACTCGCTGATGATCGACTTGCGCACCGCCACGATCATCACGCCCTTCTTGCCGTCCTGCTCGTACATCTGGTGGCGCCATTCGACTTCGTCGAGCGGAATCGCGATCTGCTGCTTGGCTTCGAATTCGATGACTTTCTTGACGTCTTTCGCCGCCGCCACTTCGTCCAGCACGAATTCCTTGAACAGCGCCAGGTTCCCGGCGATCGACACGTAGGCGTAATTTTTCTTGAAGTCCGCCGAGGCCGCCAACTGGCCCAGCGCGTCCATCACCCGCTGCGCCCGGTTGTCGTCGTTTTCCGAATACTCGATCGGGATCACCCGGTAGTCGTCGAGATAGACCTGGTCCCCACTGCGGGACATCTTGACCGCTTTCACGGCCGAATTCCCGATATCAATGCCCCAGACGGTTAAACTGGCCATCCGGCCCCCTCCACGCTGCGCCCCCGCTGCCCGGACCCCTCGGAAGCTGTCCGCACCCACGCCCTCCCCAGAGGTAGGACGCAGGCCGACAATTCCACCATGCCGACAAAATGGCGCAGCTTTGCAAACAAAGAGCGCCGGTTGCCTGGCCGTGTCGGGCTTCGGATTAAAAATGCTGCGTATTAAGGTCCCCGATTTGGCGTGTATGTCAAGCGCAAGCAAGGGTTAAATGCCCTCCGCGCCCTCTGGCATGGAGTGCGGCGGCTTGACGCCGCCTTTCTCAGGCGCGGCTTGACGCGCCGTTCTTGGTATTTCTCTTCCTCATCGCTTTTCCGGTCGCTAACGCCCAAAAATGGCGCCCTGCGAACGCTGTCCTGTCGTCTGGCGTCCGGAGCACGCGAAACACCCTCCACCCAACTCTCCACCCAAGTGCCACGGGCCTACGGTCCGTGAGCAAAAAGAGCCGGCGCAGACGGCGGCATTGATTTCTTGCGCACGCAGCCCACACCCCTCATTTCTAAAACACGCTTACACTACACCGACGAACCGCCCGCGAGCCCGCGTGCCGCGCCGGGCCGTCCCGCGTGTCACGCCGGCTCGTCCCGCGTGACGCGTCGGCCCGGCCAACGGTTGGGATGAGGCAGTGGACAGGAGTGCAGCGTGTCGGTTGGCGTCGGAACTTCGTTTTTGCTCGGGCTGCTCGGGCTGCGCAGCCACGTTCTGCGCACGATCCTGTCCACCCTCGGGATCATCTGCGGCGTCGCCGCCGTGGTGGTCTCCGTCAACATCTCCGAAAGCGCTCGTCAGAAGCAGTTGCAGGACCTCGCCGCCCTCGGTTCCGACCTCATCAAGGTCACCTCCATCCCCTACACCGACGGCAACGACAAAAAAATCAAAAAAAAGTTCCGGCTCATTTCCAACGGCCTCACCCTGGAACAGGTCGAACTGATCCGCGAACGGCTGCGTGACGACCTCGCCGACGCCGTGCCGATGCGCAACTGCCTGCTGAGCTCCGCCCGCGTCGGCGAAACGCCGCTCGAAGCCCAGATCGTCGCCACCACGCCGGACTTCCTGCGCGTGCGCCGGTTTACCATGCGCGCCGGCCGTTTCCTGTCGGAGCTCGACGACTACGACCGCGCCCGGGTCTGCGTGCTCGAAAGCACCGTCGCCGACAAGAACTTCCCGGCCCAAAACCCCGTGGGCGCGACGGTCATGATCGACCACGAACCCTACACCGTCATCGGCGTCATCCAGGAGAAAGTCGTTTCCGACGAAAAATACCAGAAAATGAACCCTTCCGACGTGAACAACGCCATCTACATCCCCCTGCACACCGCGCTGGAACGGCTGACGCGCGATCCGCTGGCCGATGAAATCGACGAGGTCCTCTTCCAAGCCGCGCCCGGCCACGATCTGTTGCAGGTCGCCGCCAAAGTGAACTACCTGCTCGAAGTCACCCACCGGATGGTCGGCAAGGCCGAAAAGGACACCGACTTCCGCGTCCGTGTGCCGGTGCAGATGTACCAGCAGATCAAGGAAACCGAACGGACTTGGGACCGCATTCTGCTGATCTTCGGCCTGGTCGCGCTGGTGGTCGGCGGCATCGGCATCATGAACATCATGCTGGCCAACGTGACCGAACGCCGGCGCGAAGTCGGCGTCCGGCGCGCGCTGGGCGCCACGCAGGTGGATATTCTGCTCCAGTTCCTGATGGAAAGCGTGCTGGTGTGTTTGAACGGCGGGCTGCTGGGGTGCTTCCTGGGCGTGGCGGGCAGCTTCTTCTACGTGCGGTCGATCGGCTGGGCGCCGCAGATCAACTGGTTCGGGATGATGATCGCGGTGCTGACGAGCAGCTTCGTCGGGCTGATCTTCGGCGTCTATCCGGCGTGGTCGGCGAGCAAAGTCGATCCGATCGAAGCCCTGCGCTACGAATAGGTTCCGCGCCTGAGCTTCAAGGGCTGAACCGGCCGGCAACCGGCCTGGTGCCAAACGAACTACGGGACAAGGCCGGGTCAGATCGACAGGGTCGAGGCGGCAAGGGCTGTTAACCAAACGAACTATGTTGGCAGGGGTTGGCATGGGGGTGGGCTGGGCTGTCTTACAAAACGAAGCTACCGTTACATAAGATACTGGTTTTGCTCGGTTGGGCTGGTCGCGCCCGGATGGGGCGGGGGACGAAACAAAGCCATATGCGAATATTATGCGCATCGGGAGGGGGCTGTAGACTTTAGGCTTTGGGCTTTGGGAAGAGGGAAATCGCGGGAGGGGCTCGGCGGCGCTGGGAGCGCCGGCCACCAGGGCGGATCCGGGGTTTTGACGAAACGAAGCCATATTCGCATATTATGCGCATATTTGTTGTTGGGGCGAGCCTCCGCGCCCGCCCTCTTCGTCATGTCCTGCACGCCGCGCGCATTCCTCGCCGACGATCTGCTTGCCCCCCGCCCCGTGGCACGGGTCGCCAGGACTGTGCAAAAAAGGCCGCGCGAAGCGCGACCCTAGTGTAGTTAGTCAATCAGATTGCATCTTATCCATTACGGCGCGTGCACGGCGGATTTTTCCCAGGATATCCTCGGTTTTCGCCGTCCAGATGTACGGTGCTGGACTGGTGTTGTGAT
>JBOHNC010000327.1:0-3828 GCA_050730415.1 Planctomycetota bacterium
GTTGCCGGAGGTCCTCCGCAGGCGCACCCCTGGACGCGGTCGTTCCGACCGCCCGCGCGGCCCAAAACGATGTCGCACCTCCCACGTTTTCCCGCGCGGAACGCCACGGCCGTCGGACTGAAATGAGTTCCCTACAAGCTCGCCTGAATCGGTTCCATGCAGGAAGGTCGAGTGCACAAATCTGCTTCGGGTCGCACGAAGCGTCGCTCCATGCCGCGAACTAAATTCGCGTCAAGGCATTTGCCCGCAGTTCCACGCCAGACTTTCCGGCGCCGTCCCCAGTCCGGCAACCGCCGCCCAAGACCGATCGATTTTCCGCAGTACAAAAAATCGGTCGATCGGATCCCGCCGTTCTGGCCCATCAGGATCCGTATATTCGTCCGAAGGGTAGCGATACGAAGCAAGATCGTCGAACTGCTGGCGCTCGCCAAAAACATGCAGGTACACCGTCGGAGCGAGATAGATGAATTCGTACCTCAGCATGAAGTCGCGATAGACCGTGTAGACATCGTCCTCTGCGTTGTCGTCATAAATGTAGGAATCGAATGTCGGCCCGCCATCGCAACTCACCGTCAGGTCGCCGTTGCCGTGGGTCGTCACCGATACATCCACCGACAGCACCCGGCCGTCGGGCAAGGTAATCGTCTGATTGCCTTGCTCTTCTCCGCAGGGGTACCAGGTGAGTTCCTCCGGCAGCAAACCGGGAACGATCTGCGCATTGCCGTCTACGCGGATGTTTTCTGTGTAGATCCAGCGGGGACATTTACCATCTTCCCAAGCTTCCAGCCAGGAATCATCCGCCTTGTAAACCGGCGATTGGCTGAGTGTCGCCTGAGCAGCAGGCGCGGACGCGGCGGCCGGTCGAGGCTGCCTCGGAGGGTCAGATTCCAAGAGTGTGCACAGCGTCGAGTAAATAAAAAAGATCGGCCCGGCGCCAAAGAAAAGAAGCTGCGCCACCCGCCGGATCAAAGCAAATCGTCGCGGCGGTTCGCGAATTTCACCCGCAGCGTCTTCAACACCCGCGCGTGCAGTTGACTCACCCGCGCCTCCGACAAATTCATCCGCTCGCCGATCTGATGCATCGTCAGCCCCAGCAAATAATACGCCAGCATGACTTCGCGTTCCTTCTCCTGCAACCCCCGGCACAACAGCTCGATCACCTCCCGCCGTTCCGCCGCCTGCACCGGATCGACGGTGCGGTGGTCGATCAGCATCGCATGGTCGTCGTGCCCGTTGGCCGTCGCCGCGCTCAGCGACGTCATCTCCCGCCCGGTCAGCCGCGGCTTTTTCGCCTCGAACAGCGCGGTGCTCAGCCCCATCTGCTCGGCCCATTCGGGGTTGCTCGGGTCGCGCCCGCTTTCGGACAGGAACTGCTCCCGCGCCGCCTGCGCCTCCTTGCGGAATTTGCGGTCGGTGCGCTTCACCCAGCCGGCCTTGCGCAGGAAATCGTGGCAGGCCCCGGTCAGCGCCTTGCCCGCGTACAGTTCGAACGAAATCCGATGCGTCGGGTCGTACTTTTCGACCAGCCCGATCAGCCGCTTGTTCATTTCGCTCACGAGATCCTCGCGCTGCACATGCTGTGGCATGCGCCCGATCAGCCGGTCGGACAGTTCCCGCAGCCACGGCTGCAAGAACACGACCACCTCGTTGCGCGCTAGCCGCGTCGCGTCGCGATCGGCGCTCCCGCGCTGCCGCCAGTAGGTCATCCACAGCCGCAACGCCTGCGGCGTGAAATGCAGTTCGGGCGGGATCGTCTCCGCGGCCGGCGCGGCGCTCGGCTCGGCGCTGGGCGCTGAAGTCGCCACGGCGACGGCGTGGGACGCGGCCAGGTCGCTGGCGGCGGTCGTGGCGGCCGTTGCGTGGCTGCGTATAGTGACAGGCGTGCTGGCGCGCGGTTTCATGTTCCCCCCTTTGAAACATTGGCCGGAGCGCAACCATTCAGTCCAGACTGCTTGGCTAGGCTTTGGATTTTTCTTCGAACCGTCTGTAGTATCGGCTGATCCGCGAACTTTCTCAAGACCCAGCCGCGTACATTTTCATTTTTTCAGCGGATTTTCGTACATTCCGCGCGCGCCCCCGCCGATCCCATCACATTTCCGGTTCCTGCCACGGATCATACCCTTCCTCCGGTTCAAACCGCGGCTCGTCGTCGGTCTGCGGCCGGATTCGCGCCCCCGCGCCCGCCGCCGCCGGGTCGGCAAAAAACCGCTCCACCGTCCGCCCGATCCGGTCCCCCCCGGCGATGGTTTCATGCCCCCGCGGCAACGCCTGCAAAAACGCCCAGCCGTACCGCCGCGACAGCACCCGCGTGTCGGCCAGAATAAACACCCCACGGTCGCCGCGCGAACGAATCAGCCGCCCGAACCCCTGCCGCAGCTTCAACACCGCCACCGGGATGTCCAACGCCTGAAACGCCGACAGCCCCTGCTCCTCCAGCTTCTCGCGCCGCGCTTCCCACAGCGGTTCCTTGAACGCCGGAAAGGGCAGCTTGGCGACGATCAGCAGACTCAGCGCATCCCCCGGCACGTCGATGCCTTCCCAAAAACTGGCGGTGCCAAAAATCGTACAGGGCGGCCCGGATTGCAGGTGCTGCAAGAGCGCCTCGCGCGAACCGTCCCGCCCCTGCGCCAGCACCGCGATGCCCCGTTCGGCCAGCGCTTCGGTCAGCCCGCGCGCCGCCTGGTTCAGCGCCATATACGACGTGAACAGCACCAGCGCCCGCCCGCGCGATGCCGTGACCGCCTCGAACACCAACGCCTCGAACTGAGCCGAAAAATCGCGCTGATCCGGCGCCGGCACATGCGCCGGCACCAGAATCCGGCACTGCTCGCTGTAGTCGAAGGACGAATGCAGCAGCAACGTTTCGACCTGCCCGCGCTCAACCAAATCCAGCCCCAGCCGCTGCGACAGAAACCCAAACGAGCCTTCGCTGGTCAGCGTCGCCGACGTCAGCACCGCGCTGCGGCAGTGCTGCCACAACTGCTCGTTCAGCAGCGTGTTGATCGTCAGCGGCGCGGCGGTCAGACTCAACCGCGGCCGCGCACCCCCGGAAGACTCCGCCCAGAACACATAATCGGGGTGGTCGCCGCGGACGACAAAATCCAAGTCCTGCCCGATCTGCGCGAGGAAATCCGCCTGCGCCTTCAGTTCATGTTCGATTTCCCGCGCGCCATTAAACCGCCCCGGCTTCAGCAGTTCGAAATCCTCGTGCAGCAGCCGCAGCGGCTTGAGCACCCGCGCGATGGCGGAAATCAGTTGCTCCCGCGCGGCGTGGATCGGCTCCCACAGCGACTCCCGCTTGCGCTCCGGGCTGTAGCGAATTTTGTCCGGCTGGTTGCGCCCACCGCCGCCGCCGCCACCGCCGCCGCCCCCACCACCACGGCCGCCACGGCTGTCGCGCGCGCCGCCGGATCGATCGTTCCCCGGAGCAGGCTCACCCGCCTCGGGCAGAAACTCCCGCCCACGCGCCCCCGGGCCACCGCCTGAGCCACCACTCGCGCCACCGCCGCCACCGCCACCACCACCGCCGCCACCACCACCGCCGGCCCGCCGGCCCGGGTAGCGCACCGAATCCACCGGGATGAACAGCCCTTCCAGCGCACGGTCGAATTCGGCCGCTTCACGCCCACAGGCCAGCACCGCTTCGCGCCCCTCATCGATCCGCGCGCGGGCCTGATCGAGCACCTCCTGCGGCAGCGGCGAACGCGTGTTCTCCAGCCCTTCGTGCAGCCGTCCCAGCAGCCCGCCGCCGCCGCCAGCCGCCGGATGCCGCGCACGTCGCCCCGGACCGAATGCCCCGCCCCCACCGCCGCCCGCGCCGCCCGCAGC
>JBOHNC010000328.1:0-58786 GCA_050730415.1 Planctomycetota bacterium
GCCGGGTGCGCCGCGCGGGCCGGGCGGGGCCGAGCGGGAGGCGCTGATCGGGTCGGGTGCCGAGTTGCTTTTTTCATTCGCGCGACGACCTCTTTTCAGCATTCCGGCGGCCCTGGGACGCAGGCCGCAGAAGGTTGAAAATCCGTTGCCAAATATGGCAGGAAGGGAGTCTTTTTCAAGGCATGGGCCTGAAAACAGCCGAAGAGCGGCGAAAAATTCCGCCGGGTGGCAGGAGGCGCGGTCAGACTGCCGGGCTTGGTGCGTGGCGCAGGTGCCGCACGCCGGCGCCGAACTGCCGGGTCAGCAGCCGGCTCAGGTGGAATTCGCTAGCCAGCCCCACTTGCGGCGCAACGACCTTCAAGGGGAGGTCGGTGGTCAGAATCAGGTGGCGCGCCGCGTCCAGCCGCAAGGCGCGCACATCCGCCATCGGGGTGGCACCGGCCTGCGCGGTGTAAGTGCGGATGAAATGGTATTTGCTGAGCCCCGCCAACTCGGCGAGATCATCGACGCGGATGGTATCGGCCAGGTGCGCACGCACGTAGGCTCGCGTGGCGGCCACCAGTCCGGCCTGGGGGTCGGCGAGCAGGCCCGCCAGTTCGGCGACGAAGGCGGTGAGGAGGGTCTGGCGGCGCAGCGCTTCGGCCGGTTGCCGCGCGTGCCGTTCGTCGATCAGCCACTCCAGCAGCGGCCGGAGGCGCTCGCGCGCGTCAACCCCATGGCGCGGCGCGCCGGGCGGCAGGGGGTCGCCGGCGAAGCCCATGTACAGCAGGCGCAAGTTGGCGGTGTCGGCCCATTCTTCGTGGAGTTCGCCGGCGCCGTAGACGAGGAATTCGCCGGCGCGCCCGTGGAGTTCCCGCCCGTTCAAACGAACGCGCATCCGCCCGCGGGCCACGCAGATGATCTGATGCACCGGATGGGTGTGGGCCGCCATGTGCCAATCGGGGGGCGCGTCGAGACTGCCGGCGTGTTCGAATTGCGGTTCCATGGTCGACCTTCGCAATTGGAGACAAAACTTCGCAATCACCGTCATTGGTTGCGGGGCAAATAAGAGTATAACACCCTCAGGGCTGCCAGACGCGGCCGCAATTTCTGAAAAGTGATGAATCCCCGCACGGAGGCGCACTATGAGCGCAGCAACTCAACCGGTTCGGATCGGTTTCGTCGGCGTCGGCAATATGGGACAGTGCGCGCACCTGCGCAATTACGTGGGGCTGAAGAACTGCCAGGTGGTGGCCGTGTCCGAACTGCGCGAAAAGACCGCAACGCAGGTCGCGCAACGCTACGGCATCCCGAAGGTCTACCCCGACGCCGTCAGCATGCTCAAGCATGAGCCGCTGGACGGCATCGTGGCGTCGCAACCGTTCAACCGGCATTTTCAGGTGCTGCCGGAATTGATCGCCACCGGCAAGCCGGTTTTCATCGAGAAGCCGCTGTCCAATTCCATCGCCACTGCGCAAAAGATTCTTGCCGCCAAACGCGCCGGCGGTGGCGCGGTGATGGTCGGCTACATGAAGCGCAGCGACCCGGCCACCGCCTACGCGGTCGAGCGCATCCGCCGTTTTCAGAAAAGCGGTGAACTGGGGAAGCTGACCTACATCCGCATACTCATGCCCGCCGGCGATTGGATTGCCAGCGGCTTTATCGATCGGCTTGACGCCAACGATCCACGGCCGGCGCTGGCGACCGACCCCGCTCCGGCCGACTTGAACGAAGCCAACGGCAAAAAATACGAAGCCTTTGTGAACTATTACATCCACCAGGTCAATCTGATGCGTTTTCTTTTGGGTGAGCCCTACCAGGTGACCTACGCCGATCCCAGCGGGGTGCTGTTCGTCGGGAAGAGCCGTTCGGGTATTCCCGTGACCATCGAAATGACCCCCTATCGCACCACGGTGGACTGGCAGGAGAGCGCGCTCGTGGCCTTCGAGAAAGGCTACGTCAAGCTGGACCTTGTTGCGCCTTTGGCCAGCAATCGAGCGGGACGGGTGGAGGTCTTGCGCGACCCCGCCGAAGGGGTGACGCCGATCGTCGAACGGCCGCACCTGCCGTGGGTGCATTCGATGCGGGCCCAGGCGATGAACTTCGTCAAGGTGATTCAGGGCGTGGCGCCTCCGCCATGCGAAGCCGAGGAAGCGCTCGAAGATTTGCTGGTCGCCCGCGAGTACATTCGGCTGCTGACGGGACAGTAATTCGCGCCCTTTTAAAAGGCGAGATGAAGCCCAGTGTGCGGAAATGGCCTTGGGCTTCGATCTCGTGAATCGCCCAGCCGGCCGACGTCCCCAGTGACCTTTTGGGAGCCGGCCGACCCAACGCAGAACGTGGGATTGCCCATCGCGAGTACAATCGACGGCCGGCCCAGGCCCCCCTGCCAAAGGTTCGCGCCGATGTCCGATTTGCTTGACGGTGTATCGCAGGCCCATCCGCGATTGCTTGGTTCGCGTGACGCGCTGCAAGCGCTCGCACGCGAGCGTCCCCGGGAGTACGCACGCGTTCAGCGCGTTGCGCGCGAAATGAAATCCGGCGCTTCTCACGACGATCACACCATGCGCGGCCGGCTGATGGCGATGAATCTGGTCTACGCAATCGAAAACGATGCGGCGCTCGGCCGGCAGGCGGTGGAGATCGTCCGCGCGACTTTTCTCGATCGCCCGGTTCGCGTCGGCCATGTCGGCTTCGGCACCGACTGCGGCATCATGGGGATGAATCACGACCTGTGCCATGACCTGTGGAGTGAAAGCGACCGAAAGCGGTTTCACGTCTACCTGCGGGAGGCGCGTGAGAAGAATCTGACCGAGGAGCCCAGCGTATTTCACAACGGCTGGTACGGCATGAAAAATGGACCGTTCGTGGTGGCCTGCCTCGCGACCGCGCACGAAAATCCCTATGCGCACGAGCTGTTCGCGGAGATCGACCACGAATATCGAACGCGCGCCGTGCCGGCCTTGGAACTGGCCGGCGAAGGCGGCGGATTTGGCGAAGGCTACTACACGCACTATTGGATCTTCGAATGGATCCAGGCGCTGCATTGTTTGCAGGCCGCTGCGGGCATCGACTGGTTCGACCTCGCGCCGAAGTTTCACCGAGAGCGCGCCGTGGCCAGTCTGTTCGAACTGTATCCCACGCTGCGTGAAGGCGGCAGCCGCCGACCGGCCGCGGCCGGCGATTCGGGCGGACGACAGATTCACCCCGAGCGTGACAAGACCGTCGCCGCGATGCGAATCCTGGCGACGCGCTACCGGGACGATCCGGCCCACCAAGCGGTGCTGGCCCACCTGGATCGAACCCCCGAAACTAGTTTTGAATTCGCCTCCTACTACGATTTTCTGTGGAACGATCGAACTCTGCCGCGCGCCGACCTGCGTCAGTTCAAGCTCTCGCACTACAGCCCCGGACCGGGCAACGTACAGTCGCGCAGTTCTTGGGACGAAGACGCCAGTTACCTCTACTTCCGCTGTGGGCGGCGGTTCACCACGCACCAGCACCTCGACCAGGGGCATTTCGTGTTGTTCAAACATGAGGAACTGCTCGGCGACGGCGGCGAATATTGCGGCTGGGGTGAATCGCATGTCATCAACTATTACATTCGGACCATCGCACACAATTCGATGCTTGTGTACGATCCCGAGGAAGAATTTCCGGACGGAATTCGCGGCGGCGGGAAAGCGCTCAATGACGGCGGCCAGGCGGTTCGCTGGATCGGCACACCCTGGATGAAGGGCGGCGACGGGTTCGACGTTCCGCAGTGGTCGGCCTTTTCGGAGATCGGCCAGACCGGCGCGATTATCGCCTACGAAGACACGGGCGCGTACCTTCACTGCTCCGGCGATGTCACCCGCGCCTATGCTTCATCGAAGCTGGCCTATTTCACTCGCCAGATTGTCCACCTGCGGCCCGATGTGTTCGTCGTTTTCGATCGCGTGGGCGCGGCCCGGCCGGAATTCAAGAAAACCCTGCTACTGCACACCATGGCCGCGCCGCGCCGCCACGACCGCCACTGGGTCGTGGGCAATGGCTACGGCAAGCTGTTCGTCCAGACGCTTCTGCCGATCGACCCGGTCGTACACGTGTTCCACGAGGACGAACAATACGTGGTCGAGGGCGAGCGCATTCCACCCCTGCACCGCCAGGGGTGTGCGCCGCGCGCAAGAATGGAAGTTTCACCGTCGCAGCCGGCGGCCGACGACCTGTTTTTGCATGTGTTTACTTTGGGCGATTACAACTTCAACAGCGTGCCTGCGGCCGAAGTCGAAAGGGTCGGCGCCACCGTCCGGGTCCGGCTGTCCGGCGCGACGATTGAATTCGAGCGTGGCCAAGTGGTCTGTCGCGTGACCTTCGACTGATGCCCGGCCGATCAGTGCATTCCCAGGGACGGATTTGAATTGGCTTCGCTTTTCCGAGGGCGGTGCGATTCAGGCTCCCGGCATTGCCTTGCGCAACGCCTGTTTCATTTCCTCGGCGGAGCGGAACCGGCGCTCCGGTCGCGGCTGCAGCGCTTTTTCGATCACCTCCGCCACCGTCGGCGGTGCTTTCACTTCGCGCGCGGCCAGAGGCACCACCCGGTTTTCCAGGATCGCCAGGAGCATTTCACCCTGGCGGTTGGCTTCGAGATCGTAGATCGAGTGCGCCGCGAGCATGTAATACAGCACGGCGCCCATCGAGAACAGGTCGCTACGCGGGCCGACGCTGCGGCAGGCGCGCAGTTGTTCGGGGGGCATATACTCGAGTCCAGTGCGCAATTCGCCGGTGAGCGTCATGGACCCGGCCTCTTCATAGTTCCGCGCCAGGCCGAAGTCCAGCACGAAGGCGCGCGGCCGGCCGGCGCTCCGCCCCACCATGATGTTGCTGGGCTTCAGATCGCGGTGCAGCAGGTTGCGGTCGTGCGCGTATTGCAGTGTGTCGAGCACTTGGGCCGTCAGGTCCAGCGCCAGTTCGATCGGCAGGCGGCCGCCTGCTTCGGCCACGAATTCGATCAGATTTTTTCCCGGCACGAAGGCGGTCACGAAAAAGTCGAACGGCCCAACGGGGCCAAAGGCCAGTGGCTGCACGATGGCCGGATGCGCCAGCTTCGTCAGCAGTTCGATGTCGCGCACGAACATTTTGCGCACCCGTTCGTTCATTGCCACCTGGGGCTGGATCAGCTTCACGGCGTAAGACCGTCCGTCCGATTTCGAATCGGCCAGGTATACATTGCCCAACCCGCTGCCGACTCCTGCGTCCCAGCTCAGGTTGCGCCGCATCGTGTAGCCGGGAATTTCAACCAACGGCAACAGCGCCTCCTCACCTTCCGCCCGCCCGCCCGCCATCCCCGCCACCGCCGTGGCCACCGCGGGCATGTCGCCCGGAGCCGCATGGGCCGAGACTGCACCCGGTGGCGGTGTTTCCACCGGCACCAGTTCGAATTTTTCTTCCGCCGCGTCCACCGGGTCGGCCACCACGGTGATTCGAATGCGCGTGTCGCCGACCGCGATGATATCGTTGTGGCGCAGCATTGTTTCCTGCAGCCGGATCCGGTTAACGTAGGTGCCGTTGCTGGAACCAAGGTCGCGGATGAAGCTGCGCGGCGGGTTGATTTCCATCAGAAAATGATGGCGCGAAATGGCCGGGTCCATCGGCAGGGACAACTGCGCTTCGGCGCTCCGGCCGCACAGCACGGTGTCGTGGCTGTCGAAGACGAACTCCCGTCCCTGCTGCGGGCCTTTGGTGATGTGCAGCACGATTTTCATGGAGGAATTCTCGCGAGGCGCGAAATGGCGGGCGGATAGTTTTATTCTATCCCCGCATGCGCCGCCTTCCCAGCCGGATTCCGTCTCCGCGCGGTCCCGGTAGGCACGCCGGCGCCGTGCGCAAATTTCGTCGCCCTCGCTTGCGTCCTGACGCGAGCGGGTCTAATCAGCCCCATTGGAACGGCGCTGCATCACGGCGGGGCAGTTTCCGGCAGGGAGTTAAACCGGTCATGCAAGATGTTCGCTATACTCACCAACTGGAAACCACCGATGCGCAGTTTTTCTCCCACCTGAAGATTCCCGGAGCGCTCGGTCGTGCTTTCGCCGCCGCGCGGAAATCGGGCGATGCCGCCGCCGCGGTGGCGGCGGTGGCCGAGCATTTCCGCACGCGGTCGGCGCCGAGCGTGTTTTTTTACTGCCATGGCGCGCCCTGGCACGAAACCGACGCGCCCGGCCGGGTTCTCGACAAGGCGGCGTTGCTGTTGAAAAACAAGCTCCGCAATTCCTGGCCGCCGCATCACGTAGTGCCGCTGACCGGGCGGGGCGGCAAACTCGACTTCGACCAGGCGCTCACCGAAGCCGGCTCGGCGACTTCGCGCCACACCTTCGTGACCGAACTGAGCACCGCGTGGGCGCTGACCGGCAAGCCGTTGTACATCCGCAAAGCGGTGGAACTGATGCAGGCCTTTGTGGCCGCTGCGCCGTTCGAGCTCGATCCGAAATTTCTCGAAGATCACGACGCTTATTTCGGAGGCCGCGGCAATTACACCCTCTCTGTCTGTTACCGGGCGTTCCGCTGGGTGGACTTTCTATATTGCGGCGCACTGCAGGCGCCCGGCTTGGTCTCCGATGCGGAGGTGGTCTGGATCGTCAAGCAGATCTGGTTCTGGGCCATGCAGTATTACCGGCTTGTCGGCGACGTGCTGCGGCGGGACAACCACCACCTGGTCGATCACGGCCATTCGCAGTTTTTCTTCGGCATGATGTTCCCGGAATTCGACGTCAGCGCCAAGCTCACCGCCTACGGCGCCAAAGTGATCCGCTTCCATGGGGCCAACAACCTGCTGCCCGACGGCGGCAACGCCGAGCATTCGGCGGAATACCAGTACCACATCACCTACCACTATCTGCACCCGCTGGGCATTGCGCAGGCCAACCGCTTTCCGCTGTTCAACGCCAAGACCCGCGGGCTGATCGGAAAGTGGGCGGAATTCAATGCCGGTCTCGCGATGCCTGACGGCGCCATCCCGCCGATCGGCGATTCCGCCGGGCGCACCTACCACCATTTCTTCGGCCGTCTGGCGGTGCCGGTCATGACGCCGCGGCTGGCCGCGATGGGCCGCGGCGTTGGCTGCGCGCCGGGTGCGGCCAGCGTCATTGCCGCGCCGGAAGTGGCCCGCAAGCTGCACGGCTGGCGCTCCGGCACGCCGCCGCAGATCGGCTTGGCGCCGTACTACCTGGAGGCCGGGAAGATTGCACCGCCGGATGCGAAACAGCTCCCGGCTGCCGCCAGCGTCCAATTCCCGCAGGGCGGCTACACGGTTTTGCGGGAAAAATGGAGCCCCGACAGCGATTACCTCGCGATGTCCCATTTCAGTCCTGAACTGCTCGGCGGGCACGCACACTTCGACCCACTCTCGTTCGTGCTGTACAGCGGCGGCAAGCTGCTGATCGGTGACCCCGCCACTTGGCTGTATTTCGATCCGCGGTTTTTTGGGCATGGCGGGGGCAAAGTCCGACCCACGGCCGCCAAGGTGCAGTATCACCGCGGATATTCCTACGGCGCCGACAGCCACAATGTCTTCGTGCGCAATTTTGATTTCATCCGCCCCTTGCGGGCGCTCAGCCACTTTTCCAGCTACGGACTCGATCGCAACCCGCTGTGCGGGCTGGGCCTGTTCGAGGCTGGCGGGCCGATTGAATTGGCCGAAGCGTGGCACGATGAATTCGCGCCCTTCCGCCACCACCGCTTTCTCGTCCATCTGCGCGGCCTGGGATTCGTGTTCATCGACCGCATGAACAGCCGCAAGGGCAAACTTTCGCCCCACGACTACACGCAGGCCTACCACGCCGACTTCGATCTCGTGGTCGCACCACTCAAGCCACCCGTCGACGGAGCGCTGCGCATCGGCTCCGGCGCGGCTTCCTGTCTGATGGTGCCCGGCCGCGAAACGGAAACGCGCTGGGAGGTCTTTCGCGATGAGTACCTGACCGGCGTCTACGCGCTCGGGCGCAAACCCGGCGGGCCGAACCCGTGGGTGGCCGAGCTGGGCCGGCAGGTCCGCGGCGATGTTGTCTTCGCCACTTTCGTCCTGACACACGCCGGCCGCGAGGCCAAAACCGTGCCGACCGCTCGCTACCTCGGCGTCACGCCGGCCCCGTGGATGGGCTGGCAGACCGACGGCTACACCGCCAATGCGCTCGACCTGGGCGCCCATGGCACGCTCTACGTCGCCAGTTGCCCTTACCACCGGCCGGTTGAATCCAAGGAATTTTCCACCGATGGAGAACTGGCCGTGGTGCACTTGGACCGACGCGGCGGGGTCGTGGCGTGGGCTCTTGCCCGCGGCAGCCGGCTGGTCGTGCGCGGCCGCAGCCTTTTCAAGGGCAAAAAAATATCCTGGCGCAACGGCGGAAAATGAGCCGCCAGTTTTGAGGCATATGCCACCTCGGGCGCGGATCAATGGTGACCCAGCGCCCTTATTTTTCGTTTCACACTCGGATCCCCCTCTCAGGAGCACTGGATGTCGAATTGTTCAAATCGAATCCTGTCGCCCAGTCGGCGCGGCTGCCTGCTTTTCAGTCTGGCACTGGTGCTGTTCGTTGGCACCGCTGCCGTCGCGCCTCGGCTGCATGCCGCGGATCAGGCTGAACCAAAGCTGGACCTCCGCTACCGCTGGATTTTCTACCTGGGCAACCTGCTGCCGGACAAAAATGTCGACGACCTGATCGCCGTTTGCGAACGCGGCGCCAAGTGCGGCTACAACGGGTTGCTGGTGGCCGACTCCAAATTCATGTCTTGGGACGCTTTGAAGGGCACCAATTACAACGCCAACGTTAAGCGGCTCCACGACGCCTGCACGCGGCTGCACATGCAGTTCATCGTCAGTGTCGCGCCGATGAGTAACGACCTGCTCAGCTACGATCCCAATTTAGCCGAGGGCTTGCCGGCGCGCGAGGTGCCATTTCTAGTCAAGGATGGCAAGCTGGTGCCCGATCCGGCGCTGGATGTGCCCATCAGCAACGCCGGCTTCGAAAACTGGAATCAGAACGGTCCGATCGGCTGGAGCTTTGTCGACGGCCCCGGCAAGTGCTGCTGCAAGGACACCGAAGTCAAATGCGAAGGCACCGCCTCGCTGCGCATGGACGACATCCAGCACAACAGCCCCAATCAAATGGGCCGCATCTGTCACGCGCTGAAAGTTCGTCCGTGGACCAACTACCACGTTCACGCCCGGGTCAAAACCAAGGATTTCGCTTCGGCCGGTCAGCTTGAATGCAAGGTCCTCACCCCGGACGGCTGGAGTCTCAACGAATATGCTTCGCCGGTCAAGCCCACGCAGGACTGGAGCGATTTCGATGCGGTCTTTAACAGTCTCGATCACACAGACGTGAATTTTTACATCGGCGTGTGGGGCGGCCGCACCGGCACGCTTTGGATCGACGACGTCAGCGTCACGCCGGCCGGGCTGGTTAACGTGCTGCGCCGTCCTGGCACGCCGGTCACCATCACGAGCGAAGACAAAGCGACCACCTACGTGGAAGGCAAGGACTACTCGAAAATCGTCGATCCGAAAATGGGCAACCAGCCGTGGCCGGGCGCGTATTCGGTCTGGCATGAACCGCCCACGGTTACGTTACCTGCGGGCAGCGCGCTCAAGGAAGGCCAGCGAGTGCTCGTCAGTTATTTCCAGCCGCCGCTGATCGGCGATTGGGGCGCGGTGATGGCCTGCCTGAGCGCTCCCGGCACCATGAAAGCACTCCAGTGGCAGGCCGATCAGGTCAAGGAGCACAGTTCGCCTGACGGGTACTTCATGAGCTACGATGAGATGCGCTGCCAGGGCTGGGACGACGCTTGCGCCGACCGCAAAATGACTTGCGGGCAGATTCTCGCCGACAACATCAAGCAGGTCACAGCGATGTACCGGAAGCTCGACCCGGACAAGCCACTCTTCGTCTGGTCCGATATGTTCGATCCCTACCACAATGCTCAGAAAACCGGCAAATACTACCTCGTGCACGGCGACGGCCCCTGGTATGACTCCTGGCAGGGCCTGGACCCCTCGGTCATCGTCGCCAATTGGAACAGCGCTCCTGCACATCGCCTCGATTCGCTGAAGTTCTTCGCCGATCGCGGCAACCGCCAGATTCTCTCCGGCTACTACGACAGCGACGTGCATAACATCGACCCGTGGCTGCGGGATGCCGGCAAAGTCAAAGGCGTGGTCGGCGTGATGTACACGACCTGGGAAAATAATTACTCGCAGTTGGAAGCGTTCGCCGCCGAGTTCAAAAAATTCGAAGGCCCGGAAAATCCGGCCAACGACGACAAGCCCGCGGCACCGCCCGCGCCCGCTGTTCCGCCACCGGCCCCGGAAGGCGCCGCGCCGACGCCGGCCACGCCGTCGGTGACGCCCGCCGCCACCCCCGCGGCGATCCCCGCGACCGCGTCGGCGGCGCTGGTTCCCGCTCCCGCACAGCCGGCGCCGGCGGCGCAGGCCAAAGTTGCGGAGGTCACCCCGCCTGACGACAAAACCGCGTATTACATCGGCATGGCCGTCGGCGTGCTGGCCGTGCTGGCCGTTGTTTTTTTGGCGGTACGCAGCGGCTCCAAACGCGCCTCCGGCCGCCGGAGGCCAGGCGGCGCGTCTGACCGCGAAAAGGGGAAGTCCGGCGCGCGCCCAACCGGGGCCGCCCGTTCAAATGGGCCCACCCGGCGCCGGTGATTTTTCCGACGCGGCTTGGGCCGTCGTGCTCCGTCGAGCGATTGACTACTGCCCCTTTGAAAACTCATCGACCAGCGAAGTGTAGTCCCACTGCGTCTGGTCGAAGTCGTCGCTGAATTCGCGCGATTTGGACGCGCCCATGTCGGCGAGAAAATAGGAGCTGATGCCGTTGATGCCCTTCTGCTTGGGGTAGGCATACAGCACGTAATGGTTCCCGTCGTCGCTCTTGAAGAACCGGAAGTAATACCCGTCGTACATTCCATCGTCGGCGTTGCGGATGTCCGACTCAACCGTGGGGATGTCGGCCAGCGAATCCGGGAGCGGCGTGTCGCTGTTTTTGGGATCGGTCTGCCACTGCACGATGTCTTTGCGGACCGACACCAGGGTCTGTTCGATCATGAATTCCTTGCCGGTCTTCACCGCCGATACGTCCTGTTCCAAGCAGCCGGGCAGCGATGCGAAACCGCCGGCAACGAGCAAAATCGCCACGGCCGAAAACCACCGGCGCCGGTCGAGGAATTTCATGCGCACTCTCCTGGGAGGCCGGTCGGTGCTGGGGCGGGCCGACGGCGGGCGACGATGGAACGGCGGCGATTCGGCGAAAGGGTGGGGCCGTACCGCTTGGCTCCCCCGCGGATTGCCGCCGACCCGATTCCGATTCCGACTCAGCCTATCCGATCGCCGCCGCAATTGCAAGCAACGTTGACGAGGCCGGCCAGGCACCGGCGCGCGCAAACCTCTGCGGCAGCACACAATTTGCGAGGCGTGCCGCACCGTTTGGAAATTGGCTCTATACTGGGGCGCGTTGCGGAGAGCGCTCGTTGTGTGCTCGGTGCCAGTCGCCGGACGCCGGGCGCAAGGCGCCGCAAATTGGACGCTCCGTCCGCCGCCCCTTCCTGCACGAGGCATCCCCTGCATGGCCGCTCAACTGACCTTCCGCATTCCCGACGAAAAAGACGTGCCGATGATTTTCCACATGTTGAGCCGGGCGTGGGCGCCGATGAAGGAGCTCTCCGACAACCCCGTCCCCGATACCTGGCGCGACGACTTCAAGAAGCTCGAAAAACAGTTGCTCGAACAACCCGTCGTCCGAAACAACTTTCGTATGTCCGAACACAATGGGGTCCCTGTCGGCGTCTTCCAGTACAACCTGGTCAGCAGCCAGAACACCGCGCTGTTGGGCTACCATTGCATCATGAGCGAATACCGCGGGCGCGAATTCGGCCGGCAGCAGCTTGAAGAATGCATTCGGCTCGTTTTCGCCAACAAACTCGACGCGCTGGATGTGCTGACCAACACCCATCCGTATTTTGCGCCGGCGCTGAAGATGTACCTCGAGTCGGGCTTTGTCGAAGTCGAACGCGCGCCTATCGCCAATTCAAAATATGAACAGATCCGGCTGCGCGCGCGGCGTCCGCAGTAATCGTTCAGTTCTTCCAATTGAAATAAGCCGCCATGCCGGATGCTACGGGCTCAGGTTCGCCAGCAGCCCGCGCAGGGTTTCCAGACTGACTTTCAGGCCCTGCTCTTTGGCCTGTTCGGCTTCGAGCACTTCCGGCGGGGCGTTTTTTGCAAAATCCGGATTGCTGAGTTTCTTCGCCAGGCCCTCGACGCCTTTTTCCACTCGCACGATTTCCTTTTGCAGGCGCGCGATTTCCTTGTCGAGGTCGATCACGCCCGTCAGCGGAATGTACAGCTTGATCGCACCGCCGGCCACCGCCGCGCCGGCCGACCTCGCCGGCGCCGCCAGCCCCACGGCTGCCGCCGCGATCCGCCCCTCGGTCTGCGATTCAATGAAGCGCCGATGGTGTTCGATTCGCGCGCCGCGTTCGGCGGTGTCCACGGACAGGTGCAGCGCCAGTTCCACGCGCGGCGGGATGTTCGACTGCGCTCGGATGCTCCGCACCGCGCCGATCACCGCCTTCACGTCCTCCATCTCCGCCTCGATGGCCTCGGCGTGCCGGTCGGGGAAGGACTTGGGCCACGCCGACCGCATCAGGAATTTGTCCACGGCCAGACGGTCGTCGAGCAAATCCCGCACCGGCAGCCGCCGGCCCAGGTGCTGCCAGATTTCCTCGGTCACAAACGGCGTCACCGGATGCAGCAGCCGCAGACCTCGGTCCAGTACATGCGCCAGCGTTTGGAGCGCCACCTGCCCGGCGCGACTGTGGGGGCCTTTCGGTTCGTATTTGCCCGGCGCGATCAGGTCTTTCACGCCTTCCAGGTACCACGAGCAGTACTCATTCCAGATGAAATCGCGGATCGCCTGCGCGTACTCAAAATAGGCGTAGCCCTCCAGCCGTTCGGTCGCGCGGGCCACGACGGCTTCCAGCTTGGAGAGCACCCAGCGGTCGAGGAACCCCAGTTCCTCCGCTCGCGCCGGCGCGCCAGTGCCGCCCAGTTCGAGCATGTTCTCGGCGCACATCAGGGTGAAGCGCGCGGCGTTCCAGAGCTTGTCGCAGAAGGCCAGGCCTTCCTTGAACACGCCGGGGTGAATCCGCACGTCCTGGCCTTCGGCCGTCATCGTCGTCAAGGCGAAACGCACGCCGTCCGCGCCGTAGGGGGTCGTGATATCCATTTTGCCGTATTTGTCTTCGTGGTGGCCGCCGCCGATGAGCACCATCGGGTCGATGCCGTTGCGCGCCGATTTGGACATTTTCGCGCCCTGTTTGTCCAGAATGGTGGCGGTGATGTACACGTCGCGGAAGGGCGGCTGTTTCAGAAATTTGTAGCCCATCATGATCATGCGGGCCACCCACAGGAAAATGATCCCGCGGTCGGTCACCAGCAGGTTGGTCGGATAGAAGGTCCGCAGCTCCGGTGTGTTCTCCGGCCAGCCCAGCGTCGAAAACGGCCACAGCGCCGAACTGAACCAGGTGTCCAGCACATCCGGGTCCTGTTCCAGACGGCGACCCTTGTAGGCCGGGTTCTGGGTCGGGTCGAATTCCTCGCAGATGAATTCACCGCTGTCAAGGTCGCGCCAGATGGGGATCGGGTGCCCCCACACCAGTTGCCGGCTGATGCACCAATCTTGGATGTTGCGCATCCAGTTGAGGTACACGTCGGCCCAGCGCGGTGGATGAAAGCGGATCGTCCCGTCTTCCACCGCCTTGATTGCGGCCTCCGCCAGCGGCTTCATGTTCATGTACCACTGGTCGGAAAGGTACGGTTCGACGATGTCCTTCGAGCGGTCGCAGATGCCCACCGAGTGCCGGTAGTCCTCGATTTTTTCCACCACGCCGAGCGCCTGAAGCTTTTCCACCACCTGCGGGCGGGCTTTCAGGCGGTCGATGCCTTTGAATTCGCCGGCGTTTTCGTTGAGCGTGCCGTCCTTGTTCAGCAGGTTCACGATTTCCAGGTTGTGCCGCTGGCCGATCTCCCAGTCCACGGCGTCGTGAGCCGGGGTCACTTTCAGGCAGCCGGTGCCGAACGACCGGTCCACGCTCTCGTCGGCCACCACGGGAATCAGCCGCCCCACCAGCGGCAATTTCACCTTCTTGCCGATCAGGGATTTGTAGCGTTCGTCCTCGGGATGCGCCGCGACCGCGGTGTCGCCCATCATGGTTTCAGGCCGGGTGGTGGCGATCAGCACCGACGCGCCGCCGTTCCCGCTGTCCGCTTCGCTCCCTTCGATCGGGTAGCGAAAGTAATAGAGCTTGTCCAGCCGTTCTTCGTTTTCCACCTCCGCGTCCGAGATGCCGGTTTGCAGGGTGCAGTCCCAGTTCACCAGCCGCTTGCCGCGGACGATCAGCCCGTCTTTGTACAGGCGCACGAAGACGGTGCGCACCGCGGCGGCCAACCCGTCGTCCATGGTGAAGCGGCTACGGGTCCAGTCGCAACTGGCGCCCATCCGGCGCGTCTGTTTCAGGATGTGATCACCGTGTTTGCGGCACCAGGCCCAGATTTTTTCGAGCAGCGCCGCATTGCCAATGTCGAAGCGCGTTTTGCGCTCTTCCTTCCACAGCACCTGTTCGACGATCGCCTGGGTCGCGATGCCGGCGTGGTCGGTGCCGGGTTGCCAGAGGGTCGCGTCGCCGCGCATGCGGTGGTAGCGAATCGGCATGTCCTGCATGACGATATTCAGGGCGTGGCCCATGTGCAGCACGCCGGTCACGTTGGGCGGCGGGATCACGATGCAGTACGGTTGGCGCTCATCCCCGCCGCCGGTTTGGGCTTGAAACGCGCCCGCATTCTCCCAGAGGCGGTAAATGCGCTCCTCCGTCTCTGCGGGGGAGTATTTTTTCGGCAGTTCGTCGGCCATGATGGTCCTGTTCCCGGTTCCGAGCCAAGTTCCACCGCCCTGTCGCGAGGCGGCTCGGAAAGCTCAATATTGTGCGCTCGAACGCTCGCAGAGCAATCCAAAATTCCCTTGGGCTGTCGTCTCGGGAGGCGGGTTGCCCTGTGCCGTGGCGCGCGAAAGCGGTTCGGCATGTGCGAAGGGGCTTGAGTCGCGCTGGAATCGTGAAAAAAATCCTGAATTGCGGCTTGCCATTTTGAAGACTCTGGCATGATAGCTCACGATTTGGCGGGGGTGTATTTTCTTGGCGCTCGACCCGCGCGGCGGCGCCGCGCGGTGGGTCCGGTTATCTCGCAATCAGGTTTTGGAAGCCGGTGGGGCGAACAGCGATGCCAATGCGGCATCGGCCCAAGCTGGCACCATGCCATGATTGCATCCGCCGGCGATGGTGGCTGAGCAGGAGTAGAAGCGGTGGGTCGGGAAGACGTCATTCGGCGCATTCGCGAGGCCGAAGTTGCGGTCAGCGCCAAGAAGCAGCAGGCTCAGGCCAAGGCCGATCAGATCTTGCGTGAGGCGGAAGACAAGCGCCGCGAACTGCTCATGCGGCTGCGGGCCGAAAGTCAGGCCAAACTTGAACGCCTGCGGATGCAATATCAGGCGGAGATCACCCAGATTCACCACGCTGCGGCGGAAAAGGGCAAGGAAGAGTTCGGCCGGATTCAGGGCTTGGCGCAGGGCCGCACAGGCGCGGTGCCGGCGCTGCTCATTAAACATCTGACAGGGGAATAGCCGGCGCCGTTCCGCTTCCAGGCGGAACGTGCACCGGACCGGGAATCGCTGGTATGCTTCGCTGTGTTCCGATGTCCAAAGTCCTACTTGTCGGCCCCAAAGAGGGTCTCGGCGCGCTGACCGATCTCTTGCACCGACTGCATCGCGCGCACATCGTCAAGCTCAATCGGCTCCCGGAAGGGTTTGGCCACGGCCGGCCGCTGCCCGGCGGCGGAAAATATTCCGAGCAGCTCGTGCAGTTGCGCGCCATCAAGGCCACGCTGCCCACGCCGCCGGTGTTCACCGGAACCCCGGTCAAGTCTTCCCAGATGCAGGTGCTGATTGACGGCGCCATCAAGGACACTGAAACCCAACTGCTGCGGAAAATGAGCGAGCGTGACGACCTGCAGCGCAAGCTCGAGACCGTGAATCTCACGGCGACCGCGCTGGCGCCTTTCCAGGCGCTGGGGCTGAATCTGGACTATTTTCAGCCCTTCGATTCCATCCAGGCATTCGTCGGCAAGACGGTGCGCGACATCGAACCGGAAGTGACGGCTGCCGGGCTGTCCTACGAACTGTTCCGCGGCGATCTGCGCAGCCCGCAGTCGATCGCGCTGTTCGTGACCAAGGCCGATGCGCCGCGTGTGCCGGAATTGTTGTCGCAGGTTGGTTTCAATGAGGACCGCCTGCCGGTGCCAGTGGCGGGCCTGACCGACTACCAGACGAGTCCTGCCGGTGGCTATACCGGCGCCGTCGATGCGCTGCTGCAGCAACTGGGTTCCAAGGCCGCAACCCTCCAGGCGTCGCGCCAGGTGCTCGATCGGGAAATCGAAAAACTGCGCGGTACGTGGGCCACCGACTGCTTGTCCGCTGAGGAACATCTCGAAATCCAGGTCGAAAAATCGGAATTGCCTTTCGATGTTCTGGTGACGGAGCACGCCTACCTGGTGGAATTCTGGGTGCCCGATCAGGAAGTTGCGGCGGTGCGGTCGGAAATGGAGCGGACGCTCGGCGATATCTTCCATTTCGAAGTGCTTCAATATGGCGGCGGCCACCACAAGGCCGACGCTGGAGAGGCGGTGGCGCACGCGGAGGGTCACGGCCACGAAGAGCAGGCCGCACACGTGGGCGACGGTCACCACGAGGTGCAGGAATCGGTGCCGGTGCAACTGAGCAACCCGCCGTTTTTTAATTTCTTCGAGACGATGACGAAGATGTTTGCGGTACCGGCTTACGACGAGGTCGATCCAACTTTTTTCCTGTCCCTATTTTTCCCGCTCTTTTTCGGATTGATGGTCGGCGATGTGGGCTATGGCGTGCTGATTACTGCGATCGGCTGGCTGGGCCTGCGCGGCGGCAAACCGCGGTCGGAACTCCGTGCCCTCGGCATGTTCATGCTTTCGAGCGGCGTGGTTGCGGTGCTGACCGGCTACTTTGTATTTGGCGACGGTTTCGGCGTGCCGTTCTACGGCCACGAAGGCCACGCCGGCTGGGACACGGTCTTCGGCTTGACCAACTGGCCGCTCCTGCGCCACACCATCCCGATTGAAAAGCTGGAATCGGCGGGGGTGAGCGAATTCCTGGTGCTGAGCATCGTCTTTGGCCTGATTCACATGACCATCGGCTTCGGTATCGGTGCCGTGAACGAAGCGCGGCACAGTATAAAACACGGGCTGGCGAAAATCGCGTGGCTTGGCATTCTCTGGACGGTCGGCCTGATTGTGATGGACATCGGCATGTGCCGGGACACCAAGGTGGGATCCGGGTTTTGGACAGTGCTGGCCTTTTGCGAGAACTCCGCCGGACACCTGAACATGTCGCTGCTGGGCGTGCTGGGATTGGCCAGCTTGGCGCTGCTGCTGATCACTGAACCGGGTGCGATCGTGGAGCTGATCGCGCCGTTGTCGAATACCATGTCCTACACGCGACTGGCGGGAATTGGGATTGCCAAAGCCGCGCTGGCGATGGCCGTGAACACCATGTTTTTCCCGCTCTGGGATGCCGGAATTGGCGGCAAAATCGTCTGTGTCGTGGCCCTGTTGCTCGGCCACACCGTCATCCTGGGTCTGGGGATTCTGTCGGGCGCTGTGCAGTCGCTGCGTCTGAACTTCTTTGAGTTTTTCGCCAAATTCTACAAAGGCGGGGGAGCGGAATACATGCCCTTCGGCCGCTGGCGGCAGTACACGCTGCCGGACTAGGAGGTTGGCGAATCGACGATATTGGGGTGTGAGCCGGAAGCGCCGGCGCGCCGCATGGGTTGGGTTGGGGCTGATGGAAGACCGCGCGGGTCGTTCGGCCGAAAACCCCAAAGACGGATGGTGACGACTCGCGCACGGACAGGAGACAGAAGCCATGTGGGCACTTGCATTCATCGGGCTGGGCGCGGGCATCGCGGTCGGTCTCTCGGCGCTGGGCACCGGCTACGCCCAGGCCTATATCGGCGCTGCGGCGGTGGGCGCGATGGCCGAAGACAAAACGATGTTCGGCCGTGGCCTGGTCATGACGGCGGTGCCTGAGACCGCGCTGGTGCTGGGCTTCGCCATCTCGTTCCTGCTGTTCATGAAGCTGAGCGACGCCACCATGATCGGCAACCTGATGAAACTGACGACGGCCGCCAATCCGTCGACGGTGGTCAAAGCGGCCGACATGCCGAAGCAGTAGTGCACCGCGAGGCTGTCCACGCGGGCGCTTGACGGCGGCACGGCCGGGGTTTCGCCAGGAGGCGGATCGGTCGTGCCGTTGGCGGCGCGGTTCGGGCCGGCCCGGGTGGGCGGCGGTGAATCGCGGGCCAAAGCGAGGTACTGCAAGGCGGGACGAGCCGTTGGAGCAACGCGCCGGCGATCGCACGCGGCGCAGTGCATTCTGGATGACGATAGGTCGAAATTCGGCGCAGTGGAGAACGTTCCATGGGTCTGGAAGCGGTGATCGAAAAGATCCAGCAACAGGGCAACCAGGAATCCGAGGCGATTCTGGTGGAGGCCCAGAAAAAAGCCAAGGCCATGCTGGATGAAGCCCAAGTGCAGGCCCAGAAGGAAGCGGTGGAAGCCGAAAGGGCGCTGAAACTAGGCTTCGAGCGGGAAAAGGGCCAGAGCAAGGCGGCCTCCGAGGTGGCGGTGCACAAGGAAGTCCTGACCGCGCGTCGTTCCGCGTTCGATCAGGCCCTCGCGGCGACCCTCCAGGCGCTGCGCGATGCACCAGCCGAAACCCACGCAAAGATTCTGCGCCGCCTGTTCGCCGAATCCCCCGATGCCGCCGCCATGGCCAAACGCCCCGGTTCGCGGGTGTTTGGTCGCGAAGCCGACAAGCCGGTCCTGGCTGAACTGGGAATTCTGAGTGTCGATACCAGCCGCAAGGACATCCTCGGCGTTCTGATCGAATCGGCCGATGGTTCGCAAGCCTTCGACCTGCGGTTAAGCACGCTGGTCGGGGAGCTGTGGTCCCAGTTGGGTGCTGACATCAGCCGCCAGATTTTTGGCTAGGTGGAGCGTTCCAGGGCGCCCCGTTAGCGGGGGCGTAAAGGCTATTTTTCGTGTCGGTCGGTTGAGCCGGTAGGGAAAAAGGGAGGCAAGCGATGGTGTTGGGCTTCAACCGGCACAAACTGCGCCTATCCGCTTTCGAAAAGCAGGCTTCGCCCGATGCCGCCATCAACAGCTCCGGCGACTATCCCTACGCGATCACCCGAATCCGCGCCCGCAAACGCACGCTGATTTCTCCCGATCAGTTCGAGAAGCTCCTGACGTTCGATGTGCCTCAGATCACGCGGTTCATCGAAGAATCCCAATACCGTGCCCAAGTCGATCGCCTCGCGGTGAAGTTCAAGGGTGTCGATCTGCTGGAACAGGCACTGGCGCTGCACCTTTCAGAGCTGTTCAATGAAATCCTGAGTTTCTGCAAAGGCCGTCTGCTGGTCATGCTGCGCGCCTACCTGAACAAATATGACGCCCAGAACTACAAGAACATTCTGCGCGGCAAAGCCACCAAAACCGGCGCCGACCGTATCCGTGAAACGATTATCGCTGCGGGCGAACAGGGCATGGAATACTGGAATCGTCTGATTGAGACCGACACGTTCGACCAGGCCATTGAACGGTTCGAGTCCCCCTACGGCGATGCTGTGCGGGATGTGCTGCGGCGCTACAAGGATGAAAATCCGCAGGCCCGTTCCCACGAATGCCTGGCCGTGCTTGAGGAAACCATCGACCGCATTCTCTACGCCCGTTTGGCACGCGCCGCGCCCGGCGAGACGCCGGCCGAAAAGCTGTTCCGCGATTTCATCGCCCGCACCATCGACTTCGCCAACCTGACCACGTTGTTCGTGCTGGTCGGCGAAGGCTTGGCGTCGGAGGCCATTCTGACGCATATGCTGCCGAAGGGCGCCGACCTCACACCGGCGCTGCAGAAGCTCCTGGCCGAGCAAAAAGGCATCGACGCGTTTCTCGACGCGCTCAAGAAATCCACCTTCTGGCGCCACATTGAATCGACCGATCCGAAGGTGCTCGAATCCAAGTCCCTTGCCAAGCTGGAGATGGCCTTCAAGCGGGTCGTGGCGCACTGGTGCTCGCACAAGGGCAAACAGTACCCGCTCTCGGCGCTGCCGGCGATCGAATTCATCCTGCGCAAAGAACTGGAAGTGCAGAACCTGCGCATGCTCGCGCGCGGCAAATCGCTGAACCTGAGCGAAGCCGACCTCCGCGATCTGCTGGACCTGGGGGAGTAGCATGGCCAAGCGCAACGACCTGACTGCCAGCGGGCTGAGTCTCGCCGAGCTCGGATCGGGCGATTTCATCCTCGGTTTCCGGCTCGTCGGCATTTTCCACTGCGTCGAAGCCGGCGAGGATTTCGAAGAGCAGGTCCTCAAGCTCATGGCCAATCCGGCCATCGGCGTGGTGGTGGTGCTCGACAGCGATTTGACCAAGCTACGCACCACGGTGCGGGCCAAGACCGAAAGCTCGGTCCGTCCCGTGGTGATTCCGATCGGAATGAAAGAAGGCGGCAGCCTGCGGGACCGGATCCGGCAGGCCATCGGGATCGATCTGTACGCGAAATAGGATGGCCGGCGGGCCGCGGGGCCTTGCCGCCGGAAACGCTTTGGGAACGCGCGCTGCGGCGGACAAAAGCCGGCCGCGGGCGGAATAGAAAGAGGAGAATACCATGACCAGCGTGGCCGAACCGCTGACTTCGACGGGCTCGATTTTCCGCATCTCCGGTCCGGTCGTCACGGCCGTCGGGATTTCCACCCGCATGTACGAAGTCGTCCGCGTGGGCAATGAAAAGCTGATGGGCGAAGTCATCAAGATCATGGGCGATAAGACCGTCATCCAGGTCTACGAAGAGACCGCCGGCATCCGTCCGGGCGAACCGGTCGAGGGCACCGGCCTCGGCCTCTCTGTCGAACTGGGCCCCGGACTGCTCCAGTCGATCTACGACGGCATCCAGCGGCCGCTGGTGGTGCTGCAGCAGAAGTCCCAAAGCGACTTCATCGCCCGCGGCCTGACCGCGCCCGGCATTTCGCGCGAAAAAATGTGGGAATTCAAGCCTACCGCCAAGGTCGGCGACGAAGTCAAGGCTGGGTCGGTGGTCGGCGAGGTTCAGGAATCCTCGAACATCGTCCATCGCATCATGGCCCCCGCGAACATGCGCGGCACGGCCAAGATTGCAACAATCAAGGGCGGCAGTTTCAACGTCGAGGAAGTCGTTTGCACGCTCGACAACGGCGTGAAAATCGCCATGCTCACCCGCTGGCCGGTCCGCTTCGCCCGGCCGGTCATCGAAAAGCTTCGGCCGGATATTCCGCTGCGCACCGGCCAGCGGATCTTCGACGGCCTGTTCCCGCTTGCCAAGGGCGGCACCGCTGCCATCCCCGGACCGTTCGGGTCCGGCAAAACCGTTTCCCAGCAGCAGTTGGCCAAGTGGTCCGACGCCGACTTGGTCGTCTACATCGGCTGCGGCGAACGCGGCAATGAAATGACCGAGGTGCTCACGGAATTCCCGCACCTGAAGGACCCGCGTACCGGCGGTATGCTGATGGAACGCACCATCCTGATCGCCAACACCTCCAACATGCCCGTGGCTGCCCGCGAGGCCTCCGTGTACACCGGCATCACGCTTGCCGAGTACTACCGCGACATGGGCTACGACGTGGCGCTCATGGCCGACTCCACCAGCCGTTGGGCTGAAGCGATGCGCGAAATTTCCTCGCGCCTCGAGGAAATGCCCGGCGAAGAAGGCTATCCCGCTTATCTGGCCGCGCGGCTGTCGCAGTTCTACGAACGCGCCGGGCGCGCCCGGTCGCTCAACGAGCGCACCGGCTCCGTCTCGGTCATCGGCGCGGTCTCGCCCGCCGGCGGCGACTTCTCCGAGCCGGTCACCCAGTCCACGCTGCGAATCACCAAGGTCTTCTGGGCGCTCGATGCCAAGCTGGCTCAGCGTCGGCACTTCCCTTCGGTCAACTGGCTGACCAGCTACAGCCTCTACACCGAAGGGTTCAACTCCTACTACGACAAGGAAGTTTCCCCCGAGTGGGTCCCGCTGCGCAACTGGGCGGTGGCGCTACTCCAGAAGGAAGCGGAACTCCAGGAAATCATCCAGTTGGTCGGCTCCGATTCGCTGCCGCCTACCGAGCAGCTCCAGTTGGAAGTCGCCCGCATGGTGCGGGAAGTCTTCCTGCAGCAGAATGCCTTCCACGAAATCGACACCTTCTGCTCGATGAAGACCCAACTGTACCTTCTTCAGACGATCAAGAAATTCGACGAGTTGGGCGGCGCGGCCCTGAAGCGCGGCGTCACGGTCAGCCAGATTCAGAAAATGAAGTGTAAAAACGACCTTGCTCGCGCGCGCTTCGAAGGCAAGCCCGACACCCGCGACGAATCGGTCCAGGGCAATATCGAAAAAGTTCAGAAGGCGATGGAAGCGGAATTCGGCGCCGTTTCGGCCGAATAGGATCTGTGACTGGCTGGTGGAAGCGCAGGCATCCAGCCCGTCATTCCTCGCAGCGACTCCCTCCGAATTGAATCGGCGCGAAACCCCCCATCAATTGGATGCAGGTTCGGCATACTTACGGATAGCACACGCTATCCGAATGGCGCCATTATTTTCAAAATGGTGGGTGTCCTCGAGTTGGTTCAGTGGTTTGAAACAGGGCTGGACTATTCCAACCAGGTTCGGTCTGCTACTCGTTACGGAGGGGAATCATGAAAAAGCTGCAACTGGCGGTGGGGCTTTTGTTGGCCACGGGGCTGACGATCGGAGCGCTGGGTCGGCTGTGCGCCGAAGACACAAAGCCGGTTGATGATTTCGAAAACGACCAGGACATGGGCATGTGGGAGTTCGCCAAAGGCAAGGGTGAACTGACCACCGACCACGCCACCAGCGGCAAGATGGCGCTCAAAACCGATTCCTCGGCTTATCTCACCAGTTGGAATGTCCCGAAGGACTGGTCGGGCTACGAAGCCTTCGACATCGACATCTACGTCGCCGGCGATAACCCGGTCGGCATGTCGCTGCTGATCGGGGACAAGGCCTGGCAGGCCAAGGGTAGCACCTACTGGAACCGCCACAACGGCGAGTACAACCTCCACCCCGGTCAGAACACTGTCGAGATTCCGGTCAACGGTCTGTTTCGCGGCGAAGCCGGCAGCCGCAACACCGACCTCCACAGCAACATTGATCCCAAAGATATTCTGCGCATGGACGTGGGCTTTCGATTGGCGGCGAAGGGCGTGCCGCCGGTCGCGATTTACATCGACAACATGCGACTGGTCAAGGAAGCGCCCCCGGCGGGCGTCTACGCGTTCGACCTCGGCCCCGACAGCCAGACTGTTTTGCCAGGGTTCACCCCGATCAGTTGGGACACCGTGTACGGGCAAAAGGGCAACACTGCCGGCTTGGATCACATTCGTTGGGGCGCCAGTCAGGCTCGCGACGACACCTTTCCAACCCGGCTGTACCAGGACTTCGTGGAAATGGGCGACGGCAGCGCCCAGTTCATATGCAAAGTGCCTAACGGCAAATACAACGTTTGGGTGGTCTACGATGACTGTGGCTACTGGGGCGGTGAAACCTGCCACCACAAGCGCCGTTCGATTGACGCGGAAGGGGTCGAAAAGTACGTCGACGACCGCGGGGAGGAAGGCCCGAGCGACTACCTTTTCCGTTTCGAAAATACCGAGCCGCTCCCCGGCGACAGCGTCTGGGACCTCTACGTCAAGAAGCTTTTCAAACCCGCCGAATTCACCACCGACGTTCACGACGGAGCGCTGAATCTGCAGTTTCATTCCGACGCGGGATGGTCGAGCAAAGTGGCGGCGATCATCATCTACCCCGAGGGCAACAAGGAAGACGCCGACTGGGTGAAAGGGGTTGAAGCGCGCAATAAAAAAGAATTCGAGGATCGCGCGATTTTCCTTGGCCCGAAGCCGCACCCCCTGGACGTGCCCGAGGCCGCCAAGAACCTGGGCTACTGGCTGGGCTACCCGACCTTGGAACAGGACATTGAGCCGGTGGGCGATCCAGGGCCGGCAACCGGCGCGCTCAGCCGCACCGCCGCGCTCGGCGAGCGTGTGAGCACCAGTTTTGCCATCCGGCCTCTCAAGGACCTCGGCGCGGGCGACACGACGCTCACTGCCACCGACCTCACCGGCCCCGCCGGCACGATTCCCGCTTCCGCCGTCGACCTGCGCTACGTGATGTACGCGCTGCACCGCGGCTTCAACAATATCGCGTACACCATCGGGCCGGAGACGCTGCGCCTGGTCGATGGCGCCCACCTCGCGCTGAAGGTTGGCCTCACCCGCCAATTCTGGATCACCGTGGCGGTGCCGACCGACGCCAAACCGGGCGAGTACAAAGGCGCCGTGACGCTCACCGCTGGCACCCTGAACCTGACGCTCCCGCTGACCATCCAGGTGCTCAACCTGGCCCTGGACGAACCCGACTTCGACATGGGCTTTTACGGCCTGGACGTGCCAAGCGGGCTCAGCCCCGAGCGCGCCAAGAACGGCTACCGCGAACTGCTGACGATTCTCAAGCAAAACGGCATGAACGACTATTCGGGCGGCCCGAACATTCCCTTCACCGGCTTCGATGCCGACGGCAAACCCAAGCTGGATTTCCGCGCCTGCGATGCGTTCTTCAAGGTGGCCAAGGAATGCGGCTTCACCCGGACGCCGAATGCCTACGGTGGGCCGGGAATGGTGGAAGGCCTTCAGGACGGCTATGTGCTTGGCCCGACCGCCCACAAATGGATGAAGGAAACCGGCAAATCCTTCGGTGACCTGCTCAAGATCGTCTATGGCGCGGTCAAAGCGCACGCCGAAGCCAACGGCTGGCCGCGGATCGCGGTGGAAATGGCCGACGAGCCACGCAACATCCAGGGCGAAAAAGACCTGCTCGAATCGATGCACGCCTTCCGCGACAACGTGCCTTGGGTGTACCTCGGTGGCAGCTACTCGGTGGACTGGGGAACCGACGAGTTCGCGAAATACAGCCAGGAGATTTTTCACACGCTGGCGTTCTCGGCGCTCAACTCCCACTCGCAGCGCGATCTCGACGAGGCCAAAAAGCAGGGCAGCGACCTGTACATCTACAACCAAGGCACCACCCGTTTCAGCTTCGGCATGTACCAGTGGGAGGAATACCGGCGCGGTGTGAAGGGGCGCATGCAGTGGCACATGTTGGCGCTTCACGGCTACCAGTTCTTTGACCTTGACGGCCGCGAACCGGATACCGCGATGATCAACTGGGGCCGGCATGAGATCATTCCGACCCTGCGGCTGCCGCGCTGCCGGGAAGGCGCCGACGATTTCCGCTTTGCGCAGACGCTCTGGAACCTTGCCGAGAAAAAAGCCGACACCGCTGCCGGCAAGGCGGCCATCGATTTTCTCAATGGCATCGTCGACAAAATCCCGGTCGGCCACAACGACCGTCCCGCCGGACTCATGTCCGACGAGGAGTTCCGCGCCAAGTGTATCGAGATGATCCAGGCGCTGCAGTAGCCATCCGCGTCACCCGGTTTAGGCGAACAGTCTTTGCTTCGTTTTTTCGCGGCATGCTCCGCCAAGGTTCGGGCCGGTGCCTGAACTCCGCTGGCCCACACCCTCAGCGACCGTTGCCTTCCGGGCCAGCCTCGGAACTGGCCTTTTTCCATCCCAAACACCCTTTCCTGGCGATGCCCTGGGTGCCAGGTTCTTTTCCTGATTGCCGATATACGGCGGCACCGTCAGCAGATTCTGGCGGTTACGAAACGGACCCTCGCTCTGATCCAGCCCCTTGGCCGGGAAAATCGGAATCATTGCAAGGAAGCCGGTGTCAGAATCACCGATTCAGGCAAGTCTGCTATGCTTGGCATGGGAGTTGCCAGAGTTGATGATTGCAGGCGGTGTCCGGCTGCGGATTTGAGGGAGCGGCATTGGAAATGTGGCGTTTGGGTTTGACCACCATCGCGACGCTGACGATTCTCTTGGATCTGTTGGTGCCTCAACAAATGTGGGTGAGCACGACCTGCTGCACGCGCACTTTGCAGTTCACGCAGCCCGTGCCGGTCGACTGCCCGATGTCCACGCCACCCGGCTTGGAGGCCGCCGGTGGCTCCCATTGGCTCGCACCCGGCTGCTGGCATTCGATCCGCTACCCCCTGCGCAGTGGCGCCTCCCAAGCGGTGCCGCTGGGCTCGGAGCCCGACGCGGTATTGGCGCCCACCGCGCCGATCGTCGCGTGGCTGACTTTGCATCGCAAGGCCACAGGCTTTCATTCGGCCACAGCGGTGGTCCTGCCGCCGATTGTCGGCCCTCCAGTCGCGGCCACACCGGACCGCTGGCACGTCCAACTGAACCTGTAATCCTCCGATCCGCCCGCCGCGTTGAAGTTTCCCGTTGACCGGGACTGCGTTTGACGCCGACGGGTTTTTTGCTGCGCTGCCGGCGACCCCTCGTACGGCAGCACGCGGCCGCCACCGCGCGAGGCAACGCGCCGGCGCCGGCCCGCGCCGGGCATAGGGTCGGAGGAAGCATCCATGAAACGAAGTTTGAGTTGGAGCGCCACAGTCGCGGCGTGCATGGCCATGGCTACCGCCGCCGGCTGCGCGAACAGCCCGGGGGGCGCCCGGAATGGCGTCGCCCTCACCGATTTCGACGGCGCAGCGGCGGAGCGGTTCGGCATCGATCCGAAAGAGGGTGGGGGAGCGTGTGGCTCGCCGGATGCAACGCCATCGGTGTTGCCCGAACACCCGACCTTGGACGACTGTCTGCGCTATGCGGCGCTCAACAATCAGCGCCTTGAGGCCGCCTTCGAAAACTGGCGGGCCGCGCAGGAAACCATCGCTGAAGCGCGCGGGCTGCCCGATCCGAAAATAACCTACTCCTATTACATCCAGCAGGTCGAAACGCGGGTCGGCCCGCAGCGCCAAGCGGTCAGCGTGATGCAGACCTTTCCCGGCTACGGCAAGCTGGACGCGCGCGAGGCGCAGGCTGATGCCGCCGTGGCTGCGGCGCGCGCGCGCTACGATGCGGCGCGGCGTGCCCTCGTGGCGGCCGTCACGGCGGCGTACGCCGAGTACTACTATCTGGGGCGTTCGATTGCGGTCACCGAGGACAACGTAAAGCTGCTGGCCAATTTGGAATCGATTGCTCAGGCTAAACAGCAAGCGGGCGCGGCCAGCGAAGCGTCGGTCATCAAAGCGCAGGTGGAGCTGGACAAGCTCCGGGACATGCTCAAGACTCAGCAGGCGCTGGCGGCGCCGCTGCGCGCGCGGTTGAATGTGGCACTGGGCCGGGAGGTCACCGCGGCGCTGTCCTGGCCGCGGGAAATTGCCGGTGCGACCATCGCGGCAGATGCCGCCACGCTTCAGGCCGACCTTGCGGCGCACAACCCTGAACTGGCGGCGCTGCAGGCCAGCATCGCGCAGGCGCAGGCCGGCGTTACGGTGGCGCGCCGAAACTTTGACCCCGACGTGACGGTGGGCCTCAACTGGATCGACACCGGCCCCGCGCGGATGCCGGTCGCCGACAGCGGCCAGGATGCTGTCGTTGCGAGCGTGGGGTTCAACATTCCCCTATGGTTCAATCAATACACTGCGGCGGTGCGGGAGAACCTGGCTCGCGCCGCCGCCGCCGACCACGATCGCCAGGATCGTGCCTTGGCGCTGCAAGGCGACCTGCAATTGGCGCTGTTTCAATTCCACGACGCCGAACGGAAAATCCGGCTCTACCGCGACACGTTGTTGCCGGAGGCCGAGCGCTCCCTCGCCACGTTGCAGGCGAGCTTCACCGCCAACCAGGCCGATTTTCTAAACCTGATCGACGCCGAACGAACTCTGCTGGAATTCCAACTGTCCTACCAGCGCGCGCGCGCCGACCTGGTGAAGCAGCGCGCGGCGATCGAAGCATTGGTCGGCATGGATTTGCCGGGGCAGCCGGAACAGGGCATGGCGGCGAATGAGCCGACGCCCGCACCGTCGCCATCGGTGTCGCCGCAACGGCCACCATCGTCCGAGGGGCCGGCGCCGAAGAAACCGTAGATGGGGAGGAAATATCGATGAAAACCGAACCGGCGGATCGGTCCAACCGTCCGCTCGAACCCGATCCCGCACATATATCAGAAAGGATCGTTCCGCCGCAGGTGGAGCCTCTGCCAGCCCCGAACGAAGCCAGTACGCCTCCGGAGAACCCCGGTCCCAGCGCGACGGCAACGCCGTCGCCAGTGCTGCCCAAACCTCCCCGCGGGCCGAAGCTGCGGAAGATGCTGACTGCCCTGGTCGGAATCGTCCTGCTGCTGTGGTTGGGATCCCTGCTGCCCGGGCCCCTGGCCAAAGTCTGGGCGGCGTTTCGGCCCTCGCGGACCGAAGTGCGTACGGCGAGCTCCCATGCGCCGCTGCAATATTACACCTGCGGCATGCATCCCTGGGTGATCGAATCCCATCCAGGCGATTGTCCAATTTGCGGCATGCCGCTCACGCCGATCGATTCGGCCAAGTTCAGTGGCGAAGTCACCATCGATCCGGTCGTTGCGCAGAACATCGGGATCCGCGTCGCGGCCGTCACCGAAGGCCCGGTCACGCGCACCGTCCGCACCGTTGGCACGATCGCCTACGACGACACTCGCGTGCGCGATGTGGACATCAAGGTCGGAGGTTGGATCGAAAAGCTGGACGTGGACTACCAAGGTGAACAGGTCGAGGTGGGCCAAGCGTTGTTCGATCTGTATTCGCCGGAGTTGTACGCCGCGCAGGAAGAATATCTCGTCGCGTGGCGCGCGGTTGGCCAATTGGACGGCGACACCCAATCCGAATCGGCGCGCTCCGCCCGGGCGATGTTGGCCGCGGCTCACACCAAGCTCGATTTTTTCGATGTCACGCCGGCGCAGATCGCCGCCCTGCAGGCGCGCGGCACACCGGCCAAAACCATGACGGTGCAGAGCCCCTACCACGGGGTGGTGATCGAAAAGAGCGCCACCGAAGGCATGAAGGTTTCGCCCGGGACGCAGATCTATCGCATCGCCGACCTGTCCAAGGTCTGGGTGATGGTCACGCTGTACGAATATCAACTGCCCTACGTCGAGGTGGGCCAGGCGGCGACCATGCAACTGACCTACCTGCCCGGCCAGCGCTTTCAAGGGACGGTGACCTACATCTACCCCTATATCAGCGACAAAACGCATCAGGTGGTGGTGCGGATGGCCTTCGACAACCCGGTGGGGTTGCTCAAGCCCGGCATGTTCGCCACCGTGGACCTGCAAAGCGTTCTCGCCAAGCGGCGCACGCTGGCGCCACGCTCCGCGATTATCGACACCGGCGAGCGCAAAGTCGCGTTCGTCAGCCTGGGCGATGGCCATTTTGAACCCCGCCGCGTGGTGACCGGCGCCGAAGCGCAGGACGACATGGTCGAGGTCCTGAGCGGTCTCAAGCCCGGCGAGTTGGTGGTGACCAGCGGCGAATTCCTGATCGATTCGGAGGCCAACGTACGCGAGGCGCTGGCCAAAATGATCCGCGGTACCCTGTCAGTCGGCCAGCCGGCGACGGTGGAGGTCGAACCGACCGGCGTGCTCCCCCAATTGCCCGTGCCGGTGGCGCAAGACCTGTGTACGATCGTCAATCGCTACTTGGAAATCCAGGCCGACCTCGCCAACGACAAAATGGCCGGCGTTGCCAGCCCGGCCGGCGTCATCGCTCAAACCGTGGACAATCTGCTGAAAGAACCCCTACCCGCCGCGCCGCATTTCTGGCAGCATCACCAAGAAACCGCCACTCTGCGCGGCAAGGCACTGGAACTGGCGCAGGCGAAAAATATCGACGACGCGCGGCTTGATTTCGCCGACCTCAGCTTCGCCCTCGACCGGTTGCTCCGCGCGACCGGCGTGCCATCGACATTTGGCCGGGAACTCCAGGAACTGCACTGCCCGATGTTCCGTGCCGGGCAGGGCGGCACCATCTGGTTGCAGTCTGCCGGGGAAGTCCGCAATCCCTATTTCGGTTCGATGATGCTCGGCTGTTTCGACAAACGCGTGGCGCTGCCCGTGACCGGCCAGGCGACCACCGACGCGGCGAAACCCGAAGGCTCCTCGGCGGCGCCGGATGAAAGGAGGGCGCCATGATCGGCAAACTGATTGACCTTTGCCTGCGCAACCGCGGCTTGGTGCTGTTGCTGACGCTCGTGCTGATCGCCGCCGGCATCTACGCGGCCTGCACCATCAACCTCGATGCCATCCCCGACCTGTCCGATGTCCAGGTGATCGTGCGCACCGAATTCCCCGGCCAGGCGCCGCAGATCGTCGAAGACCAGGTCACCTACCCGTTGACCACCGCCATGCTGCAGGTGCCGCAAGCGAAGGTCGTGCGCGGCTACAGCCTGTTCGGCACCAGCTTCGTCTACGTCATCTTCAAAGACGGCACCGACATGTACTGGGCTCGCAGTCGCGTCCTGGAACAGCTCAACGCCGTTGCCAGCCGTCTGCCGGTCGGCGTGACGCCGCAACTCGGACCGGATGCGACCGGCGTCGGCTGGATTTTCGAATATGCGCTGGTCACGGGCCCCTACAGTCCGGCGCACCCCAACGGCGCCTGGCACGATCCGGCCACCGACCGCTGGTATGCGTCGCGCGCCGATGCTCCGCAGGACCGCGTCATCCGTCAGCGCCTGGTGCACCACCGCATTTTTGAAAAGCGAAAAGTGGCGTACTTCGATCCGCAGGAAGATCGGCGCTACGATTCCGTCGATGCCGCGCCGGCCGAAGCGCGCGCGCGCCTGCAACCGGTCGTCCTGATTAGGGGCTACGACCGCTGCCCACTGGACGGCACTCCCTTGGTAGACAGCACTGTCACGCTGCCCGAACTGCGCAGTCTCCAGGACTGGTACCTGCGCTACGAACTCACCGCCGTTCCGAATGTCAGTGAAGTGGCGGCGATCGGCGGCATGGTCAAGCAATACCAGGTCACCGTGGATCCGGTCAAGCTGCTGGCCTACAACCTGACGCTGAAGGAGGTGAAATCCGCGATCCAGCGGTCCAACTTGGATGTCGGTGGGCGGCTGATCGAACAGAGCGAAACGGAATATATGGTGCGCGGGCTGGGCTATTTGGGCACGCTCAGCGACGCCGAATTGGCGAAAGCACAGGCGAACGGGCAATCCATCGAGGATCTGCGCACCCAGCGCGTCATCGCCGAATTACGGGAGGTCGTGTTGCGCGCCACGCCGATGGGTAGCCCGGTGTATTTGTCCGACGTGGCCGACGTGCGCACCGGTCCCGACATCCGACGCTGCGTGGCCGACTGGAACGGCGCCGGCGAGACTGTCGGCGGCGTGATCATCATGCGCTCCGGCGAGAACGCGCTGACCACGATCGATGGGGTGAAAGCACGCCTGAGCGAACTGGAAAAGGGGCTGCCTCCGGGCGTCGAAATCGAAACCGCTTACGATCGCAGCGACCTGATTGAACGTGCCGTACACACGCTCGCACACACGCTGATCGAGGAAATCGTGATCGTGACTTTAATTTGCCTGCTGTTTCTATTGCACGCGCGCAGTGCTCTGGTGGCCGCCTTCGTCCTGCCCACCGGCGTGCTGGCCAGCTTGCTTTTGATGAAACTCTGCGGGATCAACGCCAACATCATGAGCTTGGGCGGTATCGCCATCGCCATTGGAGTGATGGTGGACAGCTCAATCATCATGGTCGAGAACGCGCACAAGCATTTGGAATGGGAAAAAACCCGCGTGGCTGGCGGCGCACCGCCGCGGCCGCGCCTGACGGTGATTGCCGAAGCCTCGCGCGAAGTTGGCCCGAGCCTGTTTTTCGCGCTGCTAATTATCGTCGTCAGCTTTCTGCCGATTTTCGTGTTGGGCGAACAGGCCGGGCGCCTGTTCAAGCCGCTGGCCTTCACCAAAAGTTTCGCAATGGCCGCCGGCGCCATTCTGGCGGTCACCGCGGTGCCGGTGCTGATGTACTTTTTCGTCAGTGAACGGACCGCGCCCCGGACCTGGCCGCGATTCTTCCGCTGGTTGTTTTATGCCGCCGTCATCCTCGTGCCAGCCAGCGTGCTGGCGACGATTCCGCTGCCCGATTTCGAGGCCTGGCGCGGATGGCTGGTTGGGGTCTGGATCGCGCTGGCGGCGCTCGTCACCCTGCCGCAGGCGATTCCCGCCGAGCAGCGCAATCCCGTCAGCCGGGTGCTCGAGGCCATCTACAACCCCGCCTTTGTTCTGGCGATGCGCTTCCGTTGGGCCGTGCTGGGGCTGGCGCTGTTGGTGCTGGCGGCGACGTGGTTTCCATTTCAGCGTTTGGGCAGTGAATTCATGCCACCGCTGGAGGAAGGGGATTTGCTGTACATGCCGACGACCGATCCGGGCATCAGCATGACCAAGGCGCGAGAATTGCTCAGCCAGACCGACCGGATCATTAAGCAGTTTCCCGAGGTGAAAACCGTCTTCGGCAAGGCCGGCCGCGCCGATACCGCCACCGACCCCGCTCCGCCCAGCATGTTCGAAACCACGGTGGTGCTGGAGCGTGACCGGCGCAAGTGGCCACAGGTGCCAGTGGCTCGCTGCTACGCCGACTGGCCGAATTGGGCACGTTGGCTGCCGGAAAAAATCTGGCCCGACACGCGATCCATCACCGTTGACGAATTGGTGTACGGCTACGTTCTGCCCGGTGGCGCCAACCCGATCCATGTCCCGGGGCTCAACGATGCCCTGCAGATTCCCGGCCTGACCAACGCCTGGACGATGCCGATCCGGACCCGCATCGACATGCTCTCGACCGGCATCAAGACGCCGGTGGGCATCAAGGTGATGGGCCCGGATCTGAAAACGCTGGCGGCGCTGGCCGAGCAGATCGCGGAAGTGCTTAAAACCGATCCGGCCACCGCCGACTTCACCGCCAGCGCCTTTCCTGAAAAATCGGTCGGTGGCGACTACTGCGACGTGGCCATCGATCGTGCCAAGATCGCGCGCTACGGTCTCAATGTCGGCGACGTGCAGGACACGATCCAAAGTGCCATGGGCGGGATGAATATCAGTCAGACCATCGAGGGCCTCGAACGGTACCAGATCAATCTGCGCTATCCCCGCGACCTGCGAAACAACATTGAAGCCATGAAGCAGACCTTGATCGCCACACCGCAAGGCGCGCAGATTCCGCTCGGCCAACTGGCCGAGTTCACCATTCACAAAGGCCCGCCGATGGTCAAAAGCGAAAACGGCCGACTGACCAGTTGGGTGTATGTGGACATTACCGGTCTCGATGTCGGGACCTACGTCCAGCGCGCTCAGGCGGCGGTGGTGAAAAAAGTCACGTTACCTCAGAGCTATACCTTGGTCTGGTCGGGGCAGTACCAGTACATGCAGGAAGCCGCGGCGCGACTGTGGATTGCGGTGCCCTTGACGCTGGTGCTGATCGTCGTACTGCTCTACGCGGCTACCCGCAGTTGGTTGCGCGTGGGCATTGTGCTCCTGGCACTGCCCTTCAGCCTGATCGGCGCGACCTGGATGTTGTACTTTCTGGACTACCACCTGTCGCTGGCGGTGGCCGTCGGAATGATCGCCCTGGCCGGGCTCGATGCCGAAACCGGCATTGTCATGCTGCTCTACCTGGAAACCAGTTTTGCGCGTTTTCAGACCGAGGGCCGCATGCGCAGCCGTGACGACCTGTGGCATGCGGTCCACGACGGGGCGGTCAAGCGGATCCGGCCCAAGATGATGACCGTGCTGGCGGCTGGGCTGGGGCTGGTGCCGCTTCTGTGGGCGCAGGGCGCCGGCGCCGACACCATGCGTCGGCTGGCCGCGCCGATGATCGGCGGTCTGACCACCAGCTTCGTGATGGAGCTCCTGCTCTACCCGGTGATCTTTTACGTCCTACAGTCTTTTTTGCACCGTGCCGCGTTCGATCGGCTGGCGGACGAGCCGCAGCAGACATGATCGCGATTGCCGCACGATCTCGTTTTCGTCCCTGACACGCCTTCCGTTGCGACGTCAGCTTCGTCTGTCCGATCCAATGCCCCCTGAAGCAAATACAAGCGCTATTTCCACGATTGGGCGGTGGGGCCGCCGCTGCCGTGGCGGCCTACCACCAGGCGTGGTAGTCGATTTCCTGGAAGATGGCGTTGCGGCTTTCGAGCTGGGCAATCCAGGGATCTTCCAGCCGGCCTTCGACGATCTGCAGATAGATGCCGTTGAAATTATGCAGGTGGTCGCGCGTGCGCCGTTCGGCGTAGGGCACCATCGTACCGGTGGTCATGATGAAGGCCCAATCGGAACTTTGCGCCAGCAGCAATTCGCGGCCGGCCTGATTGAGCGCCCGCCGCAGCAGGCCGTCGGCCTGCGGGTAGCGATGGCAAAGCTCGGCCATTCGCTTTTCAGCCACGTGCAGGTGGCGGTAGATCCAGTCGTTTGAAGCGTTCAGCCAGACTTCGTAGAAGCCCTTGTCGCCCCAGCTCGAGGCCGCCGGCCGCACCACCTGATTTTCGGGGTGCAGATCGAGATATTCCGGCGGGGTGATCAGTGCGATCTCATGCTGTTTCGTCGCGATGTCGCGGAACAGATTTTCCAGAAACCACGGCCCTTCGAACCACCAATGCCCGAACAGTTCCGCGTCGTAGGGACAGACCACGATCGGTTCGACGCCCAGCACGCTGTGCAGGTGTTTGATCTGTACCTGTCGGTTGAACATGAAATTGGCCGCGTGGGATTGAGTCTTTCCCCAGGCCCAGTCCGGTCGGTAGGCTTCCTTCTGGTGCAGCGGAACCTGACCGGTGATGCGGTGGTACTTCAGCCCGATGTTGCGCCGAATGCCGTCGGAATGCAGATGGGGCTGGATAAATTCGTAGCCAGCGTCGTAGCCCAGATCGCGGTAGAACTCGCGGTAGTCCGCATCGCCGGGGTAGCCTTCCTTGGAACTCCACACCTGCCGGCTCGATTCCGGATCGCGGCCGAAGGCGGCGGTTCCGTTGGGCGCGTAGATGGGCCGGTAGACGCCGCAGCGCGGGGTGGGGGTGCCCAGCACCAGGCCGTGACTGTCGAGCATGAAGTAATCGATGCCGACCTCATGCACCAAGTCTTCAATCCCCGGAACATAAGCGCACTCGGGCAGCCAGATTCCGCGCGGATCGCACTGAAAATGCTTGCGGTAGTTTTCACGCGCGACCCTCAATTGCGCGCGGCGCGCGTTGTCGCCACTCATCAGCGGCAGCAGCCCGTGCGTCGCGCCGCAGGTGATGACTTCCAGGTAGCCGGCGTATTGCAGGGCGGCGAAGGCCGAAACCAGATTTTTGTTGTAGCGCAGAAAACAGTCGCGGCACTCCCGGAACCGCGTCAGGTACATGTGCGTGACTTGGTGAAACGGCGATTCCGGACCGTGGCTGCGCGACTCTGCTTCGCACAGGCGGATCAGCTTTTCAAGCTTCGCCAGGTAGCGGTCCTGCAACAGCGGATCGACCATCATTTCGCACAAAGGTGGGGTGAGCGACATCGTCAGCCGGAACGGCACCTTGTCCTGCGCCAGCCGCTCCATCATCAGAATCAACGGAATGTAAGTTTCCGAGTTGGCCTCGTACAGCCAGTCCTCCTCGATGAAATCGGGGTATTCCGGGTGCCGAATGTAAGGCAGGTGTGCGTGCAGGACAAAGCACAGGTAACCTTGGAATGCCATGCTGGACCTCAATGCTAAGGTTGGGAATCGAAAATCCGTCGCCGCCGTTCAGTCAGGTTCTCATCCTTCCAAACGGGAGCTAGGTGGTGGGCCGGGGTTGCAGTGTACCCGAAAAGGACGAGGGTACGTCGAGCTTGGGCTTGGCCTGCTTCAGCACGTGCATGACCTCGATTTCTTCGCCCTTGGCTTCGGCCTGCCATTCACCGCGGTAACGTGTCATCGCCGAGGACCCGAGGGGAACCGGCGCCGATTCGTAGGCAAACCGGCCCAGCGGCACCCGCCAGCGGCGGCGCGTGATCGTGGTGCCCTCGCCGCCGGGCAGTTGGATTTCGTCGAACTCCGCGTCGCGCAGCATTTTCTGCTGGTCTTCGAGTGGGTACTCCCAGCCCGTGTCGGGGCGGTCACGGTGCGCGATCACGTAGGCGACCGCACGCGTGCGGTGCAGCTTTCGCGCGTCGCGCACGACCACCGCCCAGGTTTCGCTCGGGTCGTGAGAAAGATCCGAAACCGGCATGGCGCGCACGTCGGAACAGGCCACTTCAAAAAATTGCCCGTCGCCCTGTTTGACGCCGATGTGCGCCCGGTACTGCTCCCCTTCGCTAACCTTCAAATACCAGCACACTGCCCCGCCGACGTAGATGTCGAAGCTGGAGCCCCGCGTCACCGCGTCGATCCGTAGCACCCATTCGCCGCCGCGCCGCCGCGCTTCCTGGGTCCCCGGCCCATCCAGTTCCCAGAAAATAAACAGGTAGTGCGGGTCGCGCGGCAGGATGGTCACGCGATCCAAGCTGTAGGTCTGCGGCAAGGGCATGCCCCGGTCGATGTACACATCGTGCGGTTCCAGCGGTTCGCGGAAACCGGTCGGGGGTGGGGTGAGGGGAATCCGGGAGGAAGCCATCTCCACCGGCAAATCGGCCGCCTTGGGATTGATCCGGCCCAAGGAAGCGCGGCCGCCCTTGCCGGTCGTTGGCTTGACCGAACTCCGTCCAGACGGCGCCGCAGGTTTGGATGCTGTGACGGTGTCCGACGCGGGAATCGCCGGCTTGCTTACCGCGGGCGGCGTTTCGGCCTTTCCGCTGCGCGATTTCGACGGCTCCTTTTTGGTTTTGGCGGTCAGCGATTCGATCAGATCGATCAGATCCTGCTTCTTCAGGTGCCAGTAATCCTTGAACGGCAAGCCTAACAACCGCGCCTGCTCCCGCAGGTCCCGCACGGTGGGCCCGTCGGATTTCTGGAACAGGTGCCCCTTGTTCCCGCTCTTTTTTTTCGGATCTTTCACGCTTCGCCCCCCTGTACGGCTTTGCTTCGGGAACTGGCCGACTTGCGCGGCAGTTCGGCGCTTCCCACGTCGTTCCGGTAGCCCTTGGGAATGATCACGATGCCCTTTTCAGAAATCTGAAAGCGCCGACGATCTTCTTCCAGGTCGTAGCCGATCATGGTTTTATCGGCGAGCACCACGTGCTTGTCCGAGATGCAGCGGCGGATCTTGCAGCCCTTCCCGACCCGCGTATCTTCCATGATCACCGATTCCTCGATCAACGACCCGTCCCCGACAATCACCTTCGGCCCAAGAATGCTGCGCTCGACCACGCACCTGGTCAATCGGCAGCCCGAGGTCACCATCGAATGCTCAATGCGGCAGCCGGCGTCCTTGCCCACGCCGCCATCGAAGTGCGCCGGCGGCAGTTGGTCCCGGAAGGTGCGGATCGGCCAATGCGAACCGCCGAGATCGAGTGGTGGATTCTCGCCAGTGAGGTCCATATGTGCATCGTAATACGCATCCAGCGTGCCAACGTCACGCCAATAGGCCTCCGAGCCGTCCCGTTCATGCACGCCTTCCATCATGTGTGCCTGTAAACGCTTGCGTTCGAGCATCCCCGGGATGATATTTTTCCCGAAATCGTGGCTCGATTCGTCCTTCCGAGCGTCTTTTGTCAGTTCCCGCACCAGCACGTCTGTGTTGAATATATAAATCCCCATGCTGGCCAGACATTTACCGGGGTGGCCGGGAATCGCCGGTGGGTTGGTCTTCGGTTTTTCCTGGAAACCGGTAATCCGCCCTTCGGCGTCGACCACCATCACGCCGAATTCCGATGCCTCCGACTTATCGATTCGAATGCCCCCGATCGTCAGGTCCGCCTTGGCGTCCACGTGACGGCGCAACATCGCCGCGTAATTCATTTTGTAGATGTGGTCGCCGGACAGAATCAGCACCCGCGACGGCTTGACCGATTCCAACAGGTAAATGTTCTGATAGATTGCATCGGCCGTGCCCTGATACCAGTGGCTGTTGACCCGCAGTTGCGGCGGGATCAGGTTCAATTCCTCGCCCAGCTCCGGCCGGTTCATGAACAGCCACGCGTCGCGTAAATGCCGGTCCAGCGAAAAGGACTTGTACTGGGTCAGAATGTTAATGTGGCGCAACCCCGAGTTCAGGCAGTTCGACAGCGTGAAATCGATGATGCGGTAGATGCCACCGAACGGCACTCCCGGCTTGGCGCGATCCTTGGTCAGCGGGTACAGTCGCGAACCCTGGCCACCGGCCATGATGATGACCAGGGTCTCGTCCAGCAATTGATTGTTGCGTAAGTTAAGCATCGGCTGTAACACCACCCCCGTGCCCGACGCTGGGTCGAGCCTGTGAAATGCCTGGCATGGACTGCCGACCGAGATTTGCTCCCGCCAGCAGAAATGGCCCGAACCCCACCCGGACCAGGAAGCTCAATTCAACTAACCGAATGCGTCAACTGTTTTTGGCCGGCGTCGTGTCTTTCGATTTGGCCGCCAGCAATTCCTTGATCTTGGCCCGCAGCTCCGTCAGGTCCGGGCTTTTCACCACGTACGCGTCGGCCGACCAAGTCATGAAATTGTCTTTGTAGTTCGAGTACGCCGTGTTGAGGATCACCGGCAGACTCTTGTTTTCGGCCAGGATCCGGTTCATCGTTTCGATGCCGTCCATCCCCGGCATGGAGATGTCCAAGACCACGATATCCGGCTGGACTTTTTGAATCTGCGCGAGCCCGGCCAAGCCGGACTCCGCCAATTGCACCTCGTAGCCGTCGTCGCTCAGTTCCTGTTCGTAAAGTGACCGCAGATTTTTGTCGTCGTCAATGACCAACACCTTGGCACCCATGAATCCCCCTCTCTGGCCCGTGCAGCAGTCCACCGCGGTTTTCCGCTGCACCGTGCAATGGGCGGTGGATGGCTCATCCACCTGCATAAATTATACTCACGAAACCCGCTACCTTGATGCGTTTTTTTGTGATTTTTTGGTTAGGACGCACACGAACGCACACGATCCACTTGAGGCCTCGTGCGCACATGTGCAGCCTCGCCCAAAAGCCTTCGCTCCACCCCAACTTTCGAACGATCCCGGCCAAAGCCGCGAAGCCGTTTAAGCAGCTTGGCACCGACGCAATCCTGCGTCGGCCGGACTTCCCAAATGTCAAAGCAGCCGAGCTTACAGCCCCGTGCCCGTCGCGCCCGCCCGACCAAAGGTATGAACCACTCAAGGATTGTCCATACAGCTCGTTAAATCGTGCGCGTCACCATCGGTTGCAACTCGATTAGAAAACTCCGCAGGCCTTCCGCGACCTGGCTCGGAAATTCAGGGCTCTGGCCCAGATTGGCCAGAGTTTCGCGAATCGTCTTTCCCAACATTAATCCAGCTACCGCATCGCCGAAATCGGCCTGAAGTGCCGGCAATTCGAAATGCACGCGCGCGAAACGATACTGCCCATCGCTGTCGAGATTCAACCGGAAACGAATCGAATGAATGACCGATTTCGCCACTTCGGTTCGTCTTAGCCCACTTGATCCTGATGAACGTGGCGTTTGAACCATGGAATCCATACGCAGCTCCTCTGTTCAAGAGCCTCTGCGTGCAAAACTGCACTTGCTAGGGCAACCGACGTGCCAAGCGCGCGGTTGATGCGTGCCGTTTATAAAGCGCCAAGGCTGGCGCCAAACGGCTTCGGAGGGCTCCACAGTTGGAGCGGAGGGATTGGGGGAGGCCCCCCGAATTCAAGTCAATGCGGCGAACACGCAAACCGGGTTTTCCTATGTTTTTGAGTCCGCCACAGGGAACGCGCCAATCTGGAGGCCGATCTACCTGCCGTACAATCTGGCCGCATCGAACGATTTCGCGTTCCACCTCATTAATTAACACCATGATTGCCCCACGCGCAAGTTCCCACGGTAAATTCAGGGCTCCATTCGAAAAATAGTTGCGAATGAGAACCATTCTCGCCCGCCCGCCCACACCGCTTCAGATCCTCAGCGACCTCAAAATTCGCGCACGCTCGCACCTTCTGCCGGCCGTCCGGATGCTCGCCGCCCCAGCATCATGCTGCAGGTTTGATTGAAGGTGTAAGCCCAATTTCGCGAGAAGGAGTAAGATGGCGCACGGGTTGCATCTCCCGGCAGCGCCGGTGATGCGAGGAGCAACGCCCTGCGACGCCTCTCGACCACCTCCGGCGCTTCGTGATGCCGTGGTTGCCAAGGGGTTCCCCGAGCCTGCCGTGAAGCGGCTCGGCATCGCCGCACAACCGAGCGGCCGCCTGGCCAGCCAGGCAGCGATGCACCGGATCCCACTCCTCCCCCCGGCCCAGCCTGTCCGTCTCGCTGGCCCGCCGTTCGGTTCGCCTTGGAGTCCCGTCCACTTGCGATGAAAATTCTCTGCTTCACCCCGCATCCCTGCATCGATCAGAACTACGCCGCGCCCGAGGCCGCCTGGAACACCGTTGCCACCGCCGAAAGCCTCGAAGAACTGGCCTCCGGCAAGGCGGTGAACTGGGCCTGCAACTTGGGCGACCTGTGCGCCGGCACTCACCCTACCGCCGCGGACATCGCCGCCCTCGTGCTGATTCCCGATGCCGCGGTCGGCCTCTACCGCGAGCGTCTCACCCGCCACGGCGTCCAAGCGCTGTTCGTCGAAACGCTCGAACCCGTTCGCCGCCACCTGACATTAATCGCCCGCGAACAGTCCCTGCACCTGCGGCTGGCCGGCCAGCCGCTTTCGCCGGCTGCCTGGCTCAAAATCAGCGAGTCCCTCGAACCCGGTCGAGTGCTTGGGAAAGGCGACGTCCTGGTGATCGCCGGTTCTTTACCGCCCCAAGCGCCGCTGCCCCGTCTACGCCAGGACCTCGGCCGGCTGCGCGACGCCGGGGTTGAAATCTGGCTCGACCTGCACGGCCCGGCCTTGGTGGCGCTTCATCCGGAGGCCTCCGTCATCAAAATCAATGCCGACGAATTCCGCGCCTGGATGAAAAAGGAAAAGCGCAAGTCGCTCGCGCGGGTCATCGCCAACGCTCTGCGAGCGCTCGATCGCTGCAATTATCTGGCCGTGACCTGCGGTGCGGAGGGCGCCTACTTGGCCTACCGCAACCCCGGTGAATCCACGCCGCTGGTGATCCACGGTCGTCTGAATGCGGAAAAGGTGGTCCGCCCGACCGGCGCCGGCGATTGCTTCGGCGCGGCGATGCTCTGGGCTTTTTTGCAGCACCGCCAAAGTTCCGACGCACTTCGTTTGGCGGTGGCGGCGGCGACGTTGGCGGTGGAACGCGGTCCGCAGAACGGTCTCGATCCCGGCGAAGTCCGCGTCCGCGGCGCGCAGGTGGCCATCAACGACCATCCGCGGTGAAGCGAGTTATTTCACGCCGCCCTCACCACCCTCCGTCCCGCGATTGGTGGAACGCATGGAGTTCAGCAATTCATCGACATCCGCACCTGAAAAAAACGGCGTCTTGAAGTCTTTGCCTCCCGTGAGCGTTTCCTCGCGGAGCCGTTTCACGTAGGCCGATTTCAGCTTCAATGCCGACAGCGCCTTCTGTCCCTCGGGATCGAGGTGCCGGCCCATGACGCGGGCTGCCGCGAAAAATTGCGACTGAACTGCCGGGGGCGGCGTCGCGTCGGCCGGCAATTCGTCGAGCCCCGAAAATTGGGTCACGATTTTAGTCCGATAGTGGTCCTCGTAGGTCGCCTGAAATTTGGCGTCGAATAGGTTCTTGTTCCCGGTCTGCAGAACCCCGGCGATGATAGAGGAGATTCCCAATCGGTCGGCCAAAGAGGCTGCGTTGTACTCGATCGGCGCCATTGGACCCTCGCTTTCTGGATTCGGCGGCTCCGGTTCGGTGAACAGTTTCTGAACGAAATCGGTCTGTTCGGGTTTCATCTGTCCAGCCCAATTTTCCAACCATACGGCGTGAAGGATCGGTTTCCCCAGCGTATACGGGCTGGGGCCGCACCCACCGTACATCAGCGCCGCCAGCGCTCCCAGCGGAGCGTTCTGTTTGGCAAAACCCTGCAGCACTGCCTCTGAATCCTGACCAGGCAATCGAATCGCCGCCGCCAGCCGGAGGACCGGATCATTGCCCGGCTTCAGGAGCACCGCTAGCCAGGACCGATTCCGCGCACCGATCATGTTCACCGCCGCCGCAGGATCCTTGCCATTCGCCAATGCGATTTGACCCCACCGATCCTGCTCATTCTTGGAGACTGGAAGGTAACTCCAACCGTCGTAAAAGGTCCACAGCCGGAAGCCGTCGGAATTGTCCGCAGGATTCTGGGCCAGCCGCTCCAGGAACAGCGCCAGATAAGCGCCGCCGTCGCATCCTGGATCACGCGGACCGGGACCGAAGAAAAATTTGCCGGCCATGATCTTCAATTTAAGTGCCGCCATTCCCTTCACGTCGATCACATCGGCATCGAGACCGCGGACTTTGGTGTCGAACTGATCCTGTGGCTGCCACGCGTCGGCGGCCTTCGCGAGGTCCGGCTTGTCCAGGCGCGCTGTCAGCGCCGCGGCCAGCCAGTCTCCGGGCGCCGCCTTTTCGCGCGCAGCCAGCATCTCTTTTGCCTTCGGGTCGGCCAGCAGCGCGTCGCGTGCTTTTTCATACGCCGCCCCGCGCAGCGGCCGGAGTGCATCCAATTCCGCTTCAAGGGCGTCCGCTGCAAGCAACGGTTTTTGGACCGCGACCAACGCCAATGCTGCCGCCAGCAGCGCCACAAATCCCATCGCCGCCGGCATGGACCGTCTGCCTCTGGACATGTTTTGGACTCCGAACTTGCTGCAATATAGAAAACGTTCGTACCACCTTACTCGATTCGGCGCGGCTGCCCAGTAGCCCAACCTGGGGTGTGCCTGCGGTTATTAGCTCCCAACGCCGACTGCTACAGCGTCGATAGCAGCGCCGCGCGCAGCGCCGGAATCGCCCGCCCCGCACGGGGGAACTCTTCGAAGGTTTGGAATGAGCGCAGCCGCTTATCGCTGGGCTCAACACCCAGCGTCTGCAGCAGGGCATAGTCCTGCAGCCCGGCCGCGAATACTTCCCAGCGGATTGAATCCAACGGCCCGTCTTCATGCCCCTCGCCCGATCCCGGCCCTCCCGCGCCGGCCACGCCGCCGCCCGGATAGACCATGAACGGGTCGCCGTAAGCCCACCCCGGCCAGGCATGTGCATCGCTCACCGCGAACGGATCGATCAACCGCCGCGTCTGCCGCAGATACCAGTAGTTGTACCCCCAGTGCAGGAAGCCTCCGAAGCCATGCCGGTAGAACAGCCAGCCCTGCGCGCGCACGTTCGGCAGGGGCGTGTCCAGAAAACGGTTGGTGAACCGCCCGGTTGGCGAGCAACAGTAGTAGCACCACGAGGGAATGCCTTCGGCCTTGAAATCAAGCGCGGTCCGGATCGAGGGAATCGGGATGTCGGTCAGTTTCTGCCGGCCGTATTCAATGTCGCTCAGCGCGTCCATCACCTGCATCCACGGCGCCAGTTCGCGCAACAGCTTCCGCGCCGCGCGGTAGCCTTCCAGCGCCTCCGCGCCGTGCGGTTCATCGGACAGATGGAAAAACGAATTCTTCAGCAGTCCCTCGTGATCGAGAAACTGTTTCAGCGCCGGCAAAAATTGCGCTAGAAACTTTCGGTAGGTCGGCGAAGTCGCTCCGGTGGTCGACGGCCACAGCAGCCGCTCGTCGCCGCCCTGTTCGTGGTAGATCCGCAGTGCGTACTTCACGCCCCACTGCGTGAACAGATGCGCCCATTCAAAATGAGTGATCCCGGCCGCTTTCGCGGTTTTGATCCACTGCCGCACGGCGCGCCAGTCGAACCGGTAGCGATCCTTGCCCAATCGCGTCACGTGCAGCAATTGCGTCGGCCGTTTCACGCCGTCCAGCGGCGGCGTGAACACCGGCACGTAGATCGTATCCCCGCCGTGCTCGGCGACGTTCCGCATGTAGCGTGCGCAAATCGGCCAGAAACCTTTCGAAAACGGCGCCACGCCGTACCAGTCGGCAAGCGCGTCGGCGTAGAACCAGTGCGTGACGTGAAAATCGCGCCGCCGCTGAAGCGTCACCGGCGCCACCTGGATGTCGCACGAAAGACGCTCCGTCCGGCAGGTTTTGCCTTCGCCCAGCGTGGCCGCCAGACGAATGGTTTTCCGTCCCGCGGTGGCGCTCGGCGCGACCTCGACCGTCACCCAGAAGGCCAAGACTTCGCCAGCCGGCGCGCGCGCGGTGGCGGTTGGAAAAAGCACGTCCGGCACGAAGCCCGGCAGCCGCCCATCGCGGCTTTCAAGCGGTGAGCCTTCGGTATGGTGCGCCACCGGCACGCTGCCGACCCGCCGCACCTGGACCTGCAGTCCGGCCGGCGCCTGCACGGCGATCGTCACCGGCAGGATGCCGGGATGGTCGTGGCGCACACAGACCTGGAAGGCGACGCGTTCGCCGCGTGCAGCCCAAAGCTCCAGCCGCCGAGTACTGCCGGGGCGGTCGGCGGGAAAAGCGCGCTGCCAATCGGGCTGGAGCCAAACCTGGAACTGCATAGGAACTCCTTTTCCAAGCCAGGGGAATAACCAGTGTACGCTGGTTCACTGGTTCGCCACGGGGAGGCGTAGGACGGTTGGCGCGCCTGGTTTTGGTTTTTTGATATACCTTGATGACCTAAATCCTGGCGAACGGTTCCTTGATACGACCCCGCACGAAGGAGAACCCCATGGCGCAGTCGAGATCTTTGCACCGCCGGCCGTATCGGGCGAGCCGGGCTTGGATCGCTGGGCTGTTGCCGGCCGTTGCGATAACTCTGCTTCTCTCGCCCGTTCCGACCCTATCGCCCCTCTCGAATCTGGCGATAGGCGCCCTCGTAGCGGCCGAGGACGCACCCACCCTGATCCAGGACATCCACGACGGCGCCGACGGCGTAACAATCGCCAGCCACGTCACCGCGATTGTGCCTGACGGCGATTTCGTCTTCGTCGGGATCGAATACACCGGCACGATCAAATGTTTCAAGCGCGACCCGGCCACCGGCAAACTTCGCTTCGTTGCCGACACCGTCTGGGGCGTCAAAAACGACAGCCTTCAACTCTGCCTGGCCGGCAAAACCTTGGTCGGCGTCGGCGGTGCCGGCCATCGCACCGGCGACCAGGATTCCCGCGATCTGCACAGTTGGACCGTCGACCCCAAAACTGGCGCGCTGACCGAAAAATCGAAGCTGGACCTGCCGATTTCCTACGGCATTGTGGCTGCGCCGGACGGCAAATGCGTCTACGTGCTGTACAAGAAAAAAGCAACGGTAGCACGCTTCACCGTTGCCGTCGATGGCACGCTCGCGCCCGCCAGCACGATGGCCTTCAAGGGCGTAACGAGCGAAATGGACAGCCTGACGCTTTCGCCCGACGGCCGGAATCTATATGCGCTGTGCACCGACAAGCAGGGGATGGTGCTGAGGCAACTCAACCTGGGCGGCGACGGCGATTTCGCTTCCGACACCGCTCCTGCGATCTCCCAGTCGCTCGCCGACCTCACCGCTGACGTCCACTTTCCCCTCACCAAATGGGGCTGGGACTGGGGCCACGGGATTTTCCTCTCCCCCGACGGTAAACAACTCTACGCCCACTTCTATCCCTACGGCGACACCGAAGACGTCCGCTTCGCTGAATACAACCGTGACCCCAAAACAGGCACGGTCACCTTCGTGAAACGCCTCGACGAAAAAACCACTCCCGCGATGGTGCGCCTGTCGGCGGTCTTCGAACCCGACGGCACCCGCGGATATTTTGTCTCCGGCAGTGAAAGTTCCGGCAATGTCGCTGGCTGGTTCACCCGCGATCCCAAAACGGGCGATCTGGCCTTGGGCGGCATCGTCAAGCAAACCCAGCATTCCGGCCCCTGCTGCCTCGCCCTCGACGCCAAAAACCATGTGTTGTACGTCGGCGCCTGGAGCAATCAACATCTGTATGTGCTGAAGACGCCGTAGGCGGTCCGAACCGGGTGCCTGATTTTTATCCGCCCGACGCACGCCGGTACAACGCCGTTTCCACCGGCGTGCCGAACGGGTCCACGATCACGATTGCATCCCTCTCGAATCGGGCCGACACCGGCGTTCCTTTGCCTTGCTGCCAGTAGCCAAAGTTCTTCTCCGCCACCGCGCCGGCCGCTTCGATGATCATCACGATGCTCCGCTGCGACACCGCGTCCGGATAGGTGTTCGCCAGCGCAGAGGGATCGGCGCCGAGAAATTTCACCCGTTCAATCGCCAGCAGCCCCGCCACCAAGCTCGCCTTGCCATACCCAAAAATCTCCACCTTCCCCCCGGCGTTCTGGATGCGTCCGCCGAAGGTCGGATTGCGCGTGCGCGTGCCGTCGCCGATGATCGTCTCCCGGAACCCGCGGTATTGCTGGTCGACGAAGCCTCGCCCCAGCACCCCGTAGACTTCGATTTCCTGGTTCACCGCGCCCTCGAATTCCCGCGGGTTGATCCAGTTGTTGTTGTAGTCCCCGCGCATGCCGTTGTCGTAGGTCACGGTTACATCCACCGCGTCCCAGGTCTTGATCGGTGCGTGCTTGGAGAACTCGCGGAGCGCCCGACCCTGGCGGCGCGCCACCTCTTTCACGTATTCATCCCAGTGGATGAGCAGATTCTTCTGCCCCGTTGCGAACAGCGCCGCGGGAAACACCCCCGTGTAGTGCGCGACCACGTCCAGCCAGTGGCACCCCACATACGCGAACGGGTTGCTGTGCTCGGCCCATTTGAAGACCTCCGTGGAGACCTCCAGCGGCTCCTCGAGCACCGCTCGAATCCGGTTGATCCGGTCGTACTTTTTTAGCGAGTGCGTCATCATCTCCCGGACAAACGGGTCGTAGCGTTTGTGCAGGTCCACCGCGAGCACCAGCTTTTTTGCCGCCGCCAGTGCGATCATCCGGTCCGCTTCGTCGGTTTTCAGGCACATCGGCTTTTCGGTGAGCACATGCACGCCGCATTCGAGCGCCTCCAGGATCGGCTGCGTGTGCAGGTGGTCCGGGGTGGCGACGATCAACACATCCGGCTTGTGTTCGTCAAGGATTTCCCGCCAAACTGTTTCGCCGTAGTGCGCTTTGGGCGCCTGCCCCGGGAATTCCTTCTCAAAATCGGCCGCGATTTTCCCGGCGGTGCCTGCCTTGGCAGAGTGCGTCCCGATGGCGACGAACTTTACGCCGATCCCCGCGACTTCGGGCGCGAGATGGCTCATGCCGATGCTCGTGAGCGCCCCCGCAATTCCCCCGCGTTGGAAATCCTTGAGCGACTGCCCGATGATGTCGTCGAAGAACATGCCGCCGCCGATCACCGCGACCTTCAACACCCGCTCGTTCATGCTGGACTCCATCGTTTCTGGGGATTCTCACTGCGCAGGAATCGCCCGATTTTCCGCGAGGGTAGGGGGATGACAAGGGTGCACCCTGCCGACGGCCCGGCGGCCGGTTGCCGCCCGCAGGCCCAAGCCGCACGCCGGAAGGCGCTCCGAGGAAGGTCAGGCGGGATTGGGCGGAACCTGCGCAATAAAGGCCTGCCAGGAACATTGGCCGTTCTGGCGCGGGAACTCAAATTTTCCCGTCTCGATGAAGGCCTGGGCGCGCCTGGCATTCAGCCCGCCGTCTTTGGCAATGAACTGACCCCACCAGCCGTAGCCTTTGGGGAACTCCTCCGACGGCGTCACTCGGAATTCGGCGGGAAATAGTTTTTTGATTGGGTCGAGCGCGTTCATCCAGGAATCGAAATGCACCGTATCCGGTGTGGCGTGGCCGGCGGTCGCCGCAAGCGTGCGGATTTCCTGCAGGATGGCGGCGAGGTCGGCGCGGCGCTCCTCGAGATTGGCGAAGGGCGACGCCGGCGCGACCGTGTTCTGAAAATGCAGGTGGACCACCCGCTTTTCGGGGTTGAAGTCGTAGCGGAAACAGCCGATGTAACGTTCTTCATTCAGGTGTTTTTCAAAGATGGGGTAAGCCGCCAGCCAGCGCGTCAGCCAGTCGGCGCGGAGGTGTTCGACAAATGCCTCGCGGTCGGAGGGCTCGCGGTGCGTTTCGAAAAAACTCCATGTGGCAGCCAGTTGCCGACGCCAGCCGTGGTCGTCAAGGTCCATATTCACCCCGGGCGCAAGCCGGCAGACGCTTTTGAAGGTGCTGAAATTGCCGAAAGCGTAATCGAGCCCCCACCAGGGTTCGCGGCGCAGCCGGTGGTGCAGGTAGCTGGCTTGGAGATCGAACATGCCGCGGTGGAAGTCGGCCCGCGTGCCCGTAGGGGACAGATTGTCGGGTGCTGGCGTCATGCGTGCGCGGCCTCCACGCGAGCCGTGGACGCGTGCTCGGCGGCGTCGGCGGGCAGCGGCGTGAAGCTACGGCCGGTCCAGCGGATGCAGTTTCCACCGAGAACCTTGCGCAACGTCCGATCGGGCAGGTTCAGACCGTGCAACGTTTTCGCACCGTTGGCGTAGACGCGCGGCGCGCGACCGGTGACCAGGTGAACGATGTTTTCGAACGGCCCGTCGGTTTCCAGGAACAGCCGCAGCAGTTCGGCTTTGGCGCGGCCATGCCACAGTGAATTGCGGTCGTGCAGATCGGTGCCGTACATGATGCGGTCTTCGTGGCGGATGAAGAAATCGCGCATTTTCTGCGGGTCCGCGGCGCCGTAATATAGAAACTCGTCGCCCATCGCAAGGTCGGTCAGGATGTGCGGGAAGCGTCCGAACAGATCGGACAGCCGCTCAAGCTGCGGGCTGAGGTAAAAAAAATGTGGAAAGTTGACTCGCAGGTTGGGGTGCCGTTCGAGCACCGCGACGGCCTGGCGAATGAATTCATCCTGCGGGTCGAGGTCTCCGTAGGTGGGGCCTTCGGCAGGGGAGCGCCACATTTCGATCGGGTCGGATACGTGCAGGGTCAGCGGCAGCCGGTCCTGTTCCGCCTTGGCAAAAAACGGTTCGAAGTAGGCATCGTCCAGCTTCAGCGGCATCCAGTGTTTGCGCAGCGCGGGTTTGCCTTCGAGCATTTTCAAACCGTCGAATCCGGCGGCGACCAGCGCGTCAATTTGCCGCGGCAGGTCGCGGCCGTCATGCGCCGCGACCTTGGCCGGATCGTGCAGCATGCAGCCGAAGATGCTGAAGTACTCGGGATATTCGTTCTTGCGATCGCGCACCCAGGTCAGTTCATCTTTTCCGCGCGCGCCGGGCACGGCCATCAGATTGGCGCCGGTGTAGTTGACCAGCTGATGGAGGGTGTAGAAATGGCGGAGCGATTCGCCGCCGTCAAAGTGAGCGTGGGCGTCCACGACGGGGCCGACTTTCCAGCGGATTTTTTCCAAGGGCATGACGGCAACCTGCACAGGGGACCAAGTTCGGACCATTGTACTGGCAGCAGGCGCATCTGGCTTCCGTCGACGCAGGCTCAAGCCAAATTCAACTGCCACGACACGCCAAAGCGGTCCGCCGTCCAGCCAAACTTCCGGCTGAAGGGATATTTGTCCAACGGCATGAAGACCTGCCCGTCGGTGGACAGTTTCCCAAAAAGCGCCTCGATTTCCGCTTCCGATTCGCAGTTCACGAACAGCGAAATCGACGGCGTGAATGTGAACGCATGGACCGGCGGGCTGTCGATGCAGCAAAGTTCAAGGTTGCTCAGCCGCAGACGGGCCAATTCGACCGTACCTTCCCGGTCGGCTGCGTCGGCGCCGTACTTTTTTAGCGCCAATACCTCCGACTTCGGGAAGGTGGCGACATAGAACTGGATGGCCTGTTCCGCCTGGCCGGTGAACATCAGCAGCGGAGCGATCGAAGCGGGCATGAAAGCACTCCTTCCAGCAGGTGGGTGGTCACCGGATTGTACCGTGCCCCGCCGGCATTGTCGGCGGCCTCCGCTTTTACCAGGCCTTCTCGAAATAGGCAACGCCAGGCAGCGGATTGGAATAGTAGGCGGGTATTTCACGGAAACCCAGCGCGGCATAAAGTTTCATCGCCGCGGTCAGCGACCTCAGCGTGTCGAGCCGCATGCGGCGGTAGTTCAGCCGTTGAGCCTCGCGCAGAACGGCTTCGACCAATAGTCGGCCGAGGCCCATCCCGCGCGCGGCCGGCCGCACGTACAACCGTTTCATTTCACAGGTGGCCTCGGCAGACGGGCCAAGCGGGCGCAGCGCGACGCAGCCCAAGACGGCGGGCTCACCTGCGGAGTCGGACGCCGAGGCCGAGCGCGCATTTTCGTCGGGCCGATGGGCAAACGCGAGCAGCAGGGCGCCGGTGGGTGGCGTGTAGGCCCCGGGCAACCCGGCAAGTTCAGCTTCGAATTTTTGAAAGGTCAGGTCGATGCCCAGCCAGCCGGCATACTCTGCGAACAATTCGCGAGCGGCGGCGATGTGCGCGGGCGTGGTGGCGGCGACGATGGGAATCGGCGCAAATCCCTTTCCCATCATCCCGCATCCTTTTTGATTCAGCCCGGTCTTCTAAAACACCGCCAGGAGTTTCGCCACGTCGTCGGTGACCAGCCGCACCGTGCGGCCATCCAGGCGTTCGAGCCACGGGCGCTGGCGCCAGACTTCATCGGCATGGCGCGTGCGGTAGAAGGTCAGCCGGATGTCGAAGGGGGGCCTGAGTTTGAACGGCTTGCGTTTTCCGGCCAGCTTGACAGCCCGTTTCGCCGCGGCCCGGATTTGTTTCTGCGCCACGTTTGGATGCAGGCATTCGACGCGTTCGTTGGCGTAGGCGGTTTTCACCGCGACCGCTTCGATGCCGGGCGTGAGCGCCAGGGCTTCGGCGACCGCGGCCGCATCGCCGGTGATCAGCAGTTGCGGCACCCCGTGCGCGCCGGCCAGAATGCACTGCTGCCCGATCTCCCCATAGGCCACGCCGTTGATGGTGTATTGGAACACCGAGGCCCCCGACTGCGTGTGGTCCAGAAATGCGTTGAGCGTCCCAGCCATGGCGTGATAGCCGACCGCGAAAAATCCGTCGCAGGTTTCATCCAGCCGTCCCATCAATTCGCGGATGCCTCCGTTTTCGACGTATATCGCCCGGTCATCCATCAGCGCGATGGGCAGGTTGTTGCCGCCGCCGTGGCTGTCGCAGACCACCACCTCGGAGGCGCCCCCGTCGAACGCGCCGGCAATGGCGGCATTTACATCACCGGCAAAAAACGGCAGGGCGCGCTGGTACAGCGGCGAGGCACGCTCGCATTCTTCCTGCCGACGGATGCCGGAAATGCCTTCCATATCGGTCATGATGTAGATTTTCATCGGTCCGGTTGCCTCCGGGGTGCCAGGGATCGAAGGTTGAGCCGCGGTGCGCGCGTCGAAGTCCACCGATACCGGCGGAGCATCAATGCAGGATGCTTCTTCCAATCTCAAACATGCGGTCCATGATTGCCGAGCAAAACAGGACCATGCCCAGGGTGGCGGCGCCAAAAACGTAGGTCATGACTTTCAGGTTGATCGGCACCGGCAGACTGGCGGTGTCGGTGGCGGAGCTCGGCACCGGATCGGCGATCATCACCCGCGCGATGCGGATGTAGTAGAACAGACTGATCACGCTGTTGATGCCGATGAAGGCGATCAGCAGCCAGTGCCAGGATGTTCCGCCGCCAGCGGCCGGATCGGCCAGTTGCTTGAAGATGAAAAATTTCCCGATGAATCCCGACATGGGCGGAATGCCCACCAGGCTGAACAGAAAAATACACATGGCCACGGTCATGCCGGGATCGGTTTTGACTGCGCCGCCGAATGCAGACAGGTCGCTCGATCCGCGCTTCTGTTCAAGCGCGAGCACCACGATGAATGCGCCGAAATTCATGAACAAATAGGCGATCAGGTAGAACAGCAGCGGGCCCAGTTGCGACTGCACCTGCCCGCCTTGGAGCGTTTCCAATGGCACCGTCAACAGCGCGATCATGTAGCCGGCGTGTGCGATCGACGAATAGGCCAGCATGCGCTTGGCGTTGGTCTGCGCCAAGGCGGTTAGGTTCCCGATCGACATCGTCAGCACTGCGGCCACGCCGGCGAGAATCTGGATGGAGCTGAAGTCGGTAAAAATGCGCGAATCCGGCAGAATGAAAAATTCCATCAGCACCCGAATCAACACCGCAAACCCGGCCGCCTTCGGCCCCACCGAGAAAAAGCTGGTCGAAACCGTCGGGGCGCCTTCGTAGACATCTGGCGCCCAGAAGTGGAACGGCGCCATCGAAATCTTGTACGCGAAGCCGGCAAACAGCATCAGGAACATGATCGACAGCGCCGCAATGCGGTTGATGTATTCAATGTGCGCTGCCGCATATTTGGGGTCGCTGACTGCCGGCAGATTCAGCCGCCACTGCTCCACCGTGTGCCGCAGGCTTTCGGCGATTCCGGTCAAATCCATCCGGCCGGTCAGGCCAAATAGATAGCTCATGCCGAAGATCATGATGCCCGAGGCCATCGCGCCGTAGATGACATATTTCATGCCCGCTTCGGCCGACTTTCGGCTGCCTTGCAGGTAGCCTGCCAGCGCGTAGCTGGTCAGCGACAGGGTTTCGATCGACAGGTAGATCATCAGCAGATTGGAGGCCGAGGTCAGCAGGTAGCCGCCGAAGCAGGCGGCGACGAGCAAATAGTAGTATTCGCCCTGGCCCCCCGGACTGCGCTGGAGGTCCCAGGAATCCATCGCCATCACCAGCGCGATGATCGTTGCGAGCCCAATGAATATTTTGAAGAAGGTCGAAAACTGGTCCAGTTGCAGCAGACCGTTGTAGGCGTGAACATTGGTGTACACGATTCCCGCCGGCGCGACCAGCACGAACAGACTCGCCAGCACACCGAAAATACAGACCAGGGCAACGATGTTTTTAGGCGCGTCCTTCTTTTGCATGAAATCCACGATCATGGCCACGACGAACGTTGAGGCCACGATGATTTCGGGCAGAATCCGCCCCACGTCGCTCAAATTGGTCTGCAAATACCCTTGCAGTTGCGTGTACCAGTCCATACTTCGCTTCCGTTTCCAACCAAGAACCGAAAAAAACGCTTCTCTCCGCAGGTCAGTGCATCGTCATGTACTGCGCCAGGCCGTTGGCGGCAAACACGTGATTCTGAAGTGCGGTGCAACTGGCCTGGACGAGATTGATCAAGGGCGCTGGGTAGACCCCCAGGAAAACGCACAGGAACGCCAGCGGCGCAATCTGGAAAATCTCGCGTCCATTGATGTCGCTCAGCGCGTGATGCCCGCCGGGCCCGTACTCCGGGTTCAGCGGCCCGAAGAAAACGCGCTGCAGCATCCACAGCAGGTACACCGCCGTGACCACCACGCCGAGCGCCGAAATGATCGTCAGCGTCTGGAACGACACTGTCAGACCCCACAGCCGGTGCGCACCCGCCACGTTCCCCGCCGGCGACATGAAGGACCCCAGGAACACCGCTGCTTCGGAAATGAACCCGCTCAGGCTGGGCAGGCCCACGCTGGCGAACAGCGTCAGCATCATCAGCGCGGTGTAGCGCGGCATTACCTTGGCAATGCCGCCGAATCCGTTGATCCGGCGGTGGTGCGCGCGGTCGTAGACCACGCCGACCAGCATGAACATCATCGCGGTGGCGGTGCCGTGGTTGAACATCTGCATCACACAGCCCGACAGGCTGTAGCTGGTGATCGCCGCCAACCCCAGCATGCAGTAGCCCATGTGCGAGACCGACGAATAGGCCACCAGCTTTTTCATGTCTTTCTGCGCCATCGCGCAGAAGGCGCCATACAGAATGTTGATGACCCCCAATATCCCGACCGGCACCGCGAAATACAGCGCCGCCGTCGGGAACAGCGAATAGTTCATGCGCAGCATGCCGTAGATGCCCATCTTCAGCAGGATGCCGGCCAGAATCACCGAAATGGCCGTTGGGGCCTCGACGTGAGCCCAGGGCAACCACGTGTGGAAAGGCCAGACCGGCACTTTGATCGCGAAGCCGATGAAGAAGAACAGGAACATCAGGTTCGCGAAGGAAATGGCGCCGTGGATCGGCAGGTTGAATCGGCCGGTGAACAGGCGAAAGCGCGCTTTCAGGTCCATCAGATTGAGGGTGCGCTGGAGCGAGAAGATTTGGCCGTCGGCGTCGGGCGCCTGGGAGGCCGCATACAAAAGCCGCAGCGGCGAGGTGGCCGGGTTGTCTGCATTCTGCGTGTTCGGCTGTTCAGCCTCGCCCAGCCGCACCAGCTCGCCGATCCGGAAACGCCACCCGCTCAGGTCCCCCCGCCACAGATCGGCAATCGACAGCGGCTGTGCCGTCGCCGGCGCGAGGCCCGAGGTGGCCGACGCGGTCGGCGCACCCCCAACAGGCGGGTTCAGCGGCAGTTGCATGCGGGAAACAAGCACCTGCCGGCGCGCGGGATCCTGCGGATTGGCCGGCGCCAGTTCATATTGCACCCGCCAGCGGTGCTCGACGCCGTCGTCGGTTTCGCTCAGCGTTTCAAACGGAGTCGATGCAAAGGCGGTCGCGTCGCCGGCGCGGATGTAGACCAGCCGGTCGGCCGGATTGACGGCGTTGGCGCGTTCGACCGCAAAGGCCTGCGCCGTCGCTTCCTGCACCGCGTCGGCGGGCAATTGCCCCGTGGTCCCGGGCACAAAATAGCCGCCGTCGGAGTAATACCACAGCGCCAGCATGCCGACCAGGATCAGCACCGATCCAGCCATGGTGTACAGGAAAAATTTGATCGCCGCATACATGCGGTTGGGGCCGCCCCAGACGCCGATCAGGAAATACATCGGCAGCAGCATCATTTCCCAGAAAAGGAAAAACAGAAAGAAATCCAGCGCGCAGAAAACCCCGTTCATTCCCGTCAGCAGCAACAGCAGCAGCGCATAGTAGCCCCGCTCGCCCACCTGGATGGTCTTGTAGTGCACGAAGCTGGACAGAAAACCAACCAGGCCGGAGAGGAAAATCATCGCCATCGACAGCCCGTCGATGCCCATGCTGTAGTCCACTCGGAACGTGCCGATTGCAAACCACTCGTGGTGTTCGTAGAACTGGATGTCGGCGGAGTGAATATTAAAGCGCGACCAGATCAGCACCGCCGCCGCCAGCGGAATCGCCGCGAAGACGTTGGCCACGTACTTCATCTTCGATTCGCTGCCTTTCGGCATGAAAAGAATGATCAGCAACCCAATCACGGGCGCGAAGGTGAAAAGGGTCAGCAGGCCGCCGCCGCTGTTGCCTTGAAATGCCCAACCGGGAATTGCACCGGCCATATCCGACGTCCCTTTCCGCCTCGCCAACCGGCGCCGTCGCCGCCCCGGGAACTTCCTATCGCAGGAAGGCCAGGATTTTGTCGCCGAAGTTCAACAAGATCACCATCATCACGATTGCCAGGCCGCTCAGCAGCACATAGGTCTGCACTCGGCCCGTCTGCACCCAGCGCAGGACCTGCCCAAGCCCCGCCGCGATCCAACCCCACAAATCGACCGCTTTGTCAATCACCAGCATGTCGAAGCCGCCGCACACAGCCGCGAAGGCTTTGCCACCGGCCACGAACACCCGGTCGTACACCGCGTCGAAAAACCACAGGTTCGCAAGAAATACCCACACCCCCTTGGCCGGACCGGCGGTGAGCGTCTTGTGGGGGTTGACCCCCTTGCGCGGCCAGAGCCAATAAAAGAAAAAGGCCAGCGCAAGGCCGAACACCATGCAGCCGAAACCGATGGTCTGTCCCGCCAGTTGTTCGGAGGCTTCATGCAGTTGGTCGATATAGGCCAGGCTGTGCACCTGCCCCGCGCCGCTCAGCAGGGTTGCACCGCCCGTTTCATCGGCGGCGTAGGCAACCGGTTCGAAGGGTAGGGGACCCGGCGCAGAAGCGGCCGTCTTTCCGGAAGATTCGGTTTCGCGCGCGGTCGAATCGACGGCGGAGGTCAGCGTGAAGGCCAGCGAAGGGTCGGACTGCTTTGCCAGGCGATCGGCGGCCAGCGTGTCTTCCACGCGCGGGCGGTGAATGTAGCGGTCGATCCAGGATACTTCCACGCCGGGCGTGAGTTCGTCCTTGCCATCCGCCCCCACGTGGCTCGCGGGCACCGAGAAAAACGGCAGGCGCACCGTCGTGAACGGCAGGCCCACTCGGCCTGAAAACCAAAACCCGAAGGTCATCAGCCCCAACACAATCAGCGGGATCGCTTCACAGAATCCAAGCACCGCCGGCGACCGCACGCCGTAGGACACGTCGTGCTCCGGAGGATGGTAGGGAAACGGCCCCGGCCGGTTGGTGAAATCGGCCAATTCGGCGGCGGCCCGTGAAGCAGGACTGTCTGCGGCCCCGTGGCCGACCGGCGCGCCGTGGGCGTCATGGCCGGTCCCCTCGGCGGCGGTAGCTCCGTGTGTGTCATGCGTAGCGTGGCTGTCATGCGCGCCGCTGCCGTCGGCGTCGTGGCCGTGCGCAGCATGTGCCGCTACTTCCAGCGCGTGCAGGTCAACGCCTGCCGGCGCGGTTGGCGGCGGGCCGAACAGGTCGGCGATTTTCCCCAGGCCCCACGGCTTCTGCGCGTGGACGCCCGCAAATCGCGCCCAGTCTTTGGGCGTGCCGGTGAAGGTCATCAGCAGCATGCGGAACATGTAACACGCCGTCAGGATTGCCGTGAAGGCCCCCAGCGCATACGGAACGTACGCGTACCAATCGCCGTTCAGCCGCCCGTAGTACATCGCACCGACCAGGATCGCGTCCTTCGAGAAAAACCCGCTGAACAGCGGCACGCCCGAAATCGCGAAGCAGCCGAACATCGTTGCCGTGAAGGTCAGCGGCAGCTTTTTGCGCAGTCCACCCATCTTGAACATGTCTTGATTGTGATGGCAGGCATGGATCACCGATCCCGCGCACAGGAACAGCATGCATTTGAAAAAAGCGTGCGTGAATAGATGCGAAAGTCCCGCTGAATACCCAAAGCTTTCCACCGGGCCGTTGGTCCCCAGCCCAAGCATCATGTACCCCAGTTGCGAAATGGTTGAATACGCCAGTACCGCCTTGATGTCCCACTGCACCACCGCGATGGTCGCCGCGATGAAACAGGTCAGGCCTCCGATCAACGCCACAAAATACATCGAGGTAGGCGTCAGGAGCGGATGGATCCGTGCCGTGAGGTAGACGCCCGCCGCGACCATTGTCGCCGCATGGATGATCGAGGAGCCGGTCGTCGGGCCCTGCATGGCATCGGCCAGCCAGGTGTGCAGTGGAAACTGGGCCGACTTGCCAATCGCACCCATGAAGGTCAGGATGGTAGCCAGCGTCAAAAGGTCGATGCCACTGAAGCTGTGACCGAAAATCTGCAGATGAACCGCGCTGAAAACATCCAGCGCCCGTGCTTTGTACAGCGTCTTGAACGACAGGATGCCGGTATGATCCTGCCCCGCCGTTTCGGGCGAAACCAGCGCCCGCTGTGCCTGCACAACATAATCCTGCGCGTTGGCTGCGTGCGTTTCGTTCACCAGCGCCGGGGTCGGCGCGAGATCGGTTCCGGTCGCCACCATCGCCATCACCGCGAAGAAAATTGCGATGCCGCTGATGAACCCGAGGTCCCCGATGCGGTTCATCACGAATGCTTTTTTCTGCGCGAACGCCGGCGAAAGTGTGTCCTCGTCGATGCCCGTGGCGTGCGCGGCTTTCAGCTCCTGGTAGTGCGGGTCCTGCGCCACCGGCGGCTTGTAGTACCAGAACCCGATCAGGAAATACGACCCCAACCCGACCAGCTCCCAGAAGATAAACGTCATGAACAGGTTTTCAGAAAACACGATGCCCAGCATGGTGAAGCAGAAAAAATTCATGTACATGAAGTACTTCGAGTACATCGTGTCGCCGTACAGATAGAACACCGAAAAAATCAGCACGAAGGTCGCCAGGCCGGTCACCACCACCGCCATGAAGGCCGACAGCGGATCGATCAGAAACCCGACGGTCAGGTTCAGCCGCCCGATCCGCATCCAGTCCCAGGCGTAGGTGATCGGGTTGTCGGCCAGGTGGCCTGCTTCCGGCGAGGTCATCACGTTGTAGAAAAGCACCAGCGAAGTACACAGCGCCACGCCCATCATCGCGATGGAAAAATAGTCCGCCGCCTTGCGCAACGGACCGCGGCCGAAGACCAGCAGCACCACGAATGCGACGAACGGCGTGAAGAGCACCGTTGCCGCCAGTTCTGCGTACATCCAATCCGACTCCCCGCTGCCCTTTTCTCGCCCATCCCGCTGTCCGCTGGTCGCCCGCGCCCACCGGCGCGGCCATTAGCCGGACATGTCGTGAACGGTGTCCAGGTCGATCGTCTTGTGCGACTTAAAGATGCACATCACCATCGCCAGTGCAATCACCGCCTCGGCCGCCGCCAGCACGATGATGAACAGCGTCATCACCTGCCCGTCGGTCTGGTGGTTGGTGAAACGCGCGAAGGCCACGAAATTCAGCCCCGCCGCGTTCAAAATCAGTTCCACACCCATCAGGATGCCGATGGCGTTGCGGCGGGAGGCCATCGCGAAAACGCCCAGCCCAAACAGAATTGCGCTGATCATGAGATAGTTAAATAGCCCGTTGGGCCCGGCCTGGATCGATTCCCACATCGGTTTTCTGGCTCCTGAAAACAGATTCGATTCAATTCCCGCCCGGCCGAGCGGTTTCCTTGCGCACCAGCACCACCGCGGCCACCACCACCGCGAGCAGCAGTACCGACACCGCTTCGAAGGCCAGCAGATACTTCCCCACGATCATCACCCCGA
>JBOHNC010000329.1:0-5597 GCA_050730415.1 Planctomycetota bacterium
CGCCTGCCCCCGCGCCCGCCCCCGCGCCCGCCGTCGCCGCGCCCTCCATCGACCTGATCGGATCGGCCGGCAAAGTCACCGTCGCCGCCGCCACCCTGGCCTGGCATCGAACATTTTTCGCCGATCCAGCCAAACTGCGCGCCTGGATTCAAAAGCTCAACGCCCCGACCGCCGACGGCCAAAGCCAGCCGATCCAGTTCTACGTCCACACCATCGAACTGGGCGAAATCGCTCCGCACGCCGGCCCCGGCGGCGCCGCGCTGTACCAGGACTGCTTCGTCGCCGTGGAACTCCGCCCGCTGCTGGTCGGCGGCGGCTTCGATGCCGCGCCGGTCCTGATCCTCAACCGCCCGGTGTTTGCGGTCGAGCAAGAATACTGGCACGCGTGCGGCTTCGCCGAACCGGTCATCGGCAACTTCGCCTTCACCACGCTGCGCAAAATCAAGCTGCAACTGCCCCAGCGACAGCGCAACATGCTCGGCTTCCTGCGCTGGCTGAACGGCGACTGGCTGGAAATCGCCCCCGATCCCGCCATCGAAAAAATCGCGCCCCTCAACAGTCTCGACTACGCCACCGAAGCCGATTTTCTGGCCGCGCTGCAAGCCCTGCGCACCCGCTTCAAGGCCAAACAGCCGCAGTTGAAGCTGGTGCCGCTGGGCGCCAACCTGCGTGACCGCGTCGCCAAAATGTACCAGGCCCAGGACGCCGAAAAGCAGTGATCCCCCGCCGATGACCCTCACCGAACTCAAAGCCCTGCTGGCCGCGCGCGGCATCCGGCCCCTCAAACGCTTCGGCCAGAATTTTCTGTTCGATCCCAACCAACAGCGCTGGATCGCCGCGCAGGCGGCGGAACTGACCGGCGGCGACCTCACCGGCGTGCGGATTCTCGAAATCGGCCCCGGCCCCGGCTGCCTGACCGAACATCTCCTCGACGCCGGCGCACAGGTCCTGGCCGTCGAAATCGACCGCGGCCTGGCCGCGATCTGCCGGGAACGCTTCGCCGAGCGGCCGACCTTCCGCCTGCTGGAAGCCGACGCCCTCCAAAAAAAATCCGCGCTGGCGCCGGAACTCGTCGCGGCCCTGAACGATCTCCCCGGCGCAGCCCCCTTCCCGCCCGGCCATGCGCCGCTTTTGCTGGTCGCTAACCTGCCCTATCAGATCGCCGTGCCGGTCGTGCTGCTCACCCTGTTCCATGCCGATTTCCAATTAAACGGCCTCGTCGTAACCGTGCAAAAAGAAGTGGCCGAACGCCTGGCCGGCGCCAGCGGCGGCCACGACTACGGCCCGCCGGCGGTGGTGCTGGGCCTGCTGACACGAGTAGAACTGCTGAAAATTCTGCCGCCGCAAAGTTTCTGGCCCGCCCCGCAGATCGACTCGGCCGTGATCCGCATCCGCCCCCGCCCCGACCGCGAACTCCCCGATGGGTTCCAATGCGCCTGGGCCGAACGCGCCCTGCGAGTGCACCGTTTCAGCCGGTTTTTGCAAGCCCTCTTCCGCCAGCGGCGCAAGACCCTCCGCAAGGCCTTGCAGTCGGTGGAATTGCCCGCGCCGCCAGCGTGGGACCGCCTGCCGGTCGATCCCCAAGCCCGCGCCGAACAGTTACCGCCCGCCCAGTTGCTCGAACTGTTTCAAGCCCTGGCCCTGAACGCCTAGCCGGCACCTGCACGTTTCCCCACCCAAAATGCCCCCCACCCAAAATGCCCCCCACCCAAGTGGCACGGGCCGATGGCCCGTGGCCAAAAAACCCGGCGCCTTATCTTCCTCGCGCGCCCGCGCGCCTTCCGTCGTGGCACGGGCTGACCAGCCCGTGTCCAGCGAGTCCTCGAGCGTTTCCGCTGAAAAGCGCGTCTCGCGCTCTCTTCGCCGGGACCGCGGGCGGGCCCGCCCGCTCTTCCTCCCAACCGTCCCTTCGGCTCCGAAAGTCCATCCATTCCCCTCAACCGCCCGCAGCATCGTGGCACGGGACGCCGTCCCGTGCATAAAAAAGGCGCGCGAAGCGCGCACCTTATCTCCTTCCATTCGACCGGTTTCTTCGTCCGCTCCCCCAATCCCGGCGCAACAATTCACCGCCCACCCTTGGGCACCAGCTCCACCAAATCCCCCCGCCAGCTCCCCATAAAATCCGCAATGCTTCGTTGGTCCGCCCCGCGCAGCGGATCCAGCGTCCGCACCCCCTGCTCGTCCGCCCCCGTCACCACAATCCAGTGGTCGATGAATGTCGTCAAGTGCATCGTCGCCAGCGCCGGATACCGGAGCCCGCGGATATCCTCCAACGTCGCGTGCGTGATCAGTTTCAGCGTGTACCGCGTGCCCCGCAGCTTTTCCCGCAACCCGCACATTTCGCTGAATGTGTCCGTCCCCATCATGGCGTTCGTGCCGCACAGCTCCGCCATTTCCGCTTCACTGGCCTGAACATCGATCTGCGCCAGCAACGTGGCCGCGGCGGCGGCGCCACAGCTATAGCCCGATGTTTGCATGCACACCCCCGAAGGCCCTCGGGGCTGGCCGTTCAGGTGGTTCGCCGGAGCCAGCGCGAAGGCGCCCAAGCGCATGCAGTACAGGATCCCCACCAGCCCGGCCAGGATTGCGATGCCGACCCGCTTGCGCCGCAATTCCAGCCGTTCGAAGGCCAGCCCGAAAAAAAAGAACACCAGCACCGGCATCCACCACGGCCGCACGTACAGGTAGCCATGAAACCGGAAAATGTCGAATTCCAACTGCGGCGAGTAATACAGCAGCAGATAGAACAGCATGGCAGCCAAGCACGGCAGAAGCAGCATTTCGGAGCGCTTTTTGTACCGTTGAGCCGCTCGGCGGCCGATCCAAAATGCACCGGCGTAGCCGGCTAGAAAAAAAATTGCGAGCATCCAGCGCATGTGCAGGACCCTTCGAGCCAGTACAGTGAATGTCCAAAGTGTGAACAAAAGTTGTCGAGCGCCATGGGAAGTTGCCTATGATAGTCCATTTACGCACATGGCGCAACAATGCTTAACTAGATTCTAAAAGATTTGGATACTTGCAAGGACGGGTGAGTGTGGCAGTTAGATCTGAAACGAATCGGGCCTTGCAAGGATTTCTCCAATCCGGTATTACTTTTGCTGTGTGATACATGTTGACCCGGCAGGCCGTGCGCTGGCACGCCGGTTCAATCCGTGGTTCATCGCCGGCCGCGTTGGCGCGGAGCAAGCGGTGCCAAAGGAAAAGGGAAGGGCGAACGCATAGAGTGCTTTCGCCCGCAGGTTGAGGAACTCGCGCTGCAGGAGTCGTGACCGCAATTTTCGCCTTTTATCCGCCCCTTGCAGGCCTGTCTGAGGCGGAACATCCTTCATGCTTTGGGTTTTTTTCGTCGCGGCTGTTTCCGCGGCGGGCCCACCAACTTGAGACGTACGCAACCGGGTGAAACAATGGCCGCATTCGATACGCGCCGCTTTGGCGAAATCGCCGTCGACTTGGGCTTCGTCACCAGCGATAAACTGGCGGCCGAGCTGACCAAACAGCGCCGACTGCTGCAACAGGAAGGCCGCCAAGTCCCGCTGGGCGACATGCTGGTCCAGGACGGCTTGATCAGCGCGGCCCAGCGAGCGCAAATCCTCAATCGCCAGGCCGGCGGGCAGATCATCGGCAGCTACACCTTGCTCTCGAAGCTCGGATCCGGCGGCATGGGCTCCGTCTACAAGGCTCGCCAGGAAGGCCTCAACCGCATCGTGGCGCTGAAAATTCTCGCCCACCGCCTGGCCCAGCAGGAATCGGCCGTGCGCCAGTTCCAGCGCGAAGCCCGCCTCGTCGCCCGCTTGAATCACCCCAACATCGTCGCCGGCATCGATGTCGGCGAAGACAAAGGCGTCCACTATTTCGCCATGGAGTTCGTCGCCGGGCCGAATCTGGCCGACCTCCTGAGCGGCGCACGGCGCCTGAAGGTGGCCACCTGCCTGGATATTCTCGAACAGGTGGCCGCCGGTCTCGCCCACGCCGAAGCCCGCGCGATCATTCACCGCGACGTCAAACCAGGCAACATGATCGTGATCCGCGAGAAAACCTCGGCCGGGTCGTTTTACCGCGTGAAGATCACCGATCTGGGCTTGGGCCAGACGCGCTCCATGAGCGAGGAAGACAAGGAAAATGTGGGCTTTGCTCAGGGCACCCCGAACTACATTGCCCCCGAACAGGTGCGCGGCGAACTGAACCAGGATTTCCGCGTCGATATGTACGCGCTGGGCCTGACCGCCTACCGCATGCTGGTCGGCCGCACGCCCTTCGAAGGCCGAACCGCGCAGGAAATCCGCCAGGCCCATTTGAACATGGTGGTGCCCAGTCCGCACGATCTGCTGCCGCAGGAGATCCCCCTGGATCTGTGCCGCGTGCTGGAGGCGATGGCCGCCAAAAATCCCGCCGACCGCTACGCCAGCTACAGCGACATGATCGCCGATTTGAATGCCATCCGCAGCAGCACGCCGATCGCCCGGCCGCCCTTGAAGCTCGGCGAATCGACAATTGCCCCGCCGCAGAAATCGAGCGGCCGGCGCAGCGGCCTGGTCGCCTCCTCCCCCCTCAACACCAGTGCCATTCCCACCGCCGACACCCCCGCCTTCGATCCCGGCTCCCCCACGCCGAAATCGCCGCCCGAACCCGGCGGCCCCAAGGATTCATCCGCCAAGCGCCGCACCAACATCCGCCGCTTCCGCCGCCGCTGAAATGCCTGCCCCCCCTCCGACGTGGCACGGGCTGACCAGCCCGTGTCCAGCGAGTCATCGAGCGTTTCCGCGGGACAGCGCGTTTCGCGCTAATCTTTTTCTTCGTCTTCCTCTTCCACCCCCTGCCCATCAAATGTCCCCGCGTCCCGTGGCACGGGTCTCCAGTCCCGTGCCTGAAAAATCCGCGGCCAAGCCGCGGTCCCTATTTGCCTTTCTCTTGCGCGCCCCAGCGCGCATTCCGTCGTGGCACGGGCTGACCAGCCCGTGTCCAGCGAGTCCCCGAGCGTTTCCGCGGGACAGCGCGTTTCGCGCTCTCTTCGCCGGGCCCGCGGGCGGGCACGCCCGCTCTTCCCCTCAACCGCCCCTTCAGCTCTGGAAATCTATCCATTCCTTTGGAATGCCCGATGCATTGTGGCACGGGTCTCCAGTCCCGTGCCTGAAAAATCCGCGGCCAAGCCGCGGTCCCTATTTGCCTTTCTCTTGCGCGCGAGCGCATTCCGTCGTGGCACGGGCTGACCAGCCCGTGTCCAGCGAGTCCCCGAGCGTTTCCACTGAAAAGCGCGTTTCGCGCTCTCTTCGCCGGGCCCGCGGGCGGGCACGCCCGCTCTTCCCCTCAACCGCCCCTTCAGCTCTGGAAACCTATCCATTCCTTTGGAATGCCCGATGCATTGTGGCACGAGTCTCCAGTCCCGTGCCTGAAAAATCCGCGGCCAAGCCGCGGTCCCTATTTGCCTTTCTCTTGCGCGCGAGCGCCTTCCGTCGTGGCACGGGCTGACCAGCCCGTGTCCAGCGAGTCCCCGAGCGTTTCCGCTGAAAAGCGCGTTTCGCGCTCTCTTCGCCGGGCCCGCGGGCGGGCACGCCCGCTCTTCCCCTCAACCGCCCCTTCAGCTCTGGAAACCTATCCAT